>JAFTCX010000081.1 GCA_017454485.1 Clostridia bacterium | reverse complement strand
GGCTACGCCTTCGGTCGCTTCCCAAGGCGCTTGCATCCATCCGCTAAGCTTATTCTAATCTCGTACTTCTTTTTTCAACAACTTTGTCTCACATCATTGACAAACGTACATTTTGGGAAAAAAGTGGATGGGTAGATTGGGAAAAAAGTGGATGGGTAGATTTTGAGGATAGTTTAAGGATTAGATTGATTTGAACTTGAAAGACAATAAAATACTTACATTTTAAAATTCTCTCTTTCTTTTGTTCAAATTCCTCTTGAGAAATTATCCCGGTGTCCAAAAGCTCTTTGTATTTTTTTAACTCATCGGCACTACTGGCAATAGCAACACTCTGCATTTCCTTTCCACTCTGATTAAGAACAATCAATTTGCTTAAAATATCATAAAGTTTGTTGCGATTCTTCAATCTGGAAAACTTGGGATTTGAAAATGATGAAGTTGAAATGGTTAACGCTTTAAAAATACTTGTTTTTACGGAATTGATAGAATGTAGTGGAACATCAACGCGCTTACCAAATGCAGTTCTTCCATAGATACGTTTATCTGTTATTGTTAATGTTGTTTTTGCGTTCCACAGATAAAGTACTAATCCAAAAGCAAAAAAAATAAACAAAATGCTAGAACATATATTCAGCGCACCTGGTAACTCATTGTAACGAAACTGTTCATCAAACAGGATTGTAAGTATACTCTTATCCTCGTATGGATTATGGTTTCTGATGTAAGCACTGGCTAATGCATTGGCTGTTGAACTGCTGAAAGAATTCACAGCAGGCGAATATGCTTGCACATATTGATTATATGCCTTTATGTTTTCTGCTCTTATAGCATATGAAAAAAACAAAAACATAGCAAACGCTACGCCTAATCCAATTAGCCAAGGCACAAATAATAAACGTTTTTTTCCTAAAGATTTGCTCTGACAAATAACTTTCTCTTCCATATTAAGATTCTCCTTTTATTTTTGTAGCCCTTTGATTATCAATTGCACCTCCAATAACAAAAAAATGCGTCCAAATAGGACGCATAAAAAGTGCAGTCCTACTTGTCGCCAAACAAAAACCAACCAACGGCTTCGATAAAAGAAACTCGAAAGGAAGGGCAGGATGCACCTTTTTATAAAGTGCACCTTTCGGTTTCATTTAATGTATGCGAAGCCTGCAACATATGTCGCTTGCTTGGTTTTTGTTTGGCACCCTTACTCTACCACATCTTCCCCGAAAAATCAACCCTATAAAAAAAATAAACCGCCGCAATGCTTGACAAAAGCGCTGCGCACGGCTATAATAAAGATACAGAGAGGTCGCGGTTCAGCGGTCGCTCTCTAAAGAATTGGTTAATGATAACCGTCCCTTTGTCGAGTCTGGGGCGGTTATCGCTTTTCTGAATTACTTCTTAATAGCTACGATGTAACCCGTGGCTGCGATCAGAATCAGCACAACAAATGCCAGTTCCATGCTACCACCTCCCGGGCGGAAGTTTCCTTCCGTGTTTGGAAGAGCGAACCGCCTACCGTTTCTTGCAGACCTCTCTGCGGTTTTTACTCTACCACATCTTCCCCGAAAAATCAACCCTATAAAAAAATAAACCGCCGCAATGCTTGACAAAAGCACTGCGCACGGCTATAATAAAGATACAGAGAGGTCGCGGTTCAGCGGTCGCTCTCCGAGTTAAGTTGCTTTATGAAAACAACCACCCAAAGTGCAGTTAGGGCGGTTGTTTTCGTTTAGATTACTTTTTGATAGCTACAATGTAACCAGTGGCTGCAATGAGAATCAAAGCAACATAAGCCATGTACTCCATGCTACCACCTCCCGGGCAGAAGTTTCCTTCTGTGTTGGGAGAGCGAACCGCCTACCGTTTCTTGCAGACCTCTCTGCGGTTTTTACTCTACCACATTTTCCCTGAATAATCAAGTATTTCAACAAAATCGGGCGTCTTTAAAAATGCTTTGTCGCTGCCGCGACAAAAATGGAATCGCAACGAAAAAAGCTCCACCGGAGCTTTTTTTTCTGCGACTATGGCCGCCCTACTGTTCCCTGTCACCTGTTCCCTGCCACCTGTTCCCCGTCACGTCTGCTTCTGCCAAGGAAGGAAGATGAACAAATTTGCCGGAACAGCGCTCAGCGCAAACAGCGCCAGCGAAACTGGGTGGGCTTTGAAATAGGAAAACATCTGCCGAAACGCTTCGGGCTGCAGCAAAATGCAAAGCCCGACGATCACCGCGAAGACCGCACACACCAGCACGGCGCCCGCAGCGGCGTCCTTTGCCTTTTTTGCGTGCTCGGCGTATGCTTGCGTCGCAAGGTCGACCGTGTGCTCCAGCGCCGTGTTGAACAGCTCCGCCGCAAGCACCGCCCCCGCCGCAAGCATCAGCAGCGCCCAGTCCGCGCGCGTGAGCACGAACCAGTCGGTGCCGAGCAGAAAGCCGAGCATATACGCAAGGCAGACCAGATGGATGCGCAAATTGCGTTCCGTCCGGATGGATGTGCCGACGCCCCGAAAGGCATAAAAGAAGCCGAGAAACAGCTTTTTCAATCGTTCCATAGCGTCAGTTTTCCGTCGTGTAGTAGCTGCCGGAGCGCACCAGACCGAGCTGGGTGAGCACAGCCTCTTCCTTTTCGCGCATACGCACCAGCTCCAGCCCGCCGGGTTCGTGGTCATAGCCGAGCAGGTGCAGCATGGAATGTACAGTCAAATAGGCGATCTCGCGGTTGAACGAATGGCCGTAAAGCTCCGCCTGCCGCAGCGCGTGCTCAATGGAAATCACAATATCGCCGAGCATCTGCGCACCGGTGTCGTTGTTGATGTCGTATTTGCCGTCCACGCCGAGCGGAAACGAGAGCACATCGGTGGAACGGTCGATGTTGCGGTATTGTTTGTTGTAGCGATGGATGGTCGCGTCGTCCACAATGGTGACGCTGATTTCTGCCGGCCCCTGAAACCCCTCATTCACGAGCACGGCGTTGCAGCAGCGGCGAATGAGCATTCTTGTGCCGCGCGGCAGCTTTTCCACATTCTGATTGTCGCTGATGATCACTTTCACCTTATCTTTCATTTTTTCTTGCGTGCCTCCTCATATTTTTCATACGCTTTAATAATATCCTGTACCAGACGGTGGCGCACCACGTCTTTTTCCGAAAAACGGATGATCGCAATATCATCCACATTTTTCAAAATCTTGACGACCTCCAGCAGGCCGGATGTTTTTCCGTCCGGCAGGTCAATCTGGGTCACGTCGCCCGTGACGACGATTTTTGAATTGAAGCCCAGTCGGGTCAAAAACATTTTCATCTGCTCGCGCGTGGTGTTCTGCGCTTCATCCAAAATGATAAAGCTGTCGTCGAGCGTGCGGCCGCGCATATATGCCAGCGGCGCAACCTCGATCGCTCCGCGCTCCTGAAAGCGCTGAAACGTTTCCGGACCGAGCATTTCAAACAGCGCGTCATACAGCGGGCGCAGATACGGGTCAACCTTTTGCTGCAGATCGCCGGGCAAAAAGCCGAGCTTTTCTCCGGCCTCCACCGCGGGGCGCGTGAGGATGATCCGATCCACTTCCTTGGCGCGGAACGCCGCCACCGCCATCGCAACGGCGAGGTAGGTCTTACCTGTGCCGGCAGGACCGACGCCGAGCACGATGGTGTTGTTTTGAATCGCGTCGAGATAGCGCTTTTGCCCGAGTGTTTTGGCTTTCACAGGCTTACCCTTCGCGGTGACGCAAACGATGTCGCCGCCCATGGCGGACAGCTTGTCGTCGGCACCCTCACGCACCAGCGAAATCACATAGCGCACATTCTGTTCGCCGAGCGTTTCCCCTTTTGCAAGCAGCGTCAGCAGCCCGTGGATCGCGCGCGCGGCAAGATCGGCCGTTTCCTCTGTGCCCTGAATTTTCAGATCAGTGCCGCGGCTGATGATCTTGACATCGAACGCCTGCTCAATGAGTTTAATGTTTTCATCAAACGCGCCGAACAGCGATACCGCCGTCTCCATCCGATCAATGCTGACCATGCGCTCAAACAACTGCGCCACCTCCATATACATTTATATACGCATATTCATTTGTATTTTAACACATTCTTTCGCGTTTGTGAATAGGATTTACAATTTATTTACGGTTTATTTTTCAAATAGCGCAAAGTTTTTTGCTTGACAGAAACCAGCCGGCGTGATAAACTGGAAACATACTATTTATATTCAGGAGGACTCCTTATGAAACTTGCCATCGGCAGCGACAAATCCGGCTTTCCGCTCAAGGAAGCCATCAAAGCGTATCTGCAAAGCGAAAACATCGCGTTCGACGATCTGGGCACCACCGATCTCGACCATGTGAAGCCCTATTATGTTGTGGCGTCCACCGTGGCGCCGCTGGTGCAAAACGGCACCTATGACCGCGCCATCCTCATCTGCGGCACCGGCGCGGGTGTGAGCATTGTTGCCAACAAGCACAAGGGCATCTATGCCGTGGCGTGCGAAAGCGTTTACAGCGCGAAAATGTGCCGCGCGATCAATGACGCAAACATCCTTTGCATGGGCGGCTGGCTGATCGCACCCGAAATGGGCATTGAGATGACCAAAGCGTTTTTGAACACCGACTTTTTGCAGGACCTTGAGGAATGGCGCAAGGAATGGCTGACAAACGCAAAGCGCGAAGTGCAGTCGTTGGAGGACAAGATCTATGATTGACGCCTTCACCTACAGTCTGCCGACGGAGATCATTTTCGGCTTCGGCAAGCTCGCCGAGCTGCCGGCGCTGCTGGAAAGCCACGGTGTGCAGAAATGTGTGCTGGTGTGCGACCGCTTTTTTGCAAAAAAAGGCGCCGAGCTGCTGAAAACCACGGCGCAGATTTGCGCGGTATTTGACGATGTGGAACCGAACCCGCAGCTTTCCGGCGTGGAAGCGACCGTGCGGCTGCTCAAAGAACACGGCGCAGACGCTGTGCTTGCGCTCGGCGGCGGCAGTGCGATGGACACAGCGAAATACGCCGCTGCCTGCGCAAAAAGCGAACATTCCCCCGCCGCGCATTTTGAGGGCGCACCGTTTTCCGGCAAGGGTGCAAAAATTTTTGCCGTTCCCACAACGGCGGGCACCGGCGCCGAGGTTACGGGCGTTTCCGTCATCAGCCGCGGCGACGAGAAGAAAACGACCCATCACCCGAGCTTTTACCCGGACGTTTGCATCGTGGACCCGGAGCTGACCATGACCGTTCCGCCGTTCACCACGATGATCACCGGTCTTGACGCGTTCACGCACGCCATTGAAGCGTTTTGGAGCGTGCGCCACGGCGCGGTGAGCGACCTGTTTGCCAAAGAGGCGCTGCGCGTCATTCTTACGCATTTGGAAAACGCCTATCGCACCGGCGACAGGGATGCACGCACCGGCATGGCCTATGGCTCCCTGCTTGCAGGACTCGCATTTTCCGTTGCAAAGACCGCCGGCTGCCATGCGTGCAGCTATCCGCTTTCGATGTATCACCATCTGCCGCACGGCGAAGCCTGCGCGTTCACGCTGGACAGCTTCATCCGCATGAACGCCGACAGCCGCCTGCAGTCGCTGGCACAGTCGCTCGGCTTTGCAAGCTGCGACGCGCTCGCAGACGAGATCGCACGGCTGAAAACTGTTGGCGGACTGCGCATGAGATTTTCGCAGTGCGAGGGCGAGCTTGACCTTGACCGGCTGGCAAGCGAGAGCGAAGCGCATATGCTCATGCGCAACAACCCGAAACAGTTCAGCGTGCAGGAGCTGAAAGCGATGTTCGAAGCGCTGCAATAAAGAATGGAACATAAAAAAGCCGCCGCATCGGTCGCATTTTTGCCGGTGCAGCGGTTCTTCTTTTTTCTCATTTTCGGTGAGTGGTGGCTCACTTTTGACGTTTTTGCAACACATTTTAAGTTCTTATTAATATTTTATTAATTTCACAAAAACAAAGTTGATAAAAGGAAATCATATGAGCAGATTGCACTATAAAAAACCGGTCGGTAGACAATTGGAAGTTTTTTGTTGCTTGAGAATCAGGGGGTCGGGGTATAGAATGTAGACAGTTGATGAACATGAGGCGTCAACCAAAAACAAATTGGCAGCCGCGCCAAAAAGCGGCAAGAATTCATAAGGAGGATTTGTTATGAAAAAGTTTTTATCCGTACTGTTATCAGTTCTCATGCTGATGACCTGCATGATCCCTCTGGCATCTGCAGCACCCACCGCGGCGGAAACCGAACCCACCGCAACAGTCCTGCTTGACTGGATCGACAGCAAGATCAAAGAATCTGACATCGCAGCGCAGTTCAATGATTTTGTGACGAAATACCCGGTCAGCGGTCTGAGCAAAATCGAAAGCCTGAACGACATTATCAAGTACAAAGATCTTGCGATTGAGCAAAACGTGCTTGAAACCATCGGCGGCGACTTCGCAAACCTTACCGCATGGGACAAGATCGTTGACCGCACCGGCGGCGACATCGCTTTCCTCAACGGCATGATCGACTTCATGGCTGCGAACAAAGACGTATTCGGCAAGGTCTTCTCCTGGACACCCGACGGCACACCGTTTGATTACGGCAAGATCGGCGAATTCATCGAGAGCGACGAATACACCAACACCGTTGTCAAAGAGTTCTACAACGACTACCTGAAGAACGGCTTTGACATTCAGGAAAAGTTCACCGCAGAGATCGCGCGTGAAATGGGCTACACCATTCCCGAAGGCGAAACCTTTGACGACACGCTGAACAACGGCATCCACAACAGCGCCATCGGCCAGTTCCTCAGAGGTCTCCTCAAGAACGACGCTTCCCTCGCTGCGTTTGACGCATTCAGCACCAAGGACGCTTCCACCGACGTTTATGCAATCATCAAGGCTTACATCGGCCTGCTGCAGAACGATTACAAAGGCGAGCTTGACACTGCAATCGGCACCATCGTGAACGAAGTCGGCGCTGCACTCACGCAAGCGAAGAGCAGCCTTGACGGCGTTGACATTCCGGAAGTCACCATCGGTTACACCGGCAACGAAGAGTTCTCCAAGTTCACACCGAAGAGCACGAACATTGAAGATTACATGCCGACCATCTACGTGAACGATCAGGCGAAATCCTACATGGATCAGTATGGCGCAAACATTGACGGCGTGGAAGTCAAGATGAACTCCGAAATGACCGACGCTGACAAAGCGTTTGTCTCCGGCACCGCAACCAACTGGGGCAAAGATGTGATCGTCGATGTCGACAACATCGCTCCCGAAAAGCTTGCTTCTTTCGGCGCAAACCTTCCGATTACCATCGTGCTTGACGACGCTGAAAAAGCGGTCATCGAAACGCTGAAAACCGGCGTGAACGGCAAAGGCGCGAACTTCACTGTTCCCGAAGGCATCCCCTTCGTCGGCGGACAGAGCATCTCCTTCAATGTTTCCGACGCAAAGGCAACCTTCTCCTACAAGGCATACAAGCAGGGCGACGGCTCCATGGCGATTCAGGTCAAAGTGGAAAGCGCAACTGCAAAAGTGAACGTCACTTTCCCGATCACTGCAACCGCAGAAGTTGACCTTCTCAATCCGGAAAGCGCAAAAGTTGACTGGGGCAGCGCTGCTAGTCTTGTTAGCACCGCAAAGAGTTTCAACTTTGACGCTGATCAGATGGTCATTGACACGCTAACCAATGCTGTTGGCGATATGTTCAAAGATCCCGCGTTCATCACCGTGATCTTCCGCGTTCCCGCCGGTGAAGGCCTTGACCTGAGCGAAGTTCAAGAAATGCTCGGCTACATTGAAGATACCATCACCTATGACGATGATCTGCTTGATCTCTTCAAAGACGGCCGCTATGAATCCTATAAGGGTGCTGTTGGCCAGGCAAACCGCATTGTGGTTGACGCTGCTGACATGTTCCTGACCGACGCCGGTATGAACTATTTCGGCATCAGCGAATCCAATAACATCGACACCAACATTGCGAACATCCGCACCAAGGCAAACGAGCTTCTCACTTCTGCAAAATCCACAATCGACACGCTGAAGAATGATGAAACCTTCGCTGAATATATTGAAGGTATTAACCTCAACATCGACTTCGGTATGCTCGACAAGCTTGACCTTTCTTCCAACGAAGCGCTGTATGTCAGCCTCATCAAAGAAGCTGATCAGTACATCCCCGCTGAACTGGATGAAATCAAAGACCTCATTGCCATCGTAAAGAACGAAGCCACCCTTGATGATATGCTTGTGGCGTTCATCAACGAATATGCTCCGAAGTTTGAACTTCCCGAAGGCATCGGCTACACCTTCACTGCCATCCCCAAGGGCGGCAACGCGGAAGACAACATCATGAAGGAAGCCACCAAGGCGATCTTCGCCGGCGCTGAATGGGCAATCGGCGTGGCCAACAAGGCTGCTTCCAAGCTTTCCACCGAGCTCGGCCTCGGCGAAGCAAACTTCGCACTGAACGTTTCCTACAACGCCAACAACTGGAAAGCTTCCCTTGAAGCTCTGGTTGACCGCTTCATCGACCTGACCGACGGTCTGTTCATCAATGCGATCTCCGGCAACGGCGCTTACGGCAAACTCGGCGACATCCTTTATAAGGCTCTGCCGATGGATTCCATGTTCTCCAACGTGAAGAGCGGCGCTGACGTTGCGAAGATTCCGGGCTACATCTTCGGTGATGCTCTGAACGGCAACTTTGCAAATCTTCTTTCCCTTGCAGAAGTCAAGGCAGACAAGGTTGCAGGCGGCGTGTCCATCAACAAGGCGCTCATCAACGCTTCCGAAAGAATCGTTGCGGCCTTCTTCCCGACCACCGTTTCCGCAAGCAGCTACGCTGACAGCGAAACTGTTCAGGAATACTTCACCGGCGCTGAAAACGATCCGAAGATCGCTGCGCGCAACATGCAGGATATCGCAGACCGCAAAGCTGACCTTGTTCCCTGCGGACTGAACCTGCTCAAGGAATCCGGCATTCTGGTTGACGTTTGCGCTCATGCAAACAAGACCGAAACCGTGATCACTGCTTCCACCTGCAAGACTGCCGGCACCGCTGCCATCACCTGCGCAGCCTGCGGCAAGGCATTTGAAAACAAGACCCTCCCGCTCGACGCGAACAACCACGAAGGTCCGATCGTTGAAGGCGTGAATGCGAAAGCTGCAACGACAAGCGAAGAAGGCTACACCGGCGACAAGGTTTGCCAGGCTTGCGGCCAGGTCGTAACCGCCGGCTCCGCAATCGCGAAGCTGCCTGAACCGGCACAGTCCACGAACTTCTTCCAGCGCATCATCAACAGCATCCGCAACATCTTCGCCAACATCCGCAACTTCTTTGCGAGACTGTTCGGCAGATAACAAATCCTCTCCGAAAAGCTTTCATAGCTCTTCTTTCCCCCTCGACCCCTCCGCTCCTCCTCTGCGGAGGGGTCACACTTTTTAATGCGTAATGCGCAATGCGTAATGCGTAATGAGAGAATGGGCATGATGTATATCGCTCCATACATCAAGATGCAATGCACAGAGAAAAAGACAGCCGCTCAGACCGATCGACTGTCTTTTCTGTTTTCGGCGTCATGCTCCGCATTCACCAATCATTTTGTATCGAAAACGTCATCTGCTCCCCGGTGACCGGATGAGAAAAAGCAAGGGACTGCGATTGCAGATGCAAAAAGGTCGCTTCGTCCCGTGCGCCGTATTTGCGGTCGCCAAGCAGCGGATGGCGGCGGGAAGCAAACTGCACGCGAATCTGGTGGGTGCGGCCGGTTTGCAGCGCAATTTTCACAAGCGCGTTTCCCTGCGCGTCCACAGCGAGCACCTCATAGGACAACACGGCGCGCTTGACGCCTTTTCTTTCCCGCCGCACCACAAAAACCTTGTTTTTTGCGCTGTCCTTGAACAGCAGATCCTCCCATGTGCCCTTTTGCGGTTCGGGAACTCCGTGCACGCGGGCGAGGTAGGTTTTTCGGAATGTGTGCGCTGCAATTTGCGCGGAAAGCACCGCCGCAGCCGCTTTTGTTTTGGCATACACCATGACGCCCGTCACCACGCGGTCAAGCCGGTGGAGGGGAAAAATTTCGCCGTTTGTTGCCTCGCGCAGCAAAGACACCATATTCGCCTGTCCCGGCGCCTCCTGCGAAAGGACGCCGCGCGGCTTGACGCAGACGATGAGCGCGTCGTCCTGATAAAGAATGTCCATTTGTCCTCCAAAAAAGGGCAGTCCCTCGAGACTGCCCTTCCTTTCGTTTGCTTATTTTGCGACATCGACCACGCGGGTTTCGCGGATCATGTTGACCTTGATCTGACCGGGATACTCGAGCTCCTGCTCGATCTTTTCCACAATCTGCCGTGCAAGCAGCGCCATCTTTTCGTCGCTGACCTGCTCGGGCTTCACAATGATGCGCACCTCGCGGCCTGCCTGAATGGCATATGCGCTGTCCACACCCTTGAAGGATTTCGACAGCTCTTCGAGCTTCTGCAAACGCTTGATATAGTTTTGCAGGTTCTCGCGTCTTGCGCCCGGGCGTGCGGCAGAAATTGCGTCTGCGGCCTGCACCAGCACGGCGACCAGCGTTTTCGGTTCCACATCGCCGTGGTGCGCCTGAATGGCGTTGAGGACGGTCTCGTTTTCCTTATACTTGCGGGCGGCCTCCACGCCAAGCTCCACATGGGAGCCTTCCTGCTCATGGTCGATCGCCTTGCCGATGTCGTGCAGCAAGCCGGCGCGTTTTGCGAGTTTCACATCAACGCCGAGCTCGGACGCCATCAGTCCGGCAATGTAGGACACTTCCAAAGAGTGCTTGAGCACGTTCTGGCCGTAGCTCGTGCGGTATTTCAGCGCGCCGAGCAGCTTGACCAGCTCATGATGCACACCGCCCACGCCCGCGTCAACAACGGCGCGTTCGCCGGCCTGGCGGATGGTTTGCTCCACCTCGCGCTTTGCTTTTTCATAAAGCTTTTCGATCAGCGCGGGATGAATGCGGCCGTCGGCAATCAGCTTTTCCAGCGTCAAACGTGCGATTTCGCGGCGCACGGGATTGAAGGAGGAAACGGTGATGGCCTCCGGCGTGTCGTCGATGATGAGATCGACGCCGGTGACGGTTTCAATGGTGCGGATATTACGTCCCTCGCGGCCGATGATGCGGCCTTTCATTTCGTCATTCGGCAGCGTAACAACGGAAACCGTTGCCTCAGCCACCTGGTCGGCGGCGCAGCGCTGAATGGCAGTGGTGATGATCTCTCGTGCGAGTGCATCCGATTCGTCACGGGTCTTCTGCTCAAACTCCATGATCTTCACGGCTTTTTCTCTGGTGAGAGATTCTTCCAGTTGCTGAAGTAAATACACCTTGGCCTGCTCTTTCGTATAGCCGGATATTTTTTCAAGCATTTCCAACTGACTTCTTTTGATGCTTTCTGCTTCGGCAAGTTGGCTTTCGGATTGTTTGATTTTCTGGTTGAGGACGTCCTCTTTCTTTTCGAGCGCTTCAACCTTTTTATCAAGACTTTCTTCCTTCTGGATCATGCGTCGTTCCTGACGCTGAACTTCATTTCTGCGATCACGCAATTCCTTTTCGGTCTCGGTTCTCGTCTTATGAATTTCGTCTTTTGCTTCCAGAATCGCTTCTTTTTTCATCGTTTCGGCTTCATTGACAGCGCGGTTGATGATCCGCGTGGCTTCCTCATCCGCAGAACCGATCAGCCCCTCAGCCTTCTTTTTGCGGTGGCTTTCGCCAAGAATAAAACCGATAACGCCAAACACGACCGCAACAACGATCGCGACGATCAAAGTTAAAACCCAATTGTCCAAAGTAGCAGCACCTCCTTCTTTTTAAAATAAGCTTTTTCAGTTCAAAAACCATCAAAAGAATTACAGTAGTGTTACTCGAATGAAACAGCAGAAATAACAACACCCGTTGTTATACAGGTCATTATAAAGCAAAAATGAAAAGATGTCAAGCAAAAGTGATTCCGCAAGTGAAAAAAATTCTCATCCGATCGGCACATGCGCTTCTTTTCCGCCCTGTTTCGGCTTTTTCGGCGCGCAAGATTGACATTGAAGGCGCTGTGGTGTATAATAAACCGGAAACGGGCGCAGCAAAGTGCCGAAGGAAAGGACTTGAAAAGCATGAACAGCAACGTAACGATTTATGACCATCCGCTCATTCAACATAAGCTTTCCATCCTGCGCGACAAGCAGACCAGCTCCAAGGATTTCCGCGAACTCGTCTCTGAAATCGCCATGCTGATGTGCTATGAAGCAACGCGCGACCTTCCGCTGGAGGACGTGGAAATCGAAACGCCGATGGGTAAGACCGTCGCCAAGCACCTGGCCGGCAAAAAGCTCGCCATCGTTCCGATTTTGCGCGCCGGTCTCGGCATGGTTGACGGCGTGAGCAAAATGATCCCCTCCGCGCGCATTGGCCATATCGGTCTGTATCGCGACGAAACCACCCTGCAGCCCGTGGAATATTTCTGCAAGCTGCCCAAGGACATTGAAATGCGCGACGTGATCGTTGTTGATCCCATGCTCGCCACCGGCGGTTCCGCCATCGACGCCGTTTCACAGATCAAAAAGCGCAACCCGCGCTCCATCCGCTTCATGTGTCTGATTGCCGCGCCGGAAGGCATCGACGCGTTTACAAAGGTGCACCCGGATGTGGCGATTTACTGCGCCGCAAAAGACGAAAAGCTCAACGAGATCGGTTATATCGTTCCGGGTCTCGGCGACGCCGGCGACCGTATTTTCGGCACAAAATAATTTTACCTTCAAGCTCCAGCCGCTGACGTGCTTTCAGCGGCTGGTTCGCCTCATTGTTCACGGATTATTTACATTTCAATGACACCAACCGGAAAAGCTTGTGTTACGATCTTTATGATGAGTAAGGAGGCGCAGAACATGCTTGAGTTAGCTGCTTTTCATTCTTTTTTGCTGTTCTTTTTCAGAATCTTCAATTACATCGCCATCTTTTTGCCGAGAGAAGAGGAGGAAGAGCCCGACAACCCGAACGTTTTTGACAACAAGCGGAGATTTCATCTTTTTGAACCCTTCCCGGAAGCGGAATAAAATTTTTTTACGGGAAAAAACTGAAAAAAATTTGCGTTATCCATTGACAAATGCGTTCATTTTTGTTATAGTATATGAGCCGCTGTGAGACAACACACGGCCCGGTAGTTCAGTTGGTTAGAACGCTAGCCTGTCACGCTAGAGGTCGACGGTTCGAGCCCGTTCCGGGTCGCCATTTTCTTGTTTCACAGTGATATGCGGATGTAGCTCATCTGGTAGAGCGCCACCTTGCCAAGGTGGAGGTAGCGGGTTCGAGCCCCGTCATCCGCTCCATTTCGGCGTTTGACAGCTTTTTATATGACGGTACCATAGCCAAGTGGTAAGGCAACGGTCTGCAAAACCGTTATGCCCCGGTTCAAATCCGGGTGGTACCTCCAAAAAGAGCAGTGATTTGCTTTTCAAATCACTGCTTTTTCTCATTATGCGTTTATATTGCATGATTCTCTTCTGCGTCGAATGACACCGAAAAAAGAGAAACCATTCAAAGGAGGTGATCCGGTTGAACGAAGCGGAACTCTACCGGGAACTCGGAAGACTGACGAAAAACAGAGACCAATGGGAAGCACAAATTCCATTTGTTGCTGCCCTGCTTACACATGATTCTGTCAAAATACAGGCCAAAGCCCTTTGGCTGCTTGGCGAAATGGGGCTTGCACATCCTTCATCTGTGCAGGATGTTGTTCCGCTCATTGCTGCCTTCTTCAACAGCCCGGTTTCCCTTTTGCGAGAACGCGCAGCAATTGCCATTGGCAGAATCGGAAGGGGCAGCTTTTCAATGATTGCTCCGTATTGGGCACAGCTCTTCTGCTTTGCAACCGACCGGGACGCAAAGGTTCGGCTGGGTTTCATTTGGGCGTCAGAAAACATTGCTGTAAACACACCGGACATTTATGAGCATTCGATGCCGGTCTTTGCAAAGCTTTTGTGCGACACAAACGAAAAAGTGAGGATGGAAGCGCCGGAAGTTTTCCGTGTTCTCGGCGCGCGCCGGCCGGAGTTTGTGCAACCATTCATCGAGCAATTGCAAAAAGGGGCTGAAACCGACAACCATCCGGTTGTGAGAATCCATTGTTTGGCTGCAATCAAGGCTGTCAATACGGCGCTCAAAAAAAACGGATGAACCATAATACAAAGCTCCTCTGAAATTTGAACAGAGGAGCTTCTTTTCTTTCAATGAATGATTCGATTCTGTTTCATTCGGCAGCAGACGCTTCGTTACTTTTTGCGTGCCGCCGTCCCGCCGAACGGACAAACCTCCATACAAACGCCGCAGACCGCGCCGCGGCCGATGCGCTGAAACGCCGTTTTCATATACGTGCTGCATTTTTCCGGGTCAAACAGCTCTTCCCGCGGCACACCGGGCGCCCACGTTTTTCCGCTGATCGCGCCCGACGGACAGGCTTTCACACACAGATCACAGTCGCCGCACAGCGACGCGGGCAGCACCGCCGGCACATCGAACGGACAATCGGTAAACACGGTCCCCAGCCGCACGCGCGTGCCGAAGGTCCGATGCAAAAACATGGAGCTTTTGCCAACGGTACCGAGCCCGGACAGCACCGCCGCCTTCTTATGCGAATAGCGTCCCCTATAGTTCCAGCCGTCCTTGTTGATGCTCTGCGACGCGGCAACGGTGATATAGCGGTAGCCGCGGCGCTGTAAAAACAAACCCGTTTTCAGCAGCAAGCTGTCGATGAAGGCGTTGACGGAACGGTAGTGGTTAAAATAGGTGTGGGTCGGCGCGTCGTCAATTTCGTCCACAATCGCGTCGCTCAACGGCACAGCGATGCTGACCGCAAAATTGCAGTCGCCGAAATCGCCGTCGTTCACCCGGCAAAAACCGACGTCCCCTGCGCCTTCCCGGAGCAGATACGCTTTGAGTTCTTCCTGCAGCGCTGTCATCTTACAACGAAAACAGGTTCAAACCGGTTGCGTCGTCGCGCACACGGTCGATCACCGTGTCATAAACCGTAATGAAAATCTCTGCCGTTGCGCCGATGATCGCCTTTTTCAAGTGACCGCCCATCGCGTGGGCAGACGTGTCTGCAAGGGTGACGTGCAGATGCAAATAGCACTCCCCCTGCATTGTCGAGACGTTGCCGGTCAGATTCGTCAGCTCCATAAACTGCGGCAGCTCCGTGTCGCAATACTGCCCGGCCTGCATATCATAAACGCCGATCGTTGTGCCCTGCACAGCGCCGATGCCAACAACGCTTGCGGCGCGCACCCGGTATTCTTCGCATACCTTTTTCAGCGACGCAAGAATTTCCTCGCCGCGATCCAGACGCACAATGATCGTGTTGTTCACTTGTTTACTCAGCATAAGATTACCTCACAATTCAAAATCGAAGAGCTGCCGCAGCAAGGGCAGCTTTGTTTCATCGCTGGATAAAAAGAGGATTTCGCCCTTTGCGTTTTGCGGCGCACGCATCCCGCGTTCTTCAAGCACCACCTTCGTATACTTTGCTTCGCCGACCGCGCCGTCAAACAGCTTGACCTGCTCGCCCAGCAGCGCTTTGATTTCGCGCTTTGCAAACGGAAAATGCGTGCAGCCGAGCACAAGGCAGTCGATCTTCGTTTTTTGCAGCGGCGCAAACAGGGCTTGCAGGTACGCCGTCAGCTCGGGCGTGCCCATTTTGTTTTGCTCCACCAGTGTCACAAGCTCCGGCGCCGGAAGCTTGATCAGATTGCAGTCGTCCTGAAACCGCTCGGTCAAGCGCGTAAACTTTTCTTCGCGCAGCGTCACCGGCGTTGCCATGACCACAACCGTGGGATGTCCGCCGGAAAGCGCCGCCGGTTTCAGCGCCGGTTCCAGCCCGATGATCGGCACATCCGGATACATCTCACGCAGCGTCTGCGCTGCCGCGCTTGTGGCGGTGTTGCACGCGAGCACCAGCGCTTTGCAGCCCCGTTGGAACAGATCCTGCGCGGCACGGACTGTCAGCGCACGGATCTCCTCCACCGGGCGCACACCGTAGGGCGCGTTGGCGGAATCGCCGAAATAGATATAGTTTTCATTCGGCATCAGCTTCCAAAGCCGTTTGAGCACACTGATGCCGCCCGCGCCGGAATCGAACACGCCGATGGGCGCAGTTGCAGATGGAATCAAGCGCGGTCACCCCCCTTTTTTGAATTCGGAATTCGGAATTCGGAATTCGGAATTGCGTTCGCGGGAAAAGCACATGAAACGCAAGGCACTTTCCGCGGCCGTTAAATGTTTTTGTCAGAATGATTCAGATTGAAGTGGTTGATAGCGTTTGTTGTGCAGATGGAACAAAGATTCCTGCACTTCATTACGCAAAGCGTCACGCTTTGTGCCACTTCACACCCTGCGGCGTATCCTCCAGCACGATGCCGCGCGCCTTGAGCTCGTCGCGGATGCGGTCGGCTTCGGCCCAGTTTTTCGCTTTGCGGGCAGCCGTGCGCTGTTCAATCAGCGCTTCGATCTCGCTGTCAAGATCGTCCTTCTGCTTGCGGTTATACAGCAGACCGAGCACGCCGGTGAGTTCATCCAGCGCTTCGATGGCGGCCGTTACAAGCGCTTTGCTCTGCACGCCCTCATTGACGTTTGTGTTGATGTCGCGCACCAGCTCGAACACGCTGCCGATGGCGTCAGCGGTGTTGAGATCGTCCTCCATCGCGTCCACAAACGCCTTACGGTAGCCGTCAAAGCGCGCGATGATCTGCGCGTCCTGTGCGCCGGCGTCGTCGGTCGCGTTTTTCAGCGCAAAATCAAGGTTGTCGCGGCAGGTATACAGACGTTCCAGCGACGCCTTGCACTGTTCAATCGCGTCAAAGCTGTAGTTGATCGGGCTGCGGTACTGGCTCGAAATCATGAGAAAACGGATCGGCTCATAGCCGAACTGTTCGGCCACATCGCGCACGGTGAAGAAGTTGCCGAGCGATTTGCTCATCTTCACCTTGTCCACGGTGATGAAGCCGTTGTGCATCCAATAGCGTGCAAAGGGTGCGCCGTTGCAGCATTCGCTTTGCGCAATTTCGTTTTCATGGTGCGGGAAAATCAGATCCTGACCGCCGCAGTGGATGTCGATCGTTGTGCCGAGCAGACGGCGCACCATGGCGGAGCATTCGATATGCCAGCCGGGTCTGCCGTGTCCCCACGGGGATTCCCAATACGGTTCGCCGGGCTTTGCGCTTTTCCACAGCGCAAAATCCATCGGATCTTTTTTCACTTCGCCAACATTGATACGCGCACCGGCTTCAAGGTCCTCCAGCGGCTGATGGGAAAGCTTGCCGTATTCCGGGAACATCTTCGGGCTGAAATAAACGTCGCCGTCCACCGCGTAGGCAAAGCCTTTTTCCACAAGCGTCTGCACGATGGCAATGATCTCGTCCATGTTTTCGGTCGCTTTGGGATGAAACGTGGCGTTGCGTACATTCATACCGTGGGCGTCCGTCCAGAATTCCTCGATATATTTTTCGGAGATGTCCTGATAGCTGACGCCCTCCTCGTTGGCGCGGCGGATGATCTTGTCGTCGATATCGGTGAAATTCTGCACAAACGTCACCTTGTTGCCGCGATATTCCAGATAACGGCGCAGCACGTCAAACACACAAAGCGGACGCGCGTTGCCGATGTGGATATAGTTATAGACGGTCGGGCCGCAGGCATAGATTTTGTATTCGCCCTCTTTCAAAGGAATCAGGTCTTCCTTTTGGCGGGTCAGGGTGTTGAATATTTTCATCGTTCTTCCATCCTTTCACTTATATAATCCAAAAATTGCTGTCGCTCCATGGTTCGCCGCTCTGCTTCGGCAGCAGCGCAACCTCGCCCTTGGTTTCGGCAATCGCCTTTTCCAGCTCTTCCACACGGGTGTACAAGCTGCCGATGGCCTGCGCCACGGGGTCGGAGACGTGAATTTGATCGAGCCGGTCCACGCGCACGCCGTCCTGCTTGACCACCCTTGCGGGCGAACCGACGGCAGTAGAGTTCGGCGGAATTTCCTTGAGCACGACCGAGCCGGCCGCGACGTTGGAATTGTCGCCGATCGTGAACGGGCCGAGCACCTTTGCGCCCGCGCCGATGAGCACGTTGTTGCCAATTGTCGGGTGGCGTTTGCCGTGGTCCTTGCCGGTGCCGCCGAGCGTGACGCCCTGATAGATGATCACGTCGTCGCCGACCACTGCGGTTTCGCCGATCACAACGCCGGTGCCGTGGTCGATGAAAAAGCGATGCCCGATCTGTGCGCCCGGGTGAATCTCGATGTTCGTTTTGCGCACACAGCGCTGCGAGATCATGCGCGCAATGAAGAACATGTGGTGCTGATAAAACCAGTGGGCGCGGCGATACATACGCACCGCCTTGAAGCCCGGATAGAGAAACATGATCTCCAGACTGCTGCGCGCGGCAGGGTCACGGTCTTTGATACATTGTAAGTCTTCTCTCAATCGATCGAACATAAACGCCTCCGTCAATAAAAAATCCCCCGTTGCCCAAAGGCAACAGAGGCGTAAAGTCTACGCGGTTCCACTCTGATTTATCACTTTTCTCCGTTAACGCCGGCAACGGCTGCGGATACTGTTCTTCCCCGCAGCGGCTCAAAAGCGCACTTCGGCGTCCGTTTGCAAGGCACTCCCAGCTTTGTGCCTCTCTCTTGGGCAAACACTGACGCTTACTCTTCTTCGTCACAGCCTGTCAGATGATCTGTTGTTATTATATGCAATTCATCAGGATTTGTCAAGCGAAAACCACACCCTTGAGAAAAATCTCAAGTCCGATCACGATTAAAATCACGCCGCCGAGCACATCCGCGCCGCCGGAAAAGCGTGTGCCGAAGCGTTTGCCGAACGACACGCCGAGCAAGCACAAACAAAAAGTCACCGCCGCAATCAGGAACGCCGCTGTCAGCGCGGAAAGGAGCGAGTAATCCGCGATCGTAAAACCCACGGAAAGCGCGTCGATCGACGTTGCGATCCCCTGCAGCAGCAGTGTGCCGAACGTCAGCGCGGCGGCCGGCTGCGCAGTTTGTTTTGCCTTGCGCCCCTCCAGCAGCATACGCACACCGAGAAAGGTCAAAAGCAGCAGCGCCGCCCACGGCACCAGACGGGCGAGAAACGAAAACAGCTTCAGCAGCGTATGCACCGCAAGATAGCCCAAAAGCGGCATCAACGCCTGGAAAAACGCAAAGGTGCCGGCGACCAGCACGCTTTTTCTGCGGCGCATCTGCGGCTCGGAAAGACCGCTTGCCAGCGAGACGCAAAACGCGTCCATCGCAAGACCGACGCCCAGCAGCAGGCTGTTTGTGAAAAAGAAAAAGTCCATGGTCACCGCTCCCGTGTTGCGAAATTGTCCGCTGTCTTCCCTTGGTATGCTATTGCATTATTCTATCAGATATGAAGGCGGATTGCAAGTGCTTTGCAAAAAAGCGGGAAGGACTTGAAAAACAAACGGTTCTTTGTTATACTTTGATCGAATTCTTTTTCGGAGGAGCTAAGATGCCGCAATATCCGTTTGAAATCATCCGCAGCGACCGCAAGACGATCTCACTGCAAATCAAGGACGGGACTGTTCTTGTGCGCGCACCGAAACGCGCCACGCAAAAGGAGATCGAAGCCCTGCTTGAAAAGCATCAACGCTGGATCGAAAAGCATTTGCGTGCGCAGCAGACACGGGCTGAAGCGCTGCAGGCACTGCCGCCGCTGACGCCGGAGGAAATTCGCAGCCTGGGCGCGCAGGCGTGTGTAAGCATTCCGCCGCGCGTTGCGTATTTTGCAAAGCTCGTCGGCGTGAGCTACGGACGTATCACGATCCGCAACCAGCGCAGCAAATGGGGAAGCTGTTCCGCCAAGGGCAACCTCAATTTCAACTGCCTGCTCATGCTCGCGCCGCCGCAGGTGCTTGACAGCGTGATTGTACATGAGCTTTGCCACCGCAAGGAGATGAACCACTCCCCTGCCTTTTACCGCGAGGTCTATCGCGTGATGCCGGACTACGACCGCTGGAACGACTGGCTCAAGCAAAACGGTGCGGCGCTGATGGAACGCATGATGCGCGGGCAGGAAGAGAATGTTTGACAAACGCACAGCAAAATGCTATAATAGAACAACTTTGAAACTGAGGGGGAACCCGGCGTGATTCTGAACAATGTTGACTTTGAAACCTATTTTAACCACTACCCTGATAAGGAAGGCTATTTCGGCAAATACGGCGGCGTCTATGTGGACGACAAGCTCAAGGCCGCCATGGAAGAGATTACCCAGGCATATTATTCCATCTGCCAGTCACGCAAATTCATCGCCGAGCTGCGCCGCATCCGCAAGGAATTTCAGGGCAGACCGACGCCGATCTCGCATCTGGAGCGTCTTTCCGACGCGCTCGGCGGCCGTGTGCAGCTTTATGCCAAGCGCGAAGATCTGAACCATTCCGGCGCACACAAACTCAACCACTGCATGGGCGAAGCGCTGCTTGCCAAATATATGGGCAAGAAAAAGGTCATTGCCGAAACCGGCGCGGGTCAGCACGGCGTTGCACTTGCCACGGCTGCCGCATACTTCGGTCTGGAATGCGACATCTACATGGGTGCGGTGGACATCAAAAAGCAAGCGCCGAATGTGGCACGCATGAAGGTGCTCGGCGCCCGGGTGGTGGAAGTCACCCACGGTCTGCAAACACTCAAGGAAGCTGTGGACGCCGCGTTCGACGCTTACAGCAAGGAATACAACGACGCGATCTACTGCATCGGTTCCGTCCTCGGTCCGCACCCGTTCCCGATGATGGTGCGCGATTTTCAAAGCGTGGTCGGCATTGAAGCCAGAGAGCAGTTCATCGACATGACAGGCCATCTGCCCAACGCCGTTGTTGCCTGTGTGGGCGGCGGCAGCAACGCGGCAGGTTTGTTTGCGGGCTTTTTGAACGACCCTGTGACCATTTTCGGTGTGGAGCCGCTCGGCCGGGGCGCGGCGCTCGGCGACCACGCCGCCAGCCTCAAGTTCGGCACCGAGGGCATCATGCACGGGTTCAACAGCATTATGCTCAAAGATGAAAACGGCGACCCTGCGCCGGTCTACTCCATCGCCAGCGGGCTCGATTATCCCTCCTCCGGTCCGGAGCACGCCTTTTTGCGCGACATCGGCCGCGTGAAATATGACGTGATTGACGACCGCGAGACGATTGATGCATTTTACAGGCTCTCGCGCCTTGAAGGCATCATCCCCGCCATTGAAAGCTCGCACGCCGTCGCCTTTGCCATGAAGCTCGCAAAGCAGATGGAGAACGGCTCTGTGCTCATCAACCTTTCCGGCCGCGGCGACAAGGACCTTGATTATGTGATTGAAAAATACGGCATACCGGAAGCCTGAACAAAAAAAGAAACAGCGCGCACGAAGCGATTGCCTCATGCGCGCTGTTTTTATTTAGTTTTTCGCAAACAACATTTTCAGGAAGTTCCAAAGCGCCTTGAGCAAACGCAAGCCGAGATCCTTCCAGTCCACATTGTGGATATTGCGCTGCTCGACCGTGAAGGAGGGTGCGTTTTCCTGCGTCATCGGCACAAGCTTAAACCACTCCACCCTGTTTTCGGGGTCCGGCTGCGCAAGCATATACTGGGGGAACGAAGGATCGTCGAACACCGTCAGTTCGCCGTCGGACGCAAAGAAGCGGATCATATATTCAAAAATGAAATTCGGGAAAGAGCTGTGCGGATTGCCGTAGATGAACCAGGTCGTATCGGGCAGCAGGCACGTCGACGCGTCCACCATATGATCGGGGGAAATATAACGGTCGGTGCCGTTCTTTGCTGCGTTGGCAAGATAGGCTTCCGACAGCGTTTTGCCGTATTTGGCGGTTGTGGCGCCGAGAGATGCAACATTCAACGCAACCGTGCCGTCGCCGATGTCATTGGAATGTTTGCCGAAGGGCATCGTCTGATAATCACCGTATTTTGCAAAGTTCGCCACTTTCACACCGGCCTCGACCGCGCCCATCACGATCTCATCCGCGCGTTGACGCACAACAGTGTCATAGTGATCCAGCTTTTCGATCAGTCCGGCATATTCGTCCTCTTTGTCTTTGAACATATTGCGGCGCGCGGTAGCATAATCCTCCGCGTCCACCATTGCCCAAATGCCGGGCATTGTGCCATAGGTTTCGAGAATCAGCGGCACAAGGACCTCGTCATAAACCTTGACAAGGCTGAACACTTCCAGTGAAAACGCGGCAACATCCAGCAGAAATGTGTCGCCGGTAAACTCAATGAGCGTGCTGATCAGCTCGTCAGCAACCGGGTCTTCCACAGGATAGTTCTGTTCCTGATAGCGACGAACCGCGTCGCCGTCGACGGAGATCTTTCCGCTGAACAGGGCGCTGACAAGATCTATGCCCTTGCTGGCGGACGCGTAAAACTGCGCGCATTTCACATCGTCATAGCCGTACTGCGCAAAATATGCAAGCAGTACGTTGCCGCCTTCACAGCGCGCGCAGATATTCACTTTATCGCTGCCGGTCGCTTTCTTGACGTCCTGCACATAGTCGTTCAGCAGTGCGGCACTTTCAAAAGGGTCGACCCGCCAGTCAAAATAGAACGGATAAGAGCCGTAATGGTAGCCGCTCTCACCTTTTTTGTCCGGAAGATTCCCGTGCTCCCATGTCCAATCCACATGGGTGCCGTCGGAGGCTTCACCGTTTTTGTCCAGAAAATAAGGGCCGAAACAAGGCAGCACGATCTCGCGGACACGGTTGCGATAAAGCGTCCACGCATCGTCCGGCTTGAGCTTCATCGCTTCCAGAAATTCCGGAACGACAGCTTTGACCTGTTCGACGATGGCGCCTTTATCAATGTTGACTGTATAAACGTCTTCGCCCTGTTCGTTGATGATGGCGGTACCCAGCCCATGCACATGGATGATCGGCACAAACGTGCCGGTCGGCATCTGCGCAAAGGCAGGAAGAGCCAACGAAAGGAGTATCACAGCAGATAGGAGCAATGCCAGTGTTTTTTTCATAAACATCCCACCTTTTCAAAGAAAGGGGCGCGTTGGAAGAACGTGCCCCTTTGATGACTTACGCTTTACAGATAAGCCTCTTGATCAGAAGCTGAATTTTCCGCTGAACGATGTGGATGCGTTGATGATGCGGTAAGCCATGTGGACAAAGAAGTGAACGATGGCAACAAACCAGCCGACGACCGGCATGGTGCGCAGCTCTTCATATGCGCCGCACATCGGGCAACGGAAGGAGCCGGAAGAACCGCCGCCTTCGCCGTCGTCACCGGAACCGCCGCTGCGTTCGAGCTGCTCGATCACCATGGTCACGCGACCGTTGTGGATCTTCATGACGCCGGTCTTTGCGGTTTCACCCAGCGAAACCGTCAGCGCATATTCGCCTTCCTTGAGTTCGCCCGGCGCAATCAGTCCGCGGAACGGCGCTCTGCCGTTGACGTCTGTGATCACGGAGATGTTGTGGCCGTCCGCAAACAGGGTGACGGTCGCGCCCGCGATCGGGGTGCTGTCGGTGTAGCGCGCAATGTAGGTCGGGATGACATAGAAGTCACCGCAGCCGTGGTTGCAGGTGTACGTGTCCCAAACGCAGGTGCCGTCGCCGAGCGCGCCGGAACGGACCGGGTCTCTGTCATAGTTTGCGCTGTGGCCGGTGGCCGGAATCGGGTCGCCGCCAACCTTTGTGCCGCACAGACGGCAGATGCGGTAAGCTGTGTAGCCGTCCTCGGTGCAGGTTGCAACCTTCTGATCGTAGTAATCGAACACGTGGCCTTCGCAAACAACCTCTGCGCTGTTAGCCACAGACTGCATCTGGCCGATCAAACTCCACAGCGTTTCAATGAAGGTCTGGCCCTCTTCGGTTTCTTTGTTGACCGTGTTCGCCTGCACGGTGCGGTATTCGCTCACGCTCACGCCGTTGTTTTCAAAGAGCGTGTCGATCTGCGAAAGCAGGCTTTCAAGCTCGGCGATCGAGGTTGTGCCGATCACGTCTTCCTTCGCCTTTGCGGCGCGGATTGCATCGAGCGCTTCCTTCAGATCATAGAGCGTGTAGACCGCATGATAGGTCGCGCCGTCAACCGCCACGGGGAAGGTCGTTGTATACTTGTTGTTTTCCGCGTCGGTCCAGTATGCAACCGGATAAGTGAAGCCCGCGCTGACATAAGAAGTGTTCGACGGAGCCGACACAGCCGCGCCGACCGTGGTTTCCAGCATGAACGGCACATCGTCGTTCTTGCCGTAGATGAAGGTCACGATGGCAAGCGAGCCGTCCTTCTTATGGTCGCGGCTCTCGTCCACAAGATCGAGAACGGTCTGCTTGAGCGCAGCGGCCTCGGTGTTCTTTTCGGGATTGTTCTGAATGGCAAGCAGATCGTCATACGCCTGCTGCAGGCGATCCAGGAAGTTGTCGTTGTTGTCGTAGTTCTCGCTGTTGTTGAGGATGGTGCGTGCCGCTGCCAGGGCAGCGTCCACATCCACCGCATAGGTCAGCGTAACTGCGTCCGCTTCGGTGATCTTCTTAAAGGTATAGGTCGCGTTTGCAAGATCGGTTTCGCCGTGGTTCGCGGTGATGGACAAAAGCTTGTAACCGTCCTTCGCAACGGACCAGACCGTACCGGCAGGCTTTTCCACCGTGTTGGTGCCGCCGAGGTTGTCGGTAAAGACTGCGCTGTAGGTTGCAAGCGCGTTTTCGTTGAAGGTGTAGCCGCCTTCGCCGTCGGGCGTTGCATAGGTGTTCAGCACATCTGCAAGCGCGGTACGCATGGAAGCGACCGCAGCGTCCACCGTGCCCTGCTGATCGAACGCGGTATGATCGTTATAATCCACGCCGTCCTTCATGGTGACGAGGTCCTGCGCGAGTGCGGTGTCCAAAATCGCCTGCAGCGCGGATTTCACCGTGCTGTTGAGGTCGTTTGCCGCAAGGAAGGTCTGCACCTTCAAAATCTCTGCGTCATAGGCGCTGTAATCCGCTCTTGCAACAGCGACCGGAGCCGTCTGATGAGCTTCGTTGCGTTTGCAGGCATAGACCACGGAGCCGTCCGACCAGGTGTCGCCCGTCTTGGTCGGCGGGGTGATGATCGGTGCGGTGTAATCATAGTCGTGCTCGTTATTGGTTTCGCCGGTGATAACCTTGTTCTCATATGTCGCCGGCAGGCTCAAACCGCTTTCCGTCGGGAAGCCGGTCGCGATGTAGGTCGTGTTACCCGGCGTGGTGCAGTTCGCACCGGTCGATTCGGTGGTCACGGTTGCCCTGACCACTTTCGCTTCATGGTTCGGATCGTTCGCGCAAAGGATCGTTGCAACATATTCCCAGTCGCCGCCGTCCGGTTTGACCCAGGCGAAGGAAGCGTTCGCGTTATCATAAGCGTGCGCGTTCGCGTCCACGGAGCCCGGAATCACCTTGTCCTCATAACCTGCGGGCAGTGTCAGTCCGGTATCTGCCGCAAAGCCGGTTGCGGTATAGGTCGTATCGTTCGCTGTGACACAGTCTGCATCCGCAGTGGAAACTGTTACGTTCGCTTCCACAGTCTTTGCCGGGTGTGCATTGTTCAGTGCGCAGGGAATCGTGGCAACATACTTCCAGCCGCCGTTGCCGTCTTCGACCCAGGCGAAGGTGGCGTTTGCAACATTGTAATCGTGCGCGTTTTCGTTGATAGCGATGTTGTCGCGCGTGTAAGTCTGGGTCTCAAACGCGTCGGAGAACTTCGCGGTGTAGGTGGTTGTGCCCTTGGCAGAGCAGGTCGCGGGTGTCGTGGTGCTTGTCAGCGTCGCGTCCTCTGTGAGCACGTAGTCGCAAACGGAGCAGGTCTTGCTCGCGGTCACTTTGGTAATTACGCCGTCGGCTTCTGTCGGAGTATAAGTCGCTTCGCCGAAGGTATGGACGTTCGCGGCAGCGTCCTTGTCGATCTCATAGGTGGCCGTGTAGGTCGCGTTGCCGGTGGCGGCAACAGGTTCGGGTGTCCAAGCCTTGAATTTGTAAACGTGGTTGTTCGTGCCGGTGTAGGAGGGCGCGTCATAGGACGGCACTTCGTTCGGCGCGGCGTCCGTTTCCACGCTACTGTCATGCAGCACCCAGGTGATGGTGTAAGCGTTCTCTTCGGCAGTAGCGGTGATTTCCACATTGCCTGTGATCGCTGTACCGAAGATGGTCACAACACCGTTGGTGTAGCTGTAGTCCTCGCCTTCGGTCAGCGCGGCGCCGCCGACGGTCACACTGTTCACTGCGTGGATATGATAATGTGTTTCCGCAGCCAGCGTTACATCGTAATATGTGCCGTAAGGAACGTCGCTGTAGGTTGCGGCAGTGATATGGTTTTCACCCTTGACCGTAACGGTATAGGTCTTCGGTGTTTTGCTGAACGTTGCCGCATAGGTCGCCGGGCCGGTCACGGAGGCAAGCGCCGGATCCCAGCCGGTGAAGGTGTAGCTGTACTTGTTATCATCCGCCTTGCTCGCGTCGGCGTGGGTCGGAGTAACACCGTATTCCACCGTCGTCGTATCGATCAGATTGTTCTCATCATCGTTCCATGTAATGGTATAGGAGCGCTTTGTCTCGGAATAGGTCGCTTTGTAGGTCACATCCTGCGTGACTTCGGCAAGCGCCGGTGTCCAGCCTGTGAATTCATAATCGAATTCCGCGGTGTCGGTCTTTTCGGGATCGGCGGGCTTGGTAATGTTCGCCAAAGCCGTGCCGTAGTCATACTGCGTTGCTGCAAGCAGCACTGTGTCGTCTTCATCCACAAAGGTGACACTATACTTGTTGACCGTGGAATTGAACTGCGCCGTGTAGGTCGCGTCGCCGGAAACGGTCGTGATCGCCGGGCTCCATGTATTGTTGAAAGAATAGGTATACTGCGCGGTCGCTGTCTTGGTCGGAGTGGTGCCGTTATAGGTCGGGGTTGCACCGTATTCCACACTGGTGTCGGTTTCAATCGTTTTGCCGTCGCCGTCCACCCATGTAATGGTATAGGAGCGCGTCGTGGGCGTATAGTAAGCAGTATAGGTCGTGTTGCCGGCCACCGCGGGCAGAGCCACACCGGCAGCATAGTTGGTCGTGCCGTCGCTCCAGCCGCCGAAGGTGTAATCATACTGCGCGGTGGAAGCCTTTGTCGGCGTTGTGCCGCCGTAAGTGACAGCCGCACCGTAAGCAAGCGTCTTTGTGTCAAGCACCGTCGTGCCGTCTTCGTCCACAAAGGTGATCGTGTACTTGTTGTCCGTGGTCGCCGTGATATTGATTGCGCCGGTGATCGCGGTGCCGGGGATGGTCACGGTGCCGTTGTTATAGACGTTACTGACCTCGGTGCCGCCGATGGTCACGGTCGCGCCGGTCACATAAGCGCCCTCTGCGGACGGTGTAAGCGTCACGGAGTATTCTTCGCCGTAAGTCGCGGTCGCTGCTGCGTTGGACAGATTTTCAGAGAAGGTGACGGGATAGGTGTTGCCGGTGATTGCCGTGATCACAACATCGCCGGTGATATTCTGACCCCAGATTTTCAGCGTGCCGTTACTGTAGGTAAAGTCGGTACCCTTAACAAGTTCGGTACCGCCGACGGTGACCGAAATTTCGTCGCCGGTGAGATAAGAACCGGTGCTCGGCTCCAGCGTTGCGGTATAATCCACGCCGTAGGTAACGGTCGCTCCGCCGTTCGTCACATTGCCGGAATAGGTCAGGTTAAAGGTGTCGGGCGCCGTTGTCGCGTTGATCACGATCGAATTTGTGATCCAGGTGCCGGGAACCGTCACGGTCTTTGCGGAATCGGTATAAGTGAAACCGGAATTGTGCGTTGTGCTGCCGACTTTTACACTCGAAACGCCGGTGATGTGATAATGCTCTGCCGCGAACAGCTCAGTCGTGTATGTGGTGTAAAGCGTTGCGTCTGCATAGGTGTGCGCCGCAAGGTTGCTGCCGTTCACGGTCACGCCGAAGGTGTTGGCCGCCGTGGTGTAGGTGATTGCGACATTGCCGGTGATCTTTTCGCCGGGGATGGTTACGGCATAGTCTTCAACGGTGTAGTCGCCGGCTTCCAGCTCTTTGCCGTCAACGACCACGCGCACGCCCGTGATGTGATAAAATGTTTCCACAGCGGGCGTAAAGGTGTAGTCGGTGCCAAAGGTGGCCGTAGCCGCAGCGGAAGCGGTGTTGCTGATGCGCTCGCCGGTCACGCTCGCGGAATAGGTCTGCGGGGTGCTGTTGAAGGTTGCCGTGTAGGTGGTTTCCGGAGCGTTCACAATGCCAATGGCGGGCGACCATGCATTAAAGGAATAGGTGTACTGTTTGTCCGCCTGCTTGGTCGGGGTTGCGTCGTTGTAGGTCGGGGTTTCGCCGTATTCCACGCCGGTGTCGGTTTCAACCGTTGTACCCTCATTGACCCAGTACACGGTGCCGGTTTTTTTGACAAGGTTCAGACCTTCGTAGCCGTAGGTGCCGCCGGTGGAGCCGAGGAGAGTCACAGCCTTTTTGATGTTGATTGCGCAATTTTGCACCGCCGCATTTGCATCTGCCGCATAGGTATATTCACTGTTGTTCGGATTCGCCGCAACGATCTGATACAGCGTCGCTTTTGCACGTGCAACGGATTCTTCGGTGTACCAGCCCTCGTGCGCGGTCAGCTCGTTGTAGCAGGACAGTGCGGAGGGAAGGGCGGCGTAAATGGGGGCATAGTTGATGGCGTAAAATGCCGAGCCTTCGTTCGTTCTAAAAGTGCCGATAGCAGTTTTATTGCTGTCTGACGCACCCGTCCAAGTGCAATATGCCTTTGCCTCAAACTCAACATAGTTGTAGGCATCATAATAGGTGCTCTCGTTATTCTTAATAAATTCAAGAGCATTCCAAGCGAATCTGCTGGTGTCGTTTTGGTCGTCTTTTCCGGAATCACCTGTTTTTAGATGAGGAATGTATTCAGGTCCGAAGTTACTATTAGTTCCTGCCCAACGTGTCCATGCATTTGAATAGTTGCCATCTAGGGTTTGGATCCAATCCTGAATTAATCCAAAATCACTCTCTTGATTACTGGCTATATAACGGATGTGATTATACCAAACGCTACTACTTCTTCTCTTTGTTTCTACCTGAACAGGAAAGAATGTGCTGTTCACGCCATCACGCACCATAACTACAGTGCTTGGCGTAAAAGCTTTAAAATTTGTACCTTTGATTTCAACCCAGTTATCATTACCAGTAAGCAAAGTCGTGTTTTGACCGGATGCATAAACAAGATTGCTGTAACCTCCGGTTGCTTCATCATTGTAATGATATGCCACAGCGTTGAAAGATGGCGCACTGAAATCAGACGCAGACGGAGTGTTGGCGTCATATGCAGCCACGTTAAAGTCTTCCTGTGTTTCAGTGAGCGACAGGGCACCCTTATAGATACGCAGGTCTTTCACATAACCGTAATAATCGGCGTCGCTATCATTGTTGTTATCGCCCCACTTGTTTCCAGTATTCCAACGAGAGCGACCGATATAATTATATGTATAGGTGTGGACTTCATTTAAGAACTGTGTCAAATACGTCGCACTGTCATCTTCGCAGGCTGCGCTGTACTCTACACCGTTGATCCAGTATGTAATTCCGGATGTGGTAATACGAACAACCACATCATAGGTTTTTCCGGCTTCAAAAGCTGGAGCACCATTTGGTGTTGCTTTGATTCTCTCAATGCCATTACCGTCTACAAATCCGATGATTGCCATGCTTGAACCTGCAAACCAAGAAGGCGTTGCGGAAATATAAAGATGGTTTTTGATTGAATCAGCATTTATATTATCCTTATCAGCGTTTCGATTACCGAAAGAGAACAAGTGATGATGGTTGCTGTTCTGCCCCGGACGATATGTATAAGCAATTGTCAAGCCGGTATCGGCAGAAACGTTTTCGAAAATCGAAGTGTGATCCATTTTCAAAAAAGAATTAATCTTATAAAAACCATCCGCTTGTTGGTCGCTCGGATAATCGCCGATTGCCCAGCCAAGACCGCTGCCGCCACCCTGCGTATCTTCCCACTTGTTGCTTGTTGAGAAATAGCGTCCGATCAGTTCGGCACCTTCCCCTTCCGCCGCTGCAGGCACAACGATGCCGACGCTCACTGCGGACAGCACCATCAGCAGCGTCAAAAAGACGGAAAGTGTGCGTTTGAGGTTGTATTTTGTTTTTGTATTCACAAAAATATCCCCTTTCTCAGAGATTTTTAGTCATTATCATTTTATCACAATTCGCACAAGGTTTTCAAGCCTTGAAAAAACAAAGTTTGACTTTCTTTTTTGTGAAAAATGCTGTTTCGGCGGCAAACGTCGCCAAGCGAAAACAATTTGCATTGCGCATTGCGAATTGCGAATTGTGTCTTATATAAGATTCGAATTATTAAGAATTATTAAGAAGCAGCCGTTTGTCGCGTGTTTTGCGCGACAAAATCGCGTTTCCGGCCTTATTATGGGAGGACTTTTTTTGAGAGCCAAAAAACGAAAGGATGATGACAATGGCAAAAGGTCTCACGGACAAGGAAAAACTGTTCTGTACCTATCTGCGGCTCGGTCACTGCGGACGGGAGGCGGCTGCAAAAAGCGGCTACCGGAACCCCGAACGCGCGGCGATGCGACTGCTGCAGCGTGCAGATGTGCAAGCGTTCCTTGCAAAAGAGAAAAAAACTGCCGAGGACACACAGGCCGAGGTGCTCGCCGGCTATCGGCGGCTGGCGTTCGGCAGTGTGAGCGACGCGGTGCGGCTGCTGCAAAGCAGCGACGAAACAGACCCGGCCGACCCGGAGACGCTCGATCTGTTTTCGGTCGCGGAGCTGAAACGTCCGAAGGGCGGCGGGCTGGAGATCAAATTCTTTGACCGGCTCAAGGCGCTCGAGCGTATGGAGCAGCTTTCCCTGCGCACACCGAACGAGAGCGCGGCGGCGTTTTTTGCGGCGCTCGGCGGCGCGGCACAGCAGACGGAGCCGACGGAGGGCTTAGACCATGCCCGCTGAGTTCACCGCGTTTTCGCCGAAGCAGCGCACGGTGCTCACCTGGTGGCACGACAATTCGCCTTTGCGCGATTACAACGGGCTGATCTGTGACGGTGCGGTGCGTTCGGGCAAAACCACGTGTATGTCGCTGTCGTTCATCGCGTGGGCGTTCTTCCGCTTTGACGACGCCTCGTTCGCACTGTGCGGAAAAACCATCGCCTCGCTGCGGCGCAATATCGTGACCGGGCTGCTGGCGCATTTGCGCGCGCTCGGCTTCGATTGCCGCGACGTGCTCTCGCGCAACCGGATCGATATCTCCTTCGGCGGCAGAAGCAACCGGTTTTACCTGTTCGGCGGGCGCGACGCCTCGTCTGCCGCGCTGATTCAGGGCATGACGCTGCACGGCGTTTTGTTTGACGAGGTGGCGCTGATGCCGCGCTCGTTTGTGGAACAGGCGCTCGCACGCTGTTCGCCGGAAGGGGCAAAGTTCTGGTTCAACTGCAACCCGGAGCATCCGCTGCACTGGTTTTATACCGAATGGATTCAAAAGGCCGAGGAAAAGGGGGTGCTGCATCTGCACTTTCAAATGCAGGATAACCCCTCGCTTTCCAAGCGTGTGATCGAACGCTATGCATCCATGTATTCCGGCGCGTTTTACGATCGGTTTGTGCTCGGCAAATGGGTGGCGGCCGACGGGCTGGTGTATCCGCAGGCGGCAAACGGCGCCTATACAAAAGCCGTTCCGCAAACAAAAGCGGAAAAAAGCTATCTTTCCTGCGATTACGGCACGGTCAATCCGACGTCGATCGGGCTTTGGGGCCTGCACGACGGCGTCTGGTACCGGGAACGCGAGTTTTATTTTGACGCGCGCAAAGAGGGCAGGCAGAAAACTGACGAGGAGTATTATGCCGACCTGGAAGCGCTCGCCGGAGAAAGGCGTATTGCCGCTGTGGTGATCGACCCGTCCGCCGCGTCATTTGCCGAATGTGTGCGCCGCCACGGAAGGTTCCGTGTGGTGAAGGCGCACAACGACGTGCTTGACGGCATCCGCAAGGTGCAGGATGCGCTGCGGGAAGGCAGAATCGCCATCGGCCCGGACTGCCGCGACACGCTGCGCGAGTTTTCGCTGTATCGCTGGGATGAAAGCGCCGGCGGCGACCGTGTAAAGAAGGAGCACGACCACGCGATGGATGATCTGCGCTATTTTGTTGCGAGTGTGCTCTCGCAGCCGGAGGATGGATTCTTCGCCATCGCCGCCAGCCGAACCTGACAACCGTCCTCCCCTGTCCCCTGATCCCTGATCCCTGTCCCCTGTTCCCTGTTCCCTGTCCCCTGTTCCCTGTTCCCTGTCCCCTGTCCATCCTCCTCCCGAATTCTCATACAGAAAGGAGAACCCATTTGGCAAAGAAAAAGAAAGAAGCCGCCCCGTCCGGTGTTCAGGCCGTCGCGGTGCCGCAAAGCGTCGGACATACCCATCCGTTTACCGCCCTGCAAGGCTATTTCCCCGGCAGGCAGGTTGAAACGGAGCTGTATCGCAGCCTGCGCGAAGCGATTCCGCTCATTGACGCGTCGCTGGACAAAACGGTGCGGCTGCTCGGTGAATTCACTGTGCACTGCAGCGATGACACCGCGCAGCAGGCTGTGCGCCGTTTTATGCAAGACGTTCACGTCGGCGGTATGCAGCGCGGCATTCAAGCGTTTGTGCGCACCTTTTTCGATCAACTGCTCACCTATGGCACAGCGGTCGGCGAAATGGCGCTGACCGGCAGACGGCTGACCCACCTTTACAACGCCGATCTGCGCGACATTGCGCTGACAACCGGTGAAAACCCGCTGGATGTCACGGTCTGCACCCGCGGCACCGACGGCAAGCTGACGCCCGTGCGCTATCCGGCGCTGATTCTCAAAAGCGTTTTGAACCCCGAACCCGGCAGCATCTACGGCACCTCCCTGCTGAAAGGTCTGCCCTTTGTCAGCGAAGTGCTGCTGAAAATCTACAACACCATCGGCGTCAACTGGGAGCGGCTGGGCAATGTGCGCTACGCCGTGACCTACAAACCGCAAAACGACGCGCTTGACAAGGCCTATGCCAAGGAGCGCGCCGAACAGGTGGCGACGCAGTGGCAGGCGACGATGCAGTCCGGCGGCAGCGTCAAGGACTTTGTGGCGGTCGGCGACGTTTCCATCCGCGCCATCGGAGCGGACAATCAGATTCTCGACAGCGAAGTGCCTGTGCGGCAGTTGCTGGAACAGATCGTTGCAAAGCTCGGCGTGCCGCCGTTTTTGCTGGGGCTGAGCTGGTCTTCCACCGAGCGCATGAGCACCCAGCAGGCCGACATTCTCACCAGCGAGATCGATTTTTACCGCCGGCTGCTCGATCCGACGCTGCGCACCATTTTCCGCACGTTCCTGTGTCTGGAGGGCTACGACAGCGAGCTGCAGATCGAATGGGAACCGCTCACGCTGCAGGACATCACCGCGCTTGCCCGCGCGAGCTACTATGACGCGCAAACGAAAAAAATTCTCACAGAGCTGAAAGGAGAGAACGCATGACAACCGTTTCCGAAGAGGAGCTGCGGCAAATCAACGAATACACCCGCCGCGCATTGAGCGCCGAGGAGGTATACGTCTTTTCTGTGACGCTGTGCGACAACGAGGTGGACCGCGATTTTGAACGGTTTTCCATCCCTGCGCTGCAGGGGCTCGCACCGCTGTTCCTCGGCAAAAGCGGCATCTTTGACCACGACCAGAAGGCCGGCGGCCAAAGCGCCCGCATTTTCAAAACCTGGGTGGAGGAAAACAAGGCCCGCACAACCGCGCAGGGCGAACCCTACACCATGCTGCGCGCCAAGGCATATATGGTGCGCACGGAAAAAAACCGCAGTCTGATCGAAGAGATCGACGGCGGTATCAAAAAGGAGGTCTCTGTCGGCTGCAGCATGGGCGCCGCCAAATGCAGCATCTGCGGCAAGGAACACCGTTCCATGGCGTGCGAGCACCGTCCGGGCACATGCTACGGCAAAGAAGTTTGCCACCTGATCCTGGACGATCCGCGCGACGCATATGAATGGTCGTTCGTCGCCGTGCCCGCCCAGCGTGCCGCCGGTGTGACCAAAGCATTCAAAAAGGAGGCTTTGTCTTTGAACGACACACTCGAACGCATCAAATCCGCAAAAAGCGGCCTGCAGCTTTCCGCCGACGACGTGCAAAGACTCAAGGCGCATCTGACTGCGCTTGAGCAGGCACAGCGTGACGCCAAGACCTTTCGCGACAAGCTGTTTTGCGACATTGAAAAATATCTGCTGCTCGCACTGCCGCAGATCAACGCAAAACAGTTTCTTGCCGGCTGCCGCACAATGAGCGCCGACGATCTGCAGGAGCTTTGCAAATCGCTGCAGACCCAGGCCGCAGACACGTTGCCGCCCGCGCTGCAGCTCAAACACAACGAGCCGAAAATGAACCGTCAGAACAACCGTGCATTTTGCATCTGAATTGTAAGGAGGAATTACGCAATGGCAAATTACGAAAACATCAAACTCGAAAAAGGACTTTACACCACCGGCAAATCGTTCACCGACGCGCTGGAACAGCTCGATCCGTCTGAGAACTACATCGGCACGCCGCTGGAAGGCCTTGACGCCTATCAGCGTCAGCTCAAGCGCTTTGACATCCATGTCAGCGGCGGCGGCAGCGATATGGTGGAAAAGTTTTTCAAAACGTCCGACTCCGCCGCGCTGTTTCCCGAATACATCAGCCGCGCCGTGTGGCAGGGCATTGAAGAAAACGATCTGCTGCCCAAGCTCGTTGCGACCGTGACCGACATTGAAGGGCTCGACTACCGCACCATCACGTCCAATATGTCCGACGCGGACAAAACGCTCAACGTGGTTGCGGAAGGCACCGCCATTCCCGAAACGTCCGTTTCCACCAAGGAAAACCTTGTCACACTGCGCAAGCGCGGCCGTATGCTCGTTGCGTCCTATGAGGCGCTGCGCTTCCAGCGTTTGGACCTGTTCACCGTCACGCTGCGTCAGATCGGCGCGTATATCGCCAAAACGCAGCTCGCCGACGCGATCGACGTGCTGATGAACGGCGACGGCAACAACAACAGCATCACCACCAAAACCGTGACCACGGCCGGCACGCTCAGCTATGACGACCTTGTGGATTTCTGGAACCTCTTCGATCCGTTCACGCTCAACGCGATCATCGCCTCGCCCAACATGATGGCCGCTTTGCTCAAGCTGTCCGAGCTGCGCGACGGCGCGGCGGGACTGAACTTCCACGCCACAGGCGAGCTTGTGACCCCGTTCGGCGCCGAGCTGATGAAGAGCGGCGCTGTGGATACCGGCAAGCTGATCGGTCTTGACAGCAAATGCGCGCTCGAACAGGTCCGTGTCGGCGGCGTGCTGACGGAATTTGACAAGCTCATCGACCGCCAGTTGGAACGCGCCGCGATCACGACCACCTATGGCTTCGCGAAAATTTACGAAGACGCATCCAAGGCGCTTTCACTGTAAGGAAAGGGCGTGACGAGCTTGATCCAAGCCATTGACGTGTGCGGCATTTTGAAGGAAAACAGCACGTTTGCATCGCTCACGCCCACGCAGATGCTGCCGGTGTGCGAACGTGTTTTGCGCACGCTGCAGCCCAAGCTGCGCGCTCAAACCGACCCGGACGATGTGCGGCTGCTGGTTCTTGCCGCCGCGCTGGCCCGCTTTGAGCTGTTCTCTCTGCTGCTTTCCGAAAGCGACCGGTTTTCCAGCTATAAGGCCGGCGACATTACGATTCAAAAGAACCTGCAAAGAGAGCTGGCGTTTGAACGCTCTTTGAAGGAAAACGCGCTTGCCGAAGCAGCGCCGCTTTTGAAGGACGGAGGGTTTTATGCTGCCGCCACATGAAAACCCGACCGACCGCTTTTTTGAAAAATTCGGCCGCACCATGACTGTGATGACAACCACCGAAACCGTTACCTGCAAAGCCTTTCTCCAGCCGCTCAGGTATAAAAACAAAATGTATCTGAGCGGCACGCTCACCGAGATCGGTTACGACACGCTGCGCAAGTTTGTGCTGATCTGTCCGGCCAGTGTGGACATCACCGAGGTGGACGGCATTCACGTCAAGCTGAAGTTCGGCGACGACGATTTCTGTGTGGACCACTGCGAAAAGGTCTTTTTCGGTGAAACACCGCTGTATTACTGGGCGATCGTTCACCAGAACAACGATTGGAGGAGCTGATATGACAACTTCAGAGCTCATCAGCGGCATTGTGGGCTTTATCAACAGCCACATCATTGAGGATCCGTCGATCTGCGAGGCGCTGCTGTCGTTTGACGACCGGGCCGTTCCCGCGCCGCTGACGAAGTATTACTTTGCCTTTTTGATCGGGCAGGACAAGGTCGATTTGCAGAACATCGGCACCGAGGAGTGCTGTCAGCGCACGCAGATCACCGTCTCCATGAACTGCTACGCCCCGCCGGGAGAAAGCGCCATCGGCGTTTGCTCCTACGCGGAGCGGGTGCTTGACCGTATCAATATCGAATACGCCGGCCTGATGGGCGGCTATGAGATCGGCACCGCGGTCATCGACGATTATCTGAAAGCGCTCAAGATCCCCTGCAAGCTGCATTTTCAATATGAGCAGTGCCCGGCGTTCAACATCTCCGGCACCGTGCTGCGCCCGTATGCGGATTTTCTTTGCAAGACGCATGTGAACGATATGACGATCCACCTCACCCCCGCTGACCGGGCGCGCATTTCCGCGCCGTTCATTTACGGCACCTATCAAGGTCTGGGTCCCTACAACCCGGCGACGGTCTCGCTCGGCTTTCGTCCCATGCTGGTCATTGTGTTCCCGTTCAACGACAACGCCGTCAAGATCGACAGCACCTACAACACCGTGATGAACTACAGCGACATCGCCATGTACGGCTACGCCAACAGCTACATCACCATCACGTCCGACGGCTTCACCGTTGCAGCAGAGGACGCCATGCACTACAACACCGCCATGCGTGCGCTCAACGAAGCGGGCAAAACCTACGGGTACATTGCCGTGAAATAAGCGGCGCTCTGTAAACCATCATGATAAAAAAGCGCCCTTGTATCAGGCTCGTCCTGCATACAAGGCGCTTTCTTTTTTATGATTCGCTGATTATTCGTCGTCCTCTTCCGCAGGAGCGGCGGCGGCGCGCTGCGGCTGCACTTTTGCATCCGCCTGCAGCGACTGCATGTGGCTTTCATAGCCGCTCTGGAACTGCTTGTAGACGTCGGTGATCTGGTTGAGGTTGTTCATCGCAATGCTCTGATACTTGCTCAGTGCGTCGCAGATGAAGTTATAGGAACCCTGCGCCGTGGCGGCAGCCCATTCTCTGGCCTGCTGCTTGTGCGCTTCGCAGTCCTCAAAGGTCTGCGCGACCAGCGCGTTCATTTCCTTCTGACAGTTGTCGCGGATCTCGTCGGCGCGTACACGGGCAGCCTGAGTGATCGCGTGGGCCGCAACCATCTCTTCCGCCTGATCCTGGGCGCGCTTGATGATCTTGTCCGCGTCCTCGGTCGCGCTCTGCGTGGTGGTTTTATAGTAGTTCTGTGCGGAATCGACGATCTCCTTCTCCTGCTGTCTGGCGGCGGAGATGATGCTCTCTTCCTCGGCAATGATCTTGCGGGACGAGGTCAGTTCGCCCGGCAGCTTGTTTTGGATGTACTGCATCAGATGGGTCACTTCTTCGCCGTTGATCACGCGCTTTTTGCGCGAGAAGAAGAAGCGCTTGGAGGTGGCGATGTAGTTTTCCAGTTCGCCGATCAGCTCCACGAAATCCAGCTTGCCCCAACGGGAGTCGGCGCTCTGCGGATCAAACGCGGCAAACTCGGAAATGTCTTCAAACTCCTGCTCCTCCGGCTGTACTTCATCCACAGCGAGATCGGTTTCAAGATCATAAAAATTCGACATAGCATTTTTTCCTTTCCTGTTTCTCTGTTTTCGCGCAGCCGCCCACGGCCGCTGAGATATTTATGAAATGGTTTTTAACCGGGAAATGATGTCCGCGCGCACCGGCGCAGGCAAAAACTGCGAGATGTCGCCGCCCAGGGCGCACACCTGCTTGATCATTGTGGAAGACATGAACATGTTTTCGACGCTCGACGCCATAAAGACCGTTTCCACGGCGGGGTTGAGCTTTTTGTTCGTCAGCGCCTGCAGAAATTCATCCTCAAAATCGGAAACGGCGCGCAGACCCTTGACGATCACATCAGCGCCCTTGCGGCGCGCATATTCCGCGAGCAGACCCGCGTCGGAATCGACCTCCACATTTTCGATATCGGCGCACGCTCGGCGGATCAGATCCATACGCTCCTCCACGGAGAAGCTGTAGGTTGCGGTTTTGCGGTAGTTCGTCATCACAACGACGATCACCTTGTCAAAGATGGCGGCGGAACGCCGGATGATGTCGAGGTGGCCGATGGTGACCGGATCGAACGAACCGGGACAAATTGCGATCTTTCCCATATCAGTCCTCCCCGTCGAGCATCTTTTTGCGATAGACGGTCAGTGCCACTTTGCCGTATTGATAGCGGCGGTCGATCTCGAACACGCCCGCCGACTGCGGCAACGCTTCTTCGCGCGGCGATTCGCACACGATCACGCCGCTTTCGCGCATGACAGCCGGCAGCTTTTCCAGCGCCTTTTGCAGCAGACCCTTGCCATAGGGCGGGTCGAGCAGCGCGATATCGTAAGCGGCATAGGTGCGGCCGAGGAACGAGAGCGCATCGGCGCAAAGCACAGTGGCATCAGCGGTAAAGCCCGTGGCGTTCAGGTTTTGCTGCACCACGGAAAGCGACGCTTTGGACGCATCCACAAATGTGCAGTGCGCCGCGCCGCGGGAAAGCGCTTCGATGCCGAGCTGGCCGGAGCCGGCAAACAGATCAAGCACCTGACGCCCTTCCAGCTCAAATTGCAGGATGGAAAACAACGCTTCCTTCACTTTGTCGCCTGTCGGGCGGACGTCGCTGCCCTCAAGCGTCAAGAGTTTTCTGCCTCTGGCTTTTCCGGTAATCACGCGCATGGCTGTGCCTCCAGTTCTACTGTAACAAACATTATGCCATTATTTTTAAGAAAATGCAACAGGAAACGAGCAATTTCTGCAAATTTACAAAATTTTCCTGCTTTATTTTCTGCAATCGAATCATTATTCGAGGTTCGCCTTCGGAACCGACGCTTTTCTGCCATGGTTGAACAGCTTGCGGTTGTCCAGCGCCCACTGGCGGCCGGAAAAGCCCTGCGGCTCCACAGCGGAGAGCGTGTTGGTGATCTCATACACCGTTGCATCCAGCGTGTCAAGCTCGGAGAGGATTTCCGCTTCCAAAAACATCGGCCGCACCGCCGCGCCGAATTCCGGCGTGCCGTGGTGGGAGATAATCATATGCTCCAGCAGCAGCGCCGTCTCCTGCGGAATGCCGAGCTCGCGCGCCTTTTCCTCAATGAGCATCGCGCCCATCACAAGGTGGCCGAGCAGCTCGCCCTTGACGGAATAGCTTTTGACGATGCCAACGGCGTTGACGTCGAACTCGTCGATCTTGCAGATGTCGTGCAGGATCGCGCCGGCAAGCAGCAGATCGCGGTCGATCGACGGATACAGACGGGCCACGGCAGAGGCGAGCTTGACGATCGACAGCGTGTGATACAGCAGACCGCCGCGCATGGCGTGGTGCAGCTTATATGCCGCCGGCCAGAACAAAAGCTGTTCCTCGTGGTTCTGAATGATCGCGCGCGTGAGCTTTTGCAAATCCTCATCCTTGAGCGAATCGATGTAGGAATAGATCTTTGTCAGCATCATCTCGCCGGAATATTCCGCTGTTGGCACGAACGCGCCGATGTCCACGTTGTCGTCACTCGTCACAGGACGGATGCGCTCCACGCGGAACTGATCCACGCCGTTATATTTGGACAGTGTGCCGCGCACCTTGATGAAGGCGCCGGCCTCAAACCTTCCGTGGACGCTCTCTTTATAGTCCCAGAGCTTGGCGTTGATCTCGCCGTCGGCGTCGCTGAGCACAAAATCAAGATAGGGCACACCCTTGACATTGAGCTTTTGCTCCACAGTCTTTACAATGCAGTAGCCCTCGCAGACGCCGCCTGAAAGATAGGTAAAATTCATTTGGTCTCCTCCCCTGCAGTTTCAAGAATGATCTCAAACAATGCGCGCAGCCGTTCGGTTTCGCCGCGCAGATACAGATCGCCGAACAGCGCTTCCAGCCCTGTGGCGTAATGGTAATCGCCCTCTGTGGCGTTTTTTGCTTTATGGCGGCTGTGCGCGTTGCGCCCGCGACGAAAGACCGCTGCCTCCCGCTCGGTCAAAAACGGCAAAACCGCCTTTGCCGCCGCCGACTGCGCCGCGGCCTTGACCTGCCGCGCGGCCAGCGTGTGCTGGACATTCACAGGCCGGTTTGCCTGGCAAAGCAGCCGTTCACGCACAAACAGGTCGAACACCGTATCGCCCACAAAGGCGAGGTTCAGCGCGGACAGCGACTCCACATCACAGGGTGCATCAAACAATCGGTTCATATCAGTTCACAAATTCAAATTCAAAGTCGTCAATGCGGACAAGGTCGCCCTCTTCCACACCGTGTTCCCGCAGCGCGTCTATGATACCGGAAGAGATCAGCACGCGTTGAAAATACTGCAGCGATTCATAGTCGTCGGGGTTGACGGAAGAAAGGATGCGGCCCAGCCACGGCGCAAGCACTTCAAACGTGTCGTCCTCATGCAAAATTTCGAAGCCCGTGTTCTGCTTTTTGAGCAAAACCTCCATCGGGATCTCCTGCGGCTCATAGCGTTTCACCGGCGGAAGCGACGCCAGCATTGCCGCCACGGCGTTGATCACCTCGCGCGTACCCTCCGCGATCGGGGCGCACATTTCAAAATACTGCAAGCCTTTCTCTTCGATATAGCGGCGAAAGCTTTTGCGCTGTTCTTCCGTGGCAAGGTCGATCTTGTTGCCCGCAACGATCTGCGGCAGCTTTGACAGCGCCGGATCAAAGCGTTCGAGCTCGAGGTTGATCTTTTCAAAATCCTCCACCGGGTCGCGTCCCTCGGAGCCGGCAACATCCACGATGTGCAGCAGCATCCGGCAGCGTTCCACATGGCGCAAAAACGCGTGTCCCAGTCCGACGCCTTCGCTCGCGCCCTCGATCAATCCGGGGATATCCGCGATCACGAACGAGGTGCCCTCGCCCATCGAGACCACACCGAGCACGGGCGTGATGGTGGTAAAATGGTAATCGGCAACAATCGGCTTTGCGCCGGAGACCACGGAGATGAAGCTGGATTTTCCGACATTCGGAAAGCCGAGCAGACCGACGTCCGCCAGGAGCTTAAGCTCCAATGTAACGGTCCAGCTTTCCCCGGGCTTTCCGCTTTTCGCAAAGCGCGGGGTCTGCCGTGTTGCGGTTGCAAAATGCGCGTTGCCCCAACCGCCCTTGCCACCCTTTGCTGCGATGAACGGCGTATCGTCAGAAATGTCGGCAATCAGCGTGCCGCTTTCGTTTTCACGAATCAGCGTGCCGCGCGGCACACGGATGATCAGATCCTCCGCCTTTTTGCCGTTGCGGCGTGCACCGCCGCCGTCCGCGCCGTTCGGCGCTTTATATTTGCGCTTATATTTAAAATCCGCCAGCGTGGAAAGACTGTCGTCAGCCACAAAGACCACGTCGCCGCCCTTGCCGCCGTCGCCGCCGTCGGGTCCGCCGGACGCAACATATTTTTCGCGGTGAAACGCCACAGCGCCGTTGCCGCCGTCGCCGGCCTTGATTTCGATCACTGCTTTGTCAACGAACATACGCGCACCTCCCTGAATCAGAATGTAACTTTTATATTATACACGAAAGAAGCGGGTTCGTCAAATGTTTTTTTGCAAAAGAAAACGCCGGGCACAAACCCGGCGAAAAACGGTTGGTTCAGCGGAACAGACCGCGGAAGAAATCTGCAATTTTTGTGAAGAAATCACGAATTGTCTGAATCAGCTTTGAAAAGCCGGTCGGACTTTCAGGCGCGGGCGTTTCGTCGGCCGGAGTTTCCTCTTTCGTCAGGTTTCTTTTGAAAGAATGTCCTGCATTCCCGATCGCAGATCCGCTATCGTGTATTTTTTCATTTCATCTTCCATAGCGTTCTGGATCGCCTTCAGTTTATCATCCAGCAACGCATGGATGTTTCTGCCTACAGGACACTCCGGACACGGGTTTTCATGGAACCGAAATAAATCTCCGCCCTCTAATGGTTCTATTGCCTGGTATACATCATAGAAAGATATGTCCGCCAGTTCTTTTGTCGGTTCGATTCCGCCGGTCCCTCTTGCTACCGTAATCAGCCCTGCGCCTTGTAACTGTGTGAGTATCTTGCGAATGATAACCGGATTGGTTCCTATGCTTCCTGCAAGGAAATCACTCGTAACCTTGTATTCATCCTTAAATGTATCCACACAGGTGAAGATATGCAAAGCCACGGTGAATCTGCTTGATATCTGCATAACTGCCACCTCCGGCTACCATTCTACATCAAAATAGCTGTAATTTCAACAGTTATATTAAAATTTGCCGTTCTGGTTCTGCCAGGTATCTTTCTCGGCGATGGTTTCCATGACATCCCAATGCTCCGCTACCTTGCCGTTCTCAATTCTCCACAGGTCATAGTAAGAAGTGGGAGCGCCGCCGAAGGTTCCCTCAGAAACCGCCAGCACATAGTTACCCTGCGCAAGAACCTGATGTACGGTATCGTAAATCATCTGAATGCCCTGCTTTCCGAGAGCCTCAAGAGCCGCGCCGAGGCCGGACAGACCATCCGCAATGCCTGTGTTGTGCTGGATGTATGTATCGCCGTCAAAGTAGGAAGGTGTCTTTTCGGGAGCCTTGCCCTGCATTACATCGTGCAGGAAGTTCTTGATGATCTCACGGTTCTCCTCGGTTTTGTCGAGGTCTTCCAGAGAATCATATCCGTCAACCTGGGTATGGTCGGACGGATTCGGTTCAGCCTTCGCAGCAAGATTGTCCCAATGCTCGGCAATCTTGCCGTCAGCATCGAAACGGAAGATGTCGAAAGCGACCTGTTCACCGGCTCCGGCAAAGTTGTAAACGGTCTGCAGGAAGACCTTGTCTCCGTCCTCGAAAGCACGGATGTTGTTTACTGTGGTCTTCACGGGAGCAGATGCGAGGTAGGCAACACTGCCTGCGAATGCGTCAGCACCGGTGCCATAGGCGAGGTTGTGCTGGATGTAACCGGGAGCAAGAAGTTCCTTTGCTTTCTCGGTATCTCCGCTTACGAATGTGTTGATGAGAGCCAGTGCCTTATCCTTGTTTGTCATGGTGGTATCCTCCTTAAGAATCTGTGATTGATATTAGATGTGACCGCCGCGGTTTCATCTTAATCTAAGTATAGCACTTCGTAGATGTAATGTCAATAGTTACATCAAAATTTTTCAAAAAAAATTTCGGGCGGCGATTCCCATTATTTGAACCCCTTTCCGAAAATGAACCCCTTACATAAAAATGAACCCTACCGATGGTAGGGAAAATCAAAAGGTATAGGAAAAATCAGATTGTATCAAATCTCGTGTTTACATTTCCAAGTGATGTTGTCACCACAGGTGCCGCTGAAGGATTCCGCCGCAAACGAAACGGTGCTCAGCACGGAGATTGAGAGTGCGAGCAGAAGAGCGCTCAACAAAATGGATAAAAGGTTTCTTGCTTTTCTCATAGGGATTCTCCTTTTAAGTATACTTCGGAACAAGCTCCGTAAGAATTTTAGCATTTGTAAATTCTCTTAATATACACAAATGACAAACCCGTTCGCCCGGTTTAGAAAGAATCACCAACGTGATCGGCTGAATGCCAAAACAAAAGCCGCCCCGGATGTGCTCCGCGGCAGCAGGTTCCTTTATTTTTCCGTTTTAATCATCTGATACCAGCCGGTATCCAGCTTTTTCACCTTCCAACCCTCCGGCGCGTCCGGTTTTTCATCCGACAGCACAAACAGCACGCTGTAGGCATCCTCCACGGCGGTGAAGGTCACGTTTTCGCCCTCGACGCGGGCGCTTTTGAATTCAAACCCGATGGCGGCAAACGCGCGGGCAACGGCGTCCAGATGCGCACGATCCTCCGGCTTGACAGTGAGCGTTACCACACGCTGCTTTTCGTTGTCGCGGAAGAAATAGATCGTGTCGTCCGCGCCCATCGTCGGAATGCTCACCGTGACGGCAGCCGCCGGATCCTTCTTCGTCAGCGTTTTCAAATAGGCCGCTGCCGCGTCGTATTCGGCACGCGAGGACTGGAACTGTGCGGCGTAGGTGCCCGCATGCGGGACATAGACCTTCGGCACGAGGATCGCCGCAGCAACGGCGCCGAGGATGAGGATGGCGCACACGATGAGAATGGGAAGAGCTTTCTTTTTCATTTGCTCACGCTCCTTGGAATTTCTACAGCTATTTTACACCAACAGGGCGCATTTGTCAACGACGGCAAGGCGCACATACGAATTTTATGAATTTAAGGTTTTTCTAAAATCCATTAAGGTTTTCCTAAAATCCATGTGGCACGATTGCATTTCAGAAAAAAGTATGCTATACTATTTAAGATTACTTATTGTTATGAGGTGATTCCCATGGGACTGATCAAAAAAATCTTCGGTGATTATTCCACCAAGGAGATCAAGCGCCTGAAGCCGAAGATGGAAAAGGTGCTCTCGTTGGAGGAGGACTATAAAAAGCTCAGCGACGCCGAGCTGCGCGCAAAGACACAGGAATTCAAAGACCGGCTGGCAAACGGCGAAACGCTTGACGACATTTTGCCCGAAGCGTTTGCCACCTGCCGCGAGGCGAGTGCGCGTGTGCTGAACATGCGCCACTTCCCCGTACAGATCATCGGCGGCATGGTCCTGCATCAGGGCCGCATCGCCGAGATGAAGACCGGCGAAGGCAAAACGCTGGTTGCCACTTTGCCCGCCTATCTGAACGCGCTGACCGGCAAAGGCGTGCACATTGTCACAGTCAACGACTACCTCGCCCGCCGCGACAGCGAATGGATGGGCAAGGTCTACCGCTATCTCGGTCTGACCGTCGGTCTGATTGTCAACGGCCTTGACAACGACGCGCGCCGCGCCGCTTACGCCGCCGACATCACTTACGGCACGAACAATGAGATGGGCTTTGACTATCTGCGCGACAACATGGTGCAGTATATGAGCGAAAAGGTCCAGCGCGGCCACAACTTCGCCATCGTTGACGAGGTGGACTCCATCTTAATCGACGAAGCGCGCACCCCGCTCATCATCTCCGGCATGGGCAGCCAGTCGTCTGACCTTTATCGCATTGCGAACGACTTTGTCAAGCGCCTGACCTGCCTGCGCATCAAGGAAGCGGACTCCAAGATGAACCTGGAGGACGTTGCCGAGGAAGCCGGCGCGGACTATGTGGTTGACGAAAAGGCCAAGACCGCCACGCTCACCAAAAGCGGCATTGTCAAGGCCGAGCAGTTCTTCAACGTGGCCAACCTTTCCGACCCCGACAACCTCACATTGTCGCACCACATCAACATCGCCATCAAAGCGCACGGCGTAATGAAGCGCGACATCGATTATGTGGTCAAGGACGGCGAAGTGCTGATCGTGGACGAGTTCACCGGCCGCATCATGATCGGCCGCCGTTACAACGAAGGCTTGCATCAGGCGATCGAAGCCAAGGAAGGCGTGAAGATTGCGCGCGAAAACAAAACGCTTGCCACAATCACCTTCCAGAACTACTTCCGCCTTTATGAAAAGCTTTCGGGCATGACCGGTACCGCCATGACCGAGGTCAATGAATTCCGTGAGATCTATTCGCTCGACGCGGTGGAAATTCCAACCAACAAGCCCGTCATCCGCATTGACAACGACGATGTGATCTATAAGACCGAGCAGTTCAAATTCAACGCCATCATCAAGCAGATTCTCACCTGCCACGAAAAGGGTCAGCCCGTGCTGGTGGGTACAGTCTCCATTGAAAAGAGCGAAAAGCTTTCAAACGCGCTGAAAAAGCGCGGCATCAAGCACAATGTTTTGAACGCCAAGCACCACGACAAGGAAGCAGAGATCATTGCGCAGGCCGGTAAGTTCGGCGCTGTGACCATTGCAACGAACATGGCCGGCCGCGGCACCGATATCATGCTCGGCGGTAACGCGGAATACCTCGCCAAAAGCGAGATGCGCAAGCTCGAATATACCGAAGAGCAGATTGCTGAGGCTGACGGTTTCGGCGACACGGACGACGAAGAGATCCTTGACGCTCGCGCAAAGTTCAAGGAGCTGGAAGCGAAATACAAAGAAGAGATCCGCGATGAGGCCGACAAGGTCCGTCAGGCCGGCGGTCTGTTTATCATCGGCACCGAACGCCACGAATCCCGCCGCATTGACAACCAGCTGCGCGGACGCAGCGGCCGTCAGGGCGACCCGGGCGAAAGCCGGTTTTATCTGTCCATGCAGGACGATCTGCTGCGCTTGTTCGGCGGCGACCGCATGAGCGCGATCATGGACAGCCTGCCCGTGGACGCCGATATGCCGATCGAAGTGGGCATGATCACCCGCTCGGTGGAAAACGCGCAGAAGAAGGTGGAGAGCAACAACTTTGCCACCCGCCGCCACGTGCTCGCCTATGACGACGTGATGAATCGTCAAAGAAACGTGATTTATTCCCAGCGCGACATGGTGCTCAAGGGCGAGGATATGAAGCCCGTGATCTCCAAGATGATTGACGAAACGCTGGAGGACACCGTTGCGTTCTGCTGCCCGCCGAGCCTGCCGAAGGAGGAATGGCACCTCGCCACGCTGCGCGAAAAATACATGGGCTGGCTGACACGCGAGGATGATTTCAAAGACGACATTCCCGATGCGGACGACATTCTGGCGCTGCTGCAGGAGCGTGCGCACAAGCTGCACGACGAACGCGAAGCGATCTTCGGCACAGAGACCATGCGCGAGATCGAGCGCGCCATGCTGCTGCGCTGCGTTGACCTCAAGTGGATGGATCACATCGACGCCGTGGATGAGCTCAAACGCGGCATCGGTCTGGTTGCCTATGGTCAGCGCGACCCGATCATCGCCTTCCGCGAAGAGACCGCCGATATGTTTGACGCGATGATCTCCTCCATCCGCGAGGACACCGTAAAGATCGTTCTTTCCGCACCGTTCAAGACCGAAGAAGAGGTCAAGCGCGAACAGGTGGCAAAGGTCACCGGTACCTCGGGCGCAGGCGACGGCAGCGAACAAAACAAGACCGTTCGCAAGGGCAAGAACGACAAGATCGGCCCGAACGATCCGTGTCCGTGCGGCAGCGGCAAGAAATATAAAAAGTGCTGCGGCCGTCCGGAGCTTCGCAACCAGAAAACGGAGCAATAACAGAGAAGACAGGGAGCTGGGGCAAAAAAAACGTTTTTGAACCCAGCTCCCTTTTCAAAAAACAGTTTCAAAACACGGCAACAGAACAAAGGGGCGTTTAAAATGAAAAAAAGAGCATTGTCAATCATCCTTGCGGCGCTCATGCTGCTTTCCTGCTGCACAGCGGGACTTTCGGTCTTTGCCGCAGATGACGCCGAACTGAAAAGCATTGCAGACACTTTGTATTCGTTCAATAAAGACACCGCCGAAACCGATCACAACTACGACGATGCGATCAATCTCATCAAGGACCTTTCCGCCGAAGAGCTGACCGCTTTGGGCAAAGCCGGCGGCGCATTTGAAGGCACAGAGTTCTGGTGGGCCGGCAACCAGCTGGTGCACCTCTGCCGTTTGTATGAACCCGGCAGCAACAAAGCCGCCAACTACACACCGTCCGTTTATTTTGACATCGCCGCGCGTGTGCCTGCCTACGCCGACTTCGTGGATGTGCTGTTCGACGGCGTGATCGCCTATTCCTTTTTGATCGGCACGCCGACCGCGACCGACATCCCTCTTTCCGAAGCAGAACGCACGCCGCTCGCCATCGGGAAGCGCGTCTCGGCGCTTGAGCAAAGCCAGATTGACTCGCTGACATCGGACTTTTATTTCGGTTCCGGCAACTACCTGTGTTATCCGGGCTTCACGGAAAATCTCAGCGAAGAAAAGGCGAAAGACGAAAACATCGGCGCTGTGCGCAACGTGATTGATTTCTTCGGCATTTCCATTGAAAACTGGGACACCGTTTATGAAAACGAAACCACGATGAAAAACTTTCGGCTCGCCATACAGTTTTTCATCAACACCTTTGCGCAGGCCGAAGCCAGCCTTGCCGCGCTTGACGCGTTTTCCGCTGTGATCGAAGGCCTGCATGAGCCCTACCGCACTGCGGATGTGGAAACGGCGAAAGCGGCTTACGCTGCTGTGCCGCCAACCGCGTGGTCCCTTGCAGATGCGCGTGCACGCAGCGCCAGAGCGACCTACCGCAAGATCATCACCGCCGCCGGACTGGAGGACAACACCGTTGACCTCAGTGTATACCGGCAGACCGATCTCGGCAAAAACGCGCTGTCTGACAAAACAGCCGGCCAACTGCTTGATCTGCTGCGCGATACGGCGAACGTCGATGAAAAGCTGCGTTCTCTGCTTTCCTCGGTTGCAACCGGTCAAAACTTTGCGGCACTTCTCGGCGAACTTGCAGGAAAAAACGATATGCTCGGCGAACTGCTCTCGTTCTCCTTCATTCTGCAGGGGCTGGAAAAAGACTCAAAATTTGACGGCGCGGCAAAAAAGATCCGTGCGCTGATGGACAAAGGCCACACAGAAAGCTTTTGCGAATACGGCTATGACGAAGAAGGCGTTAAGAGCAAGACCTGGTCGTGCGCCGATCAGTTCACAAGCGCGGATTTCGGCTTTGCCGACGGCGACTTTTACGGCTTTGCGGATGCGCTGGGCGGCTGTTTCAGCCAACTGTCCACTTTGCTGAATCTGGTCGGCGGCTTCACGTTCAAGAACACAAGCACGGGCGACAGCTACACGATTGGAAAATATGAAGACTTGATCCCCCTGTTTGAGCTGCTCGAGCTGCCGGCGCCCTCCTCGGCCGACTTCACCAAAGCCGAAGAGGCCCTCACCTACACCGACGCTGACGGCAACGTCTATACCGATCCGGTGCGCGCCGGCATCAACTGCCTGCTCAAGCCCGTGGCGGATTATTTGATGAACGATTTTCAAGCCGCTCCGCTGGACGAAACGATCAACCTGTTGCCGAAGGTCGCCTACGCAATCGAAAGCGGGCTGCTCAACGACACCGTGCAAAGCCTGATCGGCCCGTTTGCCGCCTTCGGCCTCAAGGTCGATATGAGCAAAGACACGATCTGGAAGATCGTTGAATCAAAGCTTGTCAACGGCGGCCCCGCTGTTCCGCTGACAAAAGCGCAGTTTGATGCGCTCGTCACCGATCTTGCCGGCTGCGGCGAACCGGTTGTGAAAAAAAGCGTCAGCATTTCGTATGCGAACCGGCTGGGCTTGAACACGCAGAAGAACAAAGTGATTTCCGTTTTGCTGAAGTTGCTCCTTGAGATGGAAAACACCGCCGAAGGCAAGGCCTTCTTGGATCGGGCGCTGGATGCTGCCGGTGCGCCGGACTTTGCAAAAACGCTGTTCTCCTTTGCGGCGAAAAAGGGCGCCGGCTTCACCTTCGGCATCCTGAGCAGATTTTTGCCGATCATCACGATCCTGCTTGCGGTCGCATCCTTCCTGCGTAAGATCAAAACGCTGCTCGGCAGATAAGCAGCATCATGACACCGGCGGAGCGCATCCGCCGGTGTCTTTGTTTGCATTTTTTGTTGACCGTTTTGAAAGTTGCCGTACATCCGATCAGCGTGTGCACAAAGGGAACACGAGCACGATTTTGGTACCCGCTGATTCACTCGGTGCGTGAAGATTGGCGAGGAAATTTTTCGTCAGATGTAACAGAAATCGCGCAGACAACCTTCCGGTTTTCAAGAGATTTCTGTGCAAAATGACGGAAAATTTTCCGTCAATGTTTGCGAATTCGAGTGAATCAGTGGGTACTTTGCGGCAGCAAAAAGACGGCGGCGCATCGCAGCGCTGCCGTCTTGCTTTTTGATGGATTGCCGTCCGATGCAGTTATCGGATGTTGAACAGGTTCATGATCTTGCCGATGAATTCGATCACCTTTTCCGCAAAGGCCTGGAACATATTCTTCTTCTGGGTGGCCTTTTTCTGCTGCTGTTCCGCGGGATCGGGCGGGATAACGCCTTCAAGATCCTTGCCGGTGTCCACGATCAACTGATCGGTTGCGGGATCGGTGCCGATGATCTCATAGACGAAGTATTCGCCGTTGTCATTGGCTTTGCCGGAAACGAACTGCGGCACATGGATGGTCTCGCTGGAATCCTCCTGTGTGATCTTGTTGTTCCAAACCGTGACCTGCGTCTTGGAATGGAAGATCGTCATAAACAGACGGTTGATCGTCTTCGGATAAACGTTGTGCGGCACGTCTTTCAGGAACCAGGTATAATCCGGGAACAGGCAGGTGGAGGCGTCGACCATGTTGTCGGCGGAAAGATACTTGCCCTTGCCCTGCGCGCGTTTTTCACGAAGCTGCTCGCTGGTGAACTCCGAGCCGATCGGTGCGGAATCCGCGCCGAGGGACATCGTTCTGAGCTCCACCGTGCCGTCCGCCTGCTGGCCGGACATATTGGACAGCGGCATCAGCGGGGAATTGTATTTTGCAAAGATCGCAATGCGCAGACCGTCTTTTTCCACAAGGCGCTTGAGCGTCTGCGGCCAAACACTCATGACCTCTTTCTGATACTTGTCCAGCTTTTTGATCATGCCGGCATATTCTTCCTTGCAGTCGCCGAACACATATTCCTTTGCCTTTTCATAGGCGCCGGAGCTGATCATTGCCCAGTGACCCGGCCAGGTGCCGTAGGTTGCGCGAACCAGACGGGCCATCAGATAAGGCGCGGTCTTTTTCCAAACGTCGTTGGCCGTCTGCACGCCGAGACCGGTGAAGCCGAGACTCTTGAGCGCCGTCCAGCCGCTGTTGATCAGATAGTAACCGTCGTTGTTGACGTCGCTCTGGTGGTTGATGTAATACTCGATACGGGCGGGGTCAAACTGGATGTTGTTGGTAAAGAAATCATCCATCTCCTGCACGCCGTTGAACGCGGAGGCATAGAAGATCGCGGTCTCGACCTTGCCGCAGCCGTATTTGGTCAGATAGGTGGAAACCAGCGTCGTGCCGAGGCAGCGACCGATCAGGTTGACCTTGGATTTTCCGGTCACACGGATGACTTCGTTGATGTACTGGTTGAGCTTTTCCACATTTTCAAACGGATCCAGACGGCTGTCATAGGTGAACTGGAACTCCTGAATGCCGTAACCGCCCATGTGTGCCTTGGGCTGGATCAGGTTCTGCACATGGCTGCCGTTGGTGATGTTGCCGTTGCCGTCCAGACGAAGCTCACGGTACACCGGCTCAATGATCTCATAGATCTTGTCGGCAAAAATCTTCCAGTTGCCGGTCAGGTTGGACGCGTTGTAGGCCAGAACGATCTGCGACTGCACTTTTCTGTCGTTGAAAATGTCGCCGAGCGACGTCGTCAGCGGATAAAGCTGATGGGCGCGGATGTTCGGGTCCGTGTAGGCGGATTCACCCGGGTGGATGTCGGGGTCGAAATCCTTGTCATAGATGTAAGTGAACTTACCGGAAACGTAGATGACGGGATAGTCCACATCATACTTGACGCTCGCGGCGCTCGCGGCCAACGACAGCGCAGACAGCGCGCACAACAGCGCAAGCACTGTGGCAAGGAAACGGCGGATGTTGTTTTTCATAGGGAAACCTCCTTAAAAAATTTTATTGCAAAAAATACAGTATCACGTTCTGTCAAAAGCACATTTTAACAAACGGTCGGGTTTTCGGATTGAGCCGTTAGGTCGCAGCGGTTTTGCCGCCGCCGAAAATGGAAAGCAGCCGCGCAAAGAAGGACGCGATGAACGAAGCAATGATCTGCAGAATGTTCTTGCCGGGCGCTTCGGTGCCGGCAACCGGCTCGGTGATCTTGGCGATCTTCTTCGTGTCCGCGTTATAGGAGACGAACTGCGGGAACTTGCTGTCCGTGAAGACCGTGTACTGGGTGGAGGAATGGAAGATATCCATGAACAGCTTGTTGATCTCCGGCGGATAGGCGTCGTGCGCAACGTCGCGGATGAACCAGGTGTAATCGGGATACTGGCACGCGGAAGCGTCCACCATCAGGTCTGCGGAAAGATACTTGCTCTTGCCGGTGTTTTTGAGATACTGAATATACGCGGCGGAGAAGGTTTCTCCGATCGGCGCGGCTTTTGCGCCCAAAGACATCGTCTCAAGCTCCACCGTGCCGTCCGCCTGCTGGCCGGATTCACTCGAAAGCGGCGCAAGGGGCGTGTTGTATTTGGAGAAGATCGCCACGCGCAGGCCGTTTTCACGGATCATTTTATCCAGCGTATCCGGCCATTTGCTCATGACTTCCTTCTGATACTTGTCGATCTTTTTGATGAGGCCCGCATATTTGGACATACAGTCGCCGAAGACCACATTCTTCGCCTTCTGATACGCCCCGGCGCTGATCATTGCCCAGTGGCCCGGCCAGGTGCCGAAAACGGCGCGCACCAGCTTCGGCAGCAGATCCGGCGCAATGCGGTCCCAGACCTCGTTTGCCGTGTTGACGCCGGCGCCGGCAAGGCCGATCGCGTTGAGGATGCTCCAAACGTTGTTGATCAAATCGTAGGTGTCGCCCTCGGTGTCCATGCCGTGCGCAATGTAATAGGAGATGCGATCCTGTTCAAATTCGATGTTGCCGGTAAAGAAGTCGTCCATCATCTGCACGCCGTTGAACGCGGACGCGTAAAAAATGGCGGATGCCACCTTGCTGCAGCCGTACTTGGTCAGATAAGTGGAAATGATCGTTGTGCCCAGGCACCGGCCGATCAGGTTGACCTTGGATTTGCCGGTCACCTGCAGCACCTTTTTGATATAGTTGTTGAGCTGGGCGGCGTTTTCATAAGGATCGAGCCGGCTGTCATAGGTGAACATATAATCTTCCAGCGCAAAGTTCGACGTTTTGCTCTTGGGCGTCGCAACGGCGTTGACATGGCTGCCGTTGGTAATGTCGCCGTTGGTGTCGAGCACAAGCTGCCGGTACTCCGGCTCCACAACGTCATAGATCTTGTTGCCGAAGATCGTCCAGTCGCCGCTGTTGACCGACGCATTGTAAGCGGAGATCAGCTCGCTGCGGTTGTTCATGATCGTTGTGGAAAGCGGCGTTTTGAGCGGATAGAGCCGCTCGGTGTTTTTTTTGTTATAGATGTAGGTGAATTTACCCGCAACATAAACGACCGGGTAATCCAGCGTATTTGCCGCCTGCGCCGCAAGGGCAAACACGGGAAGCAGGCACAGCAGCGAAAGCAGCATGGCCAGCACGCGTTTGAATTTCGGTTGCACAGTAAAACCTCCTGTCGATGATTTTTCTCCGAGAAAAGAGAAAGAGATACAAATAAAGAATAGCACAAACCCGGTTTCTTTGCAAGGAAAAACCCCAAAAAACATGAAATTTAATGAGTTGTTTACGGTTTCGACACACGAAAATGAAAGTCGTCAGCGAAAAAAATCCGCCATGAAGCTTCATGACGGATCTTCAAAAGAAATCTGACTAACGACTAACGACTAATGACTAATGACTAATGAACTCACGCCGTCACATAGCGCTGCAGCACAGCGACGATGTCGCCGACGGTTTCCAGACCGAGCGCTTCACGGTCGGGAATTTCGGTTTCAAACTCGTCTTCAATGGCAACCGCCATATTCACAAGCTCCAGCGAATTCAGACCGAGATCGGCGCGGATGTCGGTGTTTTCGTTGATCTCTTCGGCGGGTACATCGGCGTATTCGGCGATGATACGAATAACTCTTTCAAGCATGTTTTTACTCTCCTTTTTATTGTTCTTTGGGTGTGACTCGATCGAGCAGCTCACCAACGGTGATCTTCGGGTTTTCAATGCCGGCAAGAATGGTCTTCACTGCGTTTTCATGCAGCGCCTCCATATCGGCGGCAGTGGAAAGCTTTACACGGTACATATAGTTGATCGTCAGTCCGCCTGTGACGGCATCGGGATGGCTGATCACATACAGCGGCGTGAAATAACGGCCGAGGTTGTAGGAACGGAAATCCAGATGGAACGGCAGACTGGTCAGCGGCGGAATCGGGATCCAGGAGAACATCATGCACGCGGGACCCTGGATGGCGCTGTAATTATAGATGTCTCTGGAAAGCTGCAGCGCCGCGCCATAGGGGAACCGGCTGTGGCGGAAAAGCTGCGTGCGCACGTCAAAGGTTTCCTTGAGCGCGTCCTCAAAGGTCATCTCTTCGCCGAGAATGGTGCGAAGCTGCAGCGGCTGGGCAACGCAGCCGCCCATGCGCTTTTCCTTCGGTGTGCCGCGTTTGCTGCACAAGAGCATCATGAACACGTCGGGCGTGCGGTAATTGATCGCGGAGCAATAGGTGCGCAGACCGAACAGCAGCAGGATCTCCGGCGAAATTTTATGTTCCTCGCAGTAATCGAAAATCTTCTTCGCGTCCTCGACCGGAATGGTCTTGGAAAGGAAGTCGCTCTTGTCCCAAAGCGGGTTATACGCATACGGCACGCGCAGCTCGGGGTTCTTTTTCTTGATGCGCGTCTGCTCCAGCAGATCGGGCCCGTGCACGCCGGCATACATCGGTTCGCCGCCGCGCAGGAAATAATGCTTGTAGAACTCCACATGGCGATGCATCTTTTCCTTATCCGCAAGGCGGGTGAACTCTTCGATAATATAGTCCTCATAGCGCGGCAAGGGCTTCGGCATACGCGTGTCCGCGCGAAGGGCAAGATAGACCTTCAGCAGATCGAAGAACATATTGACGATGCCCATCGCGTCCATGGCAAGGTGCGACGTTACAAAATAAACGCCGTAGCTGCCGGTCTGCTGTGTATGGAAGAACATGATGCGGAACGTCTCTTTTTCAAAGAGCACGGGCACCTGTGCGTTTTCGCTGAAAAAGGCTTCCTGCGCTTCCAGCGTTTCAAATTCCTTCACGGGAACCTCATAGGGTTCGGCGCTCGGCAAAAAGTATTGGCGCACAACGCCCTTTTCCTTGACGAAACGCAAACGCAAAGAATCGTTGCGTTCAATTTCAAGGTTGAACGCCCGCGTAAGCAGGTCAAAATCAATTTTATGATCGATGGCAAACGAGACGGGAATCTGTACAAGCTGCTTGTGGAAGCTGTATTTGACCATCATGTACATCGTTTGCTGGGAAGGGATCAGGTCATAAACGTGATAGGGGATCTTTTGCTGTTTCAAGTGCTCATCCTCTTTTCCTCAATGATCAACCGGCGGCTTTCGTCAATCAAACACCTGATTGACCAAGCTCCGACAGTTTAATAAATCTTAACATAACCCGCCGCACTTGTCAAGGACAGAATGGAAGAAGTTCTGATTTTTTAACAATTCATGAATAATTGTAACAATTCTGTCGATCACACGCCGGAATAAGCGTTGAAGCCGCCGTCCACGGCGATGGTTGTGCCGGTGATGAAGCCGGAATACTGCTCGTCGCACAGGAACAGCAGCGCCCCCTCCAGCTCTTCGGGCTCGCCGAAGCGCTTCATCGGCGTTGCGGCAAGAATCTTGCCGGTGCGCGCCGTGGGAGAGCCGTCCTCGTTCCAAAGCAGCGTCTTGTTCTGGTTCGTGGAGAAGAAGCCGGGCGCAATGGCGTTGACGCGGATGCCGACCTCGGCAAAATGCACCGCCATAAACTGCGTAAAGTTCTGCACGGCGGCCTTCGCAGCGGAATACGCGGGGATCTTTGTCAGCGGACGGTAGGCGTTCATCGATGTGATCATCACGATGCAGGCGTGTTCCTTGTTCGCCATATCGGGCGCAAAGACCTGTGTCGGGATCAGCGTGCCGAGGAAGTTGAGATTGAACACGAAGGAGATGCCCTCGGGATCAAGGTCAAAAAAGGTTTTGATGTTTTCGTCCTTCTGCACAAGGTCGATCTTTTCCAGCGTCTCTTTGGTCGTTGTGCCGCGCGGATTGTTGCCGCCGGCACCGTTGAGCAAAATATCGCAGGTGCCAAAGCGTGCGGCAATCTCGTTGCGGGCGCTCTGCATACTCGCCTTGTCCAGCACGTTGCAGGCAACAGCCATCGCTTCGCCGCCGGCGGCGGTGATCTCGTCGGCAACCTTCTGCGCTGCCGCGCCGTTGAGGTCGAGCACGGCGACCTTTGCGCCCTGGCGCGCAAGCGATTTTGCAAAGCCGCTGCAAAGCACACCGCCGCCGCCGGTCACAACGGCAACACGGTTTTTCAGGTTTTCATGGTGAAACATAATTTGAACCTCCCGGTAAAATATTTAAGTTAATTTGGAATGTGGAATGTGGAATTTTTAATTGCCTGCAGCACCTTGTTCGCCGCAGGGACGGCGTTATTCAGCCCAATGCCGCCGTTTTCCAGACACACCACGATGGCAACGGGGAAATCACTGCGCAGCGAAAAGCCGAAAAACCACGCGTGGCTTCTGCCGCCGATGACCTCGGCCGAGCCGGTCTTGCCGCAAAACTGCAAATTCGGAAAGCGGCTGTCGCCGTAATAGTTCTCCACATTGGAGCGCAGGAGCTTGCGCATGATTTTCGCGTCCGTTTCGCTGAGCTGAATGTTCTTGTTGACCTGTCCCTTCACATCGAGCAGCTTCGACGAGCTTTCCACCACATAGGGAACGATTGCCGTGCCGCCGTTGGCGATTGCGCCGGCGAGCATGAGCATCTGGCAGGGGTTGACCAGCGTCGTATACTGGCCGATGCCCGCCCAGCCGCGGTCAATGGCGGCCGCGTCGTGCAGATCGAACGTACTCTTTGTGGTGAGCGCACCGCTGACCTTGACGTTTTTGCCGAAACCGAGCTGGCGCACGGTCGCCGTCAGCGCGTCGTTGCCAAGCTCCTTTGCAAGTTCGGCGAACACGCTGTTGCACGAAACATTCAGCGCGCGCTCAAAGGTGATTTTTCCGTGTACGCCGTTGCATTTGACCGCGCTGTCGCCGATCTTGTAGCTGCCTGTGCAGGTAAAGGAGCGTTTGCGCACGTTCGGAAGATTGTCGAGCGCACAGATGGCGGTCACGACCTTGAAGGTGGAGCCGGGCGTAAATACGCCGTTGAGAAAGCGGTTCATATAAACGCCGTCATACGCGCCGCCGGTGGAGGTGTTCATCGACGCGGGCTTATACATCGGGTCATACGTCGGTGCGCTGACCATGCACAGCACTTCGCCGGTCTTGTAATTATAGGCACAAATCGTGCCTTTCCCGCCGCTCAGTGCGTTATAGGCCGCCTTTTGCGCTTCGCTGTCGATCGTCAGACGCACATCGTTGCCGCCGTCTTTGCCTGCGCGGTAAAGGCCGTTGACGAAATTATAACCGATGAGCGACGAACGGTAAAGGGTCTGCACGCCCGTGGCGATGTAGCCCTCCGCGTCGCCGACGAGATGCAGCGAGGCCTTGCGCAGCGTGCTGTCGCTTGTCCAGACGCGTGCGCCGTCTTTGGTTTCCACAAGCACGTTGCCGTTTCGGTCAAGCACAGCGCCCGCAGCGGCAAGCTGGCGGTTGGTGAACACATGGGTATTCAGTCGGCTGGACGCCCAGGTGCTGCCGTTGGTGATGAAGCTGAACAGTAAAAAGCCCAGGCCGATGAAAAACGCGGCGATGAGCACAAACAAAACAGCAGCACGGCGGGTGATGGTTTTCATGGAAACCTCCTAAAAAAATTCGGAATTCGGAATTCGGAATTGATGGGCGCCGCCTTCGGCGATGCGCCTTAGGTACCCGCTGATCAACTCGGTGTGTGAAGATTGGCGAGGAAATTTTTTTGTCAGATGTAACAGAAATCGCGCAGACAACCTTCCGGTTTTCAAGAGATTTCTGTGCAAAATAACGGAAAATTTATCGCCAAGAATTGCATATCCGAGGGAATCAGTGGGTACTTAGATTGCAGAGGACAGATAAATGGTATGATAGAATCGTCGGATGGAAAAATCAAGCAATTTCCTTCTTCGCGGGGAGCACATGAAAGCTTTTTCCGTTTCCTTCGCGACCTTAATTCCGAATTCCGAATTCCGAATTAAACATCGCTAAGCGCGGAAAAGCTCCGGATAGGAGCGCACGTCCGCCGCTTTGATGAACGCGAACAGCGCCCAGGAGCAGATCATGCTCGAGCCGCCCTGTGACAAAAACGGCAAGGTGACGCCCGTGAGCGGCAGCAGATCGGTGATACCGAAGATGTTCAGCGCCGTTTGAATGAGCAGCATCGACGCCGCGGCGCAGGCCGAGATTGCATAAAACGACGAGGGTGCGCTTCTGGCGGTGCGGATGGCGTAAACGGCGATCAGCGCAAAGCTGACAACGATTGCAAACGCGATCAAAAGCCCCAGCTCCTCACTGATGACGCCGAAGATCAGATCGGTCGTGGAAGCAGCCACATAGCGCAGCCTGCCCTGCCCGATGCCGAGTCCCTGCAAGCCGCCGGACACCGCGTAAATGAGCGTGCGCACCTGCTGATAGCCGGTGGTGTCCACATGCTCCCACACATGGCGGTACACGGCAAAACGGTTGGCAACGTAAGGCTTGAAATAGACGATGAGCACCGCGCCGAGCGCCGCAGCCGCGCTGACAAAAAGAATGGAGCGCACATCGCCCGAGCGCAGGAACGCGATGATGACAAAGGTTGCAAAAAAGATCAGCGCCGTGCCGAAATCCTTCATCAAAAACAGCACGCCGATGCAGCCCATGGCGAAGAGGATGTATAAATAGATGTTTTTGCTGGTCAGCAGCTTGTCAAGCGACGCGGCACCGACAAAGATGAATGCGATTTTGACAAACTCCGCCGGCTGGATGGAGAACAGGCCGTTGCCGACCACGATCCAGTTGTATGCGCCGTTGATGGCGCCGACCACAAAACGGATATAAACAAACGAGAGCGCGAGAACGCCGAGCGAAGCAACAGCCAGCGGAAAGCGGACCGCCATCACGCGGCGCACGTCCTTGAGGAACCACAGCAGCACGTCAAAAACGATGATGCCCAACAGCACGGCGACCTCCTGTTTGAGCAGCGTGCGTTCGGAAACGCTTGCCGCAACCGTCAGACCGAGCCCCGACAAAAAGAACGCGATGAACTCCAGTTCGAAATTCGTCTTTTTCAAAAATGCGTGCACTACGCCGACATAGAGCCATTCAAACGCGATGTAGCCCAGCAGCAGCACGGCGCTTTTCGTGTGCGGCGCATCGTCGCCGGAAAAGACCACCGGCAGCAGACACAGCAGTTGAAACACGGTCAAAAGCAGCAGCACAAAGCCGCGGTCCACATAGCGGTATTTTTTGCGCAGCCGGTCGGCGCGGCGCATTTTTGTCTGTTTCATACGCGACCCACCTTTCCCGCCCGAAAGCGCAGCACTTCGTCGCCGAATTGTACGGTGTCGCCGTCAAAAAGCAGCTGCGGCTTTGTGACACGCTGCCCGTTGAGAAATGTGCCGTAGGTGGAATCGCTGTCCTGCACCGCCCAGCCGTCCTCATAAAGCACAAGCAGCGCGTGGCGGCGTGAGACCGACGGCGAAGAGAGCACAAGATCACATCCGCGCGAACGGCCGACAGAGATGTAGTTGCCTGTGAGCATAAACGTCTCTTTGGTGGTCGGATTCGTCAGCGTGGGGCGCGAAAACACATGGCGACCCTGCACTGCCGAACGCGGCGCGGTCTCAATCTGCGATTGCCCGGTAAACGCAGGCGTGATCGGCTGCGCGGCGCGGTTTTTACGTTCCGACAGCAGATCCGGCTTTGCGCCCGTGCGCTCAAAATGCAGCTGCGGACGGTGCGCGGCGTCATAAAACAGCGGCGCGTTTGCGTTTTTCGGCGTTCCCTTTGCGTTTGAAGGCAAAGCGTTCTGCGGCGCATCGGATTCAAATTCGGAAAACACCGGCTGCGGCGACACAGGGGCAGCCGCGCTCTTTTTCTTTTTGCCGACACGGATCACCGGGTCGTTCACCACGGCAAAGCGGAACTTTGCCCCGCCGAAGGTCAGCGTGTCGCCGGGCTGAATGCGCGCTTTTTTCTCCACTTCCGTGTCGTTCACGGTGATGCCGGAGCGCGAATTCAGATCGAACACATACCAGCCGTCCACGCGGCGGCTGATGACCGCCTGAAAGCGCGAAACGGTCGGATAACCGATCATGATATCGCACCCCTTGCTGCGTCCGATGGACGTTTCCCACATATTCAGCGCGTAGCGTTCGCCGTCGATGTTGTCGATCAGATACCCGTAGGTCTTTTCCTTCGGATGCCCGAGCAGCAGCGGCAGCAGACATTTGCCGAGGATGATCAGTGCCAGAAACGGCAGCACCCAGCGGGAAACGGCAATCACGGCGCTCATGCTTTCGGCCGCGCCACCAGCCGGTAGATCGGCTGGCCGAGTTCGGTAAAGCGCTTTTCATACTCGGTCACGATGTTGTCCTCCGGCTCGTCGGCGTGCAGATCGAGCGAAACCTCACTGAGCACGAAGCCGCAGCGCGAGAACTCTTCGATGGAAAAGCCGAAGAGCACGCGGTTGTCGGTCTTTTGCTGAATCTCGCCGTCCGGCGTGAGCAGCTCTTTATAGATGTTCAAAAACCGTTCGTGCGTCAGCCGCCGCTTTTGCTGGCGTTTTTTCGGGAACGGGCAGGAAAAGTTAAGATAGATGCGCCGCACGGAATGCTCCGGCAGCAGCACAGACAGCGCTTCGGCGTCGATGCGCAAAAACTTCAAATTGGAAAGCTCTGCCGCCTGCGCTTTTTCGCACGCCTGCACGATCACGTTGGCGCACACCTCCACGGCAAGGAAGTTGACGTCCGGATGGCGCTGCGCAAGCGCAACCGCAAACTGTCCCTTGCCGCAGCCGATCTCCACTTCCAGCGGCTGCTCGGCGGGGAACAGTGCGGACAGCTCCAACTGCTTTCCGCAAAACGGTTCTCCGCGGCCGCCGGAAAGTTCGGTTTGCACAAGCAAGGACTGCACATTTTCCAGCCGCGACTCCAGATTTTTCTTTTTTCTCATGCGCATGACGGTACCCTCAAGAATCATAATTAGAACTATAGTATAACATAGCTGAAAAAATTTTCAAGCGTTTGCACAAAAAAACTCGAGACATCTGTATAAAATAAAAAAATCGCTTGCAAACCGGGCGGAAATATGCTATATTTTGAAGGATATATAAAAAGAAAGCAGGGATAACATGTCATTCGCAACAGACTACTGCGTTTTTCTCGGCAACCTCGTTTACAAAGGCTTCAATCATTTCACCAGCGAAGCGATGCCGACACAGGAAAAAACCCTTCAAAAGATCATGAAGAAAAACGCGGACTGCGAGCTTGGAAAAAAATATCATTTTGAAGATGTGCACTCTTTGCGTGAGTTTCAGGAAAAAGTGCCGATCTCTACGTTTGAGGATTACCTGCCGCTGATCGGCCGTATGCTTGACGGCGACAACGGCAAGATCATCACCTCCGGCAAAATCATCCGCTACTGCTCCTCCTCCGGCTCCGTCGGTATTCCGAAGCTGCAGCCGAAGACCGCCCGCGACATCTGGAATATGCAGTGCATGGGCTTTGCCGCAACGCCTGCGTGCGCGAGCAACTGGCTCAAGAAAAACACCGATCTCAAAAAGCTGCCCTCCGCCAGAGGCCCGCTCGTTCTTTCGCTCAACGGCGTCAAAATGAAAAACGGCTATATGGCGAACGGCGCGGCGCAGATCCCGTTCTATTATATCAAGCCCTTCCTGCGCGGTATCACCACCACGCCGATGGACATCCTCTTTCCCGAAGACGAAGAGCATACCGACACCGCCTACTTCCAGCTTCGCTTTGCGCTGACGGACACCTCCGTCACCTATCTCGGCTCCCTCGTCATCACTCTGCTCACAAATATGTTCGAGTATCTCGAAGAGAATTGGGAAATGGTCTGCGACGATATCGAGACCGGCCGCATGAATCCGAGCGTGCGCTGCACAGAGAACTTGCGCAAAAAATACGGCGTGATGAAGCCCAACCCGCAGCGCGCCGCGGAACTGCGCGCCATTTTCAAAGACGGCTTTGACGGCCCCGTGCCGGTCGGCAAGCGCATTTGGCCGAATCTCATCTGGGGCTACGGCATGATCGGTTCCACCCTTGCGGTCTATGTGGAAAAACTGCGCCGCTATGTGGGCGACATTCCCCTGCACAACATGGGCTACGCCGCCTCCGAAGGATATATGGCGATGCCGGTCGAACTCAACGCGAACGACTCCGTGCTGCTGCCGCGCTCGCTGGTATATGAGTTTATGCCGGAAGACGCGCCGGAAGGCACACGTCCGCTGCTGATGAATGAAGTGGAAGTCGGCAAGAACTACGAGCTCATCATCACGAACTTCTCCGGCCTTTACCGCTACCGCATCATGGACGTTGTCAAGATCACCGGATTCTACAACAATGCGCCGAAGATTGAGTTCTTGTATCGTTCCAACATGGGTCTGAACCTTGCAAACGAAAAGACCACCACGCAGATGCTCGACTGGGTGGCGGAAAACATGCAAAAGCAATACGGCGTCAACTTCCACGGCTACAGCTTTTATTCCGAAACGAACGTCGGAATGCCGCACTATGTCATGGTGGCCGAGCCGGAAACGCCGCTCACCGATGAGCAGCGTGCCGCACTTTCCAAGGCGGTGGATGATCTGTTCCGCGAATGCAACGAAAAATATGAGAAATACCGCCGCTGGAACATGATCGGCGATTCGGTGTTCTTTGAGCTGGAAAGCGGCGCGTATGCCGCCTATCGCGAGCTGTTGCTTTCGCAGGGCCGCGTGCTCAACCAGATCAAGCCCGTGATCGTGCTCAACACGCCGGAGCGCAAGGAGTTCTTCTATTCGAAGATTAAGGCGTAAAAAACAGATGAAAGCTGTTAGCTGTTAGCTGTTAGTGGTCAGAGAAAACCTAAACCCCACCGTGGATGTAAACCGCGGCGGGGTCTTTTTTGTCATTTATTCTTTATTATCTCCCGAAAAGGCGGGCAAAGAGGTTGCGGAACCACTGGATGATGCGCTGGAAGAAGTTGAGGTTTTGCGTGGGATACTCGTCCTGAGCAGGCTGGGTCGGTTCGGTACTCGGCGGATCCAAAGGCACCAGCGTCACCTGTGTGCGGCTGAGTTCGGCATTGCAAACAGAGCAATAAACAACTTCATCATAGCTGCCGGCACGATTGCCTGACGCGGGAACAACATTCTCACGCACAGCCGACGCGGGCGTATGGGGCTTTCTTGCTGTTTCGTGCGGTGTTCTGAACAGCTCTTCACCGCACTCGGTGCAATAAGTCACCTCGTCGTAGCTGCCTTTTCTTGTGCAGGTTGCGGCAACCTTGTTTTCGATCACCGCGTCACCGATGGTATGGATGTGCGGGTTGGGATTATAGTTGTAATGGATGGTGGCGTTTAATAAGGGGTCGTTATTTTTGTTAATCGTTATTTCGTTCCACTGTGCTTCAGTTCCGGTATAATAAACATCGGAAAGTCTGCTGCAATAATCAAATGCACCGGTATCAATAACAGTTAAGCTTTGAGGAAGTGTGATCGTTTTGAGAGAAGAACAGTATTCAAAAGCATATGGATCAATTCTAATCACCGCATTTGGAAGGACCAGATTCTTCAACGCTGTACATCCTGAAAAGCAACTGTTTCCAATGCGTTTTAATCCATTTGGAAGCACAACCTCTGTCAAGCTGACACAATTTAAGAATGTATACATGTCAAGATTCGTGATATTAGAGCTTAAATCAACCTTTTCCAAAGACTGACAAGATTCAAAAGCACTTCCCAAACTTTGCAGTTTATTTGGAATTGTAACACTCGTAAGTCCACTGCCACGGAAAGACATTCCAATTGTAGTAAGATTATCAGGTAACTCAATATCTGCCAAACTGATACAGTTTTCAAAAGCACAGTCTCCTATACTTTTCAAACTTAGAGGTAAAAAAACTTTATTTAACACGTCACAATATGCAAAACCGTAATTACTAACGGCTGTAACGCCTTCATTTACAACAATAGAGTCAATTGAGTTAAAATAACTATCCCAAGGCTCATAAGCATCTCTCATTTCGCCATTTCCGCTGATTGTTAAAACCCCCTCGCTATCCAACAACCAAGTTACATTTTTATATTCAGCGTCGGGATTGTTTCCGCAGTAGCCGCTGTCAACAACGCTTGCGCCAAACGCCAGCGGCACCGACAGCGCAATCAAAAGGACTGCCAAAAGGATGGATAATAGTTGTTTTGTTTTTTTCATATTTTTCAACCTCCATTATTAGTTTGAAAATATTCTAACCTATTTCAGGTTAAATGTCAATACTCTGGAACAGGTTAGACTATAATTTTTTTAGAATCTGTTCAGGAGGTCGATTATATGTATCCACGCATTCGTGACTTGCGGGAAGATGCGGATTTGAGTCAAGCAAAACTCGCACAAAAGCTCGGCATGTCGCAAACAGGCTATTCCAAATATGAAACCGGAGAAAACGACATTCCAACGGCCATTCTGATTCGACTTTCTGCCATCTACAATGTCAGTGTGGATTATATGCTCGGTTTGAGCAGCCGAAAAACACGCGACTGAATCCCGACCATCACTGACGGCCGGGATTTTTTTGTGTTCATTGTTCCGTTTTGATCTGTGTCCAGCCGATCAGACGCACCATCGGGGACGGTGTGCCGGTGAGCACCTGTTTTGCGCGCGCATCCACAAGACTGCTGCCCACAAGCAGAAACGTCAGCGCTAAAATAACCGCCATTATCACCGCGAAGCGGCGAAAAAGAAAACGCATGGCAAAAGCTCCTTATATTATAGTTTATAGGGAGGGACTGCAAGTTGCCTCATCCACCGCTGTCGCGGTCCCCCTTCCCCATCACGCCCGAACGGGCTATGGGGAAGGCTTTATGCAGTTTTATTTTTCAACATATTTTTCCATCAAATCCGCCAGCGCCTTTCCGATACAGCGTCCGCTGTAGGCGGCCTCCTCCAGTGTGTTGCCGTCGGAGCCGACCTCGATCAGCAGCGAACAGTGCGTCAAGTGCATATTGTAGCGCCGCGCACAGAAAAACAGCGGCCGCGTCAGCCCCGGGAAGGTGGTTTCCATCTGCTTTTGCAGTTGCAGCGCAAACACAAGGTTTTGCTCCCAGTCGGAAAAATCGGTCACACCGTTGCCCTCCTCCTGGCAGCCGCTGATAATCATCACCTGCGCGGCCTTTTTGCCGCCGATCACGGCAGTCGGCTTGATCTTTGTGGCCTTGTTCGGCAAAATCGCGTCGCGGTGAATGTCGAGCGTGATCTGAATGCTCGGGAACTTTTTCAAATACTCCTTCACCGTCGCGCGGGATTTTTCATAAGCGCCGGTGTAGCGTGCATCGTGAATTTCCGTGTCATGCAAAACGGAAAAACCCGCTTCTTCAAGCTGCTTGCAAATTTCGTCGCCGACGCGCACCATGTTCTGCCCCTTGTCGCTGCTGCGCGACGCGAACGACTGCGCGTAAAACGGGCGATCAAGCAACTGGTAGGTCTCTGTGGTGTGCGTATGAAAAATCAGCACGCTAGGCGCGTCCTTTGTCACAGACAGGTCGGCTTTTCTTTTTAAGAGCGCGGCAAGGTCGATTTCGGTGTCATTCGTGTTCTTCACGCGCACCACGCCTTTTTGATCGGTCATCCCCTCGGTGGTATACTGCTTTTCCAGCAGCGTGCCGCCCTTCTTTTCGGTTTTTGCCGCCTGTTTTGCCGTTTTCATGCGATCCAAAATGTCCTGCGGCGTTGCAAGAAAAACATCGCTTTGCAAAGCCGGAACCGTGGTCGCTGTTGTTTCCGGCACAGCAGCAGTCGTCGGCGGCGTCGTTTGCGGGGGAATTGTTGTTTCCGGCGCCGCAGTGGTCACAGCGGCTGCGGCAGGCAGCGCGGTAATCCCTGTCACTTCCTCGACCGGCAGTTGCAGCGGCAAAAGCGTTTTTGCGCTGAACACCACTGCCGCAGCGCAGACATCGAGCACGGACGTATGGCTTGCCCACAGCAACAGCGCCGCAAAGCCAACGGCAACCGCCGGAAGCAACAAGCGTAAAATCGGTTTTTCTTTCATATCGCTCCCCGCTTTCGCTGAATCTCTGTTCAGTTTATGCGAAGCGTGCTTTTTATATGCCGGCGGCCGCCGCTGCGCTTTGCGCAGCGGCCATCCGGCGGGGCGGACATCCCGGCGCCGCAGGCGCTGGGATGCGGGGCGCATCAGGCGCCGAAAAGCCGAACGGCGGCAGATTCCGGCAGCGGGCGAAAAAAAGAACGTGCGTAAAAAGCGCCCCGTCCGCGCGGCTGTGCCGCGCGCAGCCGCCCCGCCGGATGTGCCGCGCAGACCTTCGGTCTGCGCGGCGGCCGCCGCTTCTATTTCACGATCGACAGCAGCTCTTCTTCGGAAAGCTCCGGCTGCAGCGCGTGATTGATACCCATTGCAAGGGTTTCCGCCGCGCGGTCTATCATCAGATCGACCTCCTTGGGCGTCACCATCATCAGCCGTTCGCCGAATTGCTCCAGCGGCTGCCCGGACGGCGCATCCAGCCCGTTGGCCTGCAGCACATCCAGCGCCAGTGTTGTGGCATCCACAACGGTCGGGATCCCGATGGCGATCACCGGCACGCCGAGCGTGCGCGCACTCAGCTCCACCCTGCGGTTGCCGACGCCGGAGCCGGGCGCGATGCCGGTGTCGGTAAGCTGGATCGTTGTTCCCAGACGGGTCAGCCGGCAGGACGCGAGCGCATCAATCACCAGCACCGCCTGCGGCTGCACACGCTGCACGAGTGATTCGATGATCTCCGCCGTTTCAATGCCGGTCTGGCCGAGCACTCCCGGTGCGATCGCCGCCACAGCACGCAGCGTGCCGAGTCCTGCCTGCTTTGCCACTTCGCCGGTGATGTGGCGTGTTGCAAACAGCAGAGAAACGCACTTCGGGCCGAGTGCGTCGGGCGTGATGTTCTCGTTGCCGAGCCCGACAACGAGCACCGTGCCGCGTTCGGGAAGCATCCGCTGCAGTTGCTGCGACAAAATGTCACGCGCCGTTTCGCGGGTTGCGGGGCTTTCCAGGCGGTCGGGCAGCTCCAGCGTCACATAGTTGCCCTGCGGTTTGCCGAGCGCACGCGCGCCCGCCTCGTTGAAGATCGTGATCGCGGAAACGCGCACGCCGTTTTGCTTTTGCATCAGACTGCGCACGCCGTCGGTCTGCTTTTTCGGCTGCATTTCCACATTTTCCAGTGCTAAATCCGTTCGTTTATTCATTTTCTTCACCCAAAGACTTGAAATTTGAACAAAAATGTAGTATTATTATGGTCGCTTTGCAAAAAGGTTATCCAAATATGCAAAAAGCACTTGCAATTTTTTTTGAAAAATGTTATGATTTACCGACGGAATCTTAAAGGGAGGTGTAACTCGGATGCCAAACATCAAATCGGCCAAGAAGCGTGTGCTCGTCAGCGCAACAAAGCAGGCGCGCAACAAATCTGCGAACTCCGCGCTGAAAACCGCCATCAAAAAGGCGAATACAGCGATAGAAGCGAACGCAGAGGACAAAGAAGCTCTGGTAAATGCTGCGGTGAAAAAAATCGATCAAGCTGCTGCGAAGGGTCTTCTTCATAAGAACAACGCTGCAAGAAAGAAATCGGCGCTTGTTACGAAGCTCGCAAAATAAGTCAGCTTTTTGTGAAAGACGAGATGGGTCACCCATCTCTTTTTCTTTATCCTCTTAATTTTTCTTTTTCTCTTTATTTATATTCTTCTGAAAGAATTTACAAAAAAGAGATTGTTTTTCTCACATGAACATGGTATCATAAATATGATTACACAAAGGAGGTCTTTTATATGAAAAAAGGATTTCAAGCACTTCTGAGCGTCTGCCTTTGCGCACTGCTTTTGCTGACAGCGGCTGTGCCGGCATTTGCGGCGCTGGGCACAGTAAAAAAGCTTGTGCTCGCAGATACGACGCCCACCAGCGTTTCGCTGAAATGGTCTGCCGTTTCCGGCGCAAAGACCTATGAACTGCAGCAGCTCAAAAGCGGCGCATGGAAAAAAGTGACTGCAACGGCAAACCGCACCTATACGGTCAAGGGTCTGAAAATGGGCTCGACCTATGCATTCCGCGTGCGTGCCGTGAAGGGGTCGAGTTTCGGCGGATTTTCAAAAACGCTGAACGCTTCCCCCGCCCCGGCAAAGGTGAGCGGCCTTTCCTGCGCGGCAAAGAGCATGACCGCCGTCAAGCTGAGCTGGAAAAAGCAAAGCGGCGTAACCGGCTACCGTGTGCAGCAGTATATCAACGGACAATGGACCGTTGTTGTGAAAAAAACGTCCGGCACCACCGCCAAGATCAAGAACCTTGAACCGGGCACCACCTATAAGTTCCGTGTATGCGCCTATCAGAAGGTCGGCGGCAAAAACTTCTTCGGCGCCTACTGCACCCGTCTTGCGGTCAAAACCGCTGCTGTCGGCGTGCCGACCGGACTGAAAGCGACCAAGGTGACCGACTCTGCGGTTGTGCTGCAATGGAACAAGGTTTCCGGCGTGAAGGAGTATGTGATCTATTCCGTCAACGGCAACACCCGCAAGCGCATGGGCGCTTCGGAGAAGAACGCCTTCTCCGTAAAGAAGCTGGATGGCGGCACCGACTATATCTTCACCGTGATTTCTCTGATCCGCGGCACAGAGCGCAACTTCAAATCCAAATATTCCGATAACCTGTCTGTGCGCACAGCGCCTGCCGCAGTGAAAAACTTCAAAGCCAGCGACGTCGGCGCCGACGAGGTGACGCTGAGCTGGTCAAAATCCAAAAATGCCCAAAACTACCGCGTGTATCAGATTGTGGACGGCAAATGGAAAACGCTCGCCAACACCGCGCGCACGACCTACACCATCGACGGTCTGGAAGAGCTGACAACCTATCAGTTCCGCGTGCGTCCCTATCACAGCAACACCGGAAAAGACCTGTTTGGCCCGTATTCCTCCATTTTGACCGTCAAAACGTCCAAAGCGTCCGTCAAAGGGCTGAAGGCGACCTCCATCGCGGAAAAATCCGTTTCCGTCTCCTGGGATGCGATGGCCGATGCGACGGGCTACACCGTTGAAACCAGCACGGACAACAAAAACTACACCACAGTTTCCGCTTCGCCCGCAACCGCAGGCGGCACCATGACCGTGACGATTCCGAATCTTGTCGGCAACACGACCTATTATATCCGTGTCAGCGCAAAATACGCAAACGGCACAGGTCTTCCGGCAAAGCTGACCGTGCGCACAGCGCCGACCAAAGCCGAAGGACTCAAAGCGACGGGCATCAGCGGCGGCGTCGGCCTCGCCTGGAATCCCACGCCCGGCGCGGACGGCTATGAGGTTTCCAAATCCGTCGACAGCATCAACTGGGAAGTTACCGGCGATGTGCTTGACACCACCGCCGTTGCGGAAAACCTTCCGACGGGCGTACGCTATTTCTTCCGCGTGCGCGCCTATTACAGCGAAAACGGCGTCAAATATTACGGCGTTTATTCCGACCCGGCGTTTGCCGCTGCGCTGCCGCCCTCGGTCAAGGATCTTGCGGCAAGCAGCGTGACCGAAACCTCGTTCCTTGTCTCCTGGACAAAGCAGGCGGACGCGAGCAGCTATAAAGTCAGCATCGCCTCTGCAGGAGGCTCCTTCACCGATCTGCCGAACAACGTGACCATTAACGGCGACAAAGCAAGCCTTTCCGTCACCGGCCGCACCGCAGGCACCGAATATACCGTGCAGGTCTGCGCCATGGTCGGCGGCACCTTAAGTGCGCCGAGCACCATCACGGTCAAGACTGTGCCCGCCAAGGTGACCGGGCTGAGCGCAAACGCAATCAGCGGAAGCGAAATCTCCCTGCGCTGGACGGCTGTGACCGGTGCGGAAACCTATGAGATTCAGCAGCGGACAAACGGCGGCGAATTTGCCACGATCGGCACGACAAAAGAGATCCCGCACACGGTGTCCGGCCTTTCACCGATGACCGAATATCATTTCCGCGTGTGTGCGGTCAACACCACCGGCGGCAGCGCCCAGCAGGGTGCGTTCTCCGCAGAAGCCATTGCAACCACCACTGCGGCGCCGTCCGTGAATCCGACGCCGACGGATCCCACGCCGACCGACCCGACACCGACGGATCCCACGCCGACGGATCCCACGCCGACGAACCCGACACCGACGAATCCCACGCCGACGAATCCCACGCCGACGAATCCCACGCCGACCAACCCGACAACGCCGGGCGGCAGAACACCCACAGCGTCCAAGAGCATCACCGGCATCAAGGTCACACTCAATGAGGCCGGCAACAGCTACACTTTGACCTGGAATGAAGTGGAAGGGCAAAACGCCAAGTATGCCGTTGAGATGAAAAACCCGGCAACCAATCAATGGGAAGAGCTCAGCGCCGGCAGCCTTTGGCCGCGCGTGTTCAGCAATATGAAAGAGAGCGACCTCGGTGTGAAATGTACCGCAGGGTCCGACAGCGCCACCAACGTCTCCTGGAACGCGGCAAGCGGCGCAAACAAATATGAGGTGCGCTCCGAAGTGTCGCACGGCACCGGCAAATGGCTGACCGGTCCCACGTCAAGCGGCACATCCGCCACGCTGCGCCTTGCGCCGAACTACCGCCAGACCGTCCGCGTTTCCGCGATCGGTTCCGTCACCTTCCGCATTTTTGCGCTGGACATCTCCGACGAAAGCAAGCAGCTCGCCTACAGCGAAACGACCCAGACCGTCTATGTCGCCTATGACGACGTTGATTACACCACCCCGGCCGTCGGCGCGCTTTCCGCCTCGTCCTCTGCAGGCGACCAAGAAGCGTATGTGCTCATGCTCGCCCAGGCGGTCAACAACACACGCTATGAAACCGGAACACTGACGATGAACGCGGAAACCGAGCTGAAAAGCTCAGCGACCATGCTCGGTGAAACGGCGGAGGATAAGGAAACCTCCACCACCACCTGCACGTTCAACAACGCCTCCGGCGAAGCGACGCATACGGTTACGAAATCCGATGGCACGAAAACCACCACAAAATACACGCTCTGGCAGTATTACGCCATTACGCCCAACGCCGGCACGACCTATCTCTATGACCAGCACAACCTCGCATCCTTCCAGAAGGGCGTAAAGTCTGTGACCGCAACACCCAACGCCGACGGCAGCACGACCGTGACCGTTGTGCTCGGCAAGGAATCCTTCGACGCTTCGAAGAAGGCCACCTACCATCCGGGCTTCCTCGACAGCATTGCCGACAACGGCGATCAGATCGCACAATACGGCAACAAGGCCAAGATCAGCAACGCTTCCATCGGCGAAACGACGATCACGGCCAAGATCAACAAGAACTACACGCTGGATTCCTATGAGATCATGAACCCGTTCACCATGGATGTCACCGTAACACTGGCATTTATTCCGCACACAGCGCCTATGGTCAGCAGTTCCCACTTCAAATACACCTTCACAAGATGAGGCATCGGCTATGACACGTAAACGACTGTTTCAGATTCTCGGCATTCTCATTGCCGCCGTATGGATCGCCTGCGGCATCCTCGCCTTCGGTGTGCTGCACGCACGCAAAAATCAACCGAGTACGACCGCGCTGCCCCCGCTGACGACGACCGAACCGTCGTCCATAGCGCCGACGGGCACGACTTCGCCGTTCGGCACCACGGGCACTTCCCCCTTTGGCACAACGCAGAACCCGACCGCGTCCACAACCGGCAGTTCGCTCTTTCCCACAAGCGGCACAACGGCAAGCCCCTATACGCCCGCCGGCACAACGACCGCCGCGCCGACCTCTGCGCCGGGCATCAGTGTGCCAAGCGGAAAAAGCGCCATTGTCGCAGCCTATGTCAACGCGGTCAATACGCTCAAGAGCACACCGAATTTTCAGCTTGTGAAAACGGAAACGCTCAACATTGTGCTTGATGAGATCACACCGTCCTCGGTGAAGTCTCTGGCCGACAAAATCATTGAAAGCAACCGCAAAACCGCACCGGAAAACTACCGCTTTTCAGGCGGCGTAGACGCGGCGTCCGGCCTTTCGCCGAACAATGTCATCGCGCCCATCGGCCGGCAGGCAACGCTGAACGAGAGCGGCGTACAGTCCGCTTCGGCCACCCCGACCGCCGGCGGCGGCTACACGATGCACTTGACATTCGGCAGAGACATTCAGACGCTGAGCAACGCTGCGCCCGTTTATTCCGGCGTTTTTGAAACACTCAACAAGGACACGATGGGTCTGCCCTCCACCGCCAAAGTGGATGATTTCACCGTAACGTATGACAACTCATCCGTTGACGCCACGGTTGACAGCGCAGGAAGACTGCTTTCCATGACCCACCATGTCACCGTTGTCAACAGCGAAGGGCACGGCTCCCTGCTGATGAGCGTCACAACCAATATGCACGGTGATTATACCGGCAAATATGATATCTCATATTGATTGTACAAAATCTTCATTTTCGGTTGACTTTCCATCGGAAAGCATGGTATAATAACCATAACAATGAAACACGGAGGTACTATTTATGGACACTTTTAAGAAAATTGCGAAAATCGTTGCCATCGTCACCGCAATCGTCGCAGCCGTTGTTGCTGTTTATGTTGCGATTCAAAAGCTGATTGAAAAGAAGAACGCCAAGGACGCCGACAACAGAGAAAACTATGTTTCCTGCGCGAGCTTTGACGGCGACTTCATTTCCGAAACCACAGTTGCGTAACATTTTTTAGCGGACGGAGCTTTTACAGGCTCCGTCTGTTTTTTCAAGAAGGAGAATATCATGGGAAAACAAAATAAGGAAGGAAAACTTTCCGCAAAGAACTATATCGGCTATACCATCTGTGACACCGCCAACAATCTGGCGTTCTGCGTCATGGGCACCTACCTCGCCACCTACTGCACCGACATTTTGGGCATCACCGGCGCGGTCGTGACCGCCATTTTCTGGATCGCCCGCATCTGGGACGCCATCAACGACCCCATCATGGGCACCATCGTGCAGCGCCATAAGCCCGGCAAGGGCGGCAAATACCGTCCGTTCATCCTCATCGCCGGCTTTCCGCTTGCCGTTTCCGCTGTGCTGGTCTATACCAAATTCACCGGCAACCTCACTTTCAACACCATTTACGTCGCCGCAACCTACATCCTTTACGGCATGATTTACACCGTGCTTTCCGTGCCCTACGGCTCGCTGGCCATGGTCATGACCGACAGAGAAAACGAGCGCGGCAACCTTTCCGTCTGCCGTGCCATCGGCGGCGGCTTCGGCAACCTTCCGCAGCTGCTCTTCCCGCTGTTTGTGATGGTCGGCGGTGAGGACGGTCAGCAGATGGACGGCAAACGGCTGTTTTTCGCCATGTGTGCCGTGGCCGTGCTGATGATGCTGATCTACGTCCTCTCCTACCTTTGGACAAAAGAAAAGCCGGAGCTTGTGACACTCAGCAGCGAAGAGGTCCACATCACCTCCACGCTCAAAGACGTCATCAAGGACCGCGCGTTTGTCACGATGAGCCTGGTCGGCGGCCTTGTAATCGCCCTGCAGCTCTATATCAATTCCGCGAACGTCTATCTGTTCAAGGACTTTTATCAAAAGAGCGGCATGAGCTCGATCTATCTTGTGATCTCGTATCTGCCGATGCTTATCATGATTCCGTTTGCGAACAAGATGATCCGCAAGTGGGGCAAAAAAGAGATCTGTGTAGTCGGCTTTTCCGTGTCTGCCATCGCCTCGCTGATCGCCTGGCTCGGCCATTTCACCAATGTCTGGGTCTACATTGTCCTCGCCTTCTTTGTCAACGCCGGCATCGGCTTTGTCATTCTGGAGGTCTGGGCCATGTGCGGCGATATCGTGGACCATCAGGAATGGGTCACCGGCAAGCGTGAAGAGGCCACGAACTACGCGGTGTTCACCTTCATGCGCAAAATGGGACAGGCGCTCGCCGCCATCGTACCGTTGCTCAACACCATGATCGGCTACGACAAAAACGCCATCGGCGCCCAGTCGCAAAAGGTGCTGGACGGCATCTACAACGTCTCCACCCTCGGCCCCTTCCTCATGATCGTGCTCATGCTTGTGCTCATGCTGCTGTATCCGCTGAACAAGAAAAAGTCTGCGCAGATGCAGCAAGAGCTTGCCGCGCGCCGCAGCGCAAAGCTGGGACATTGAGCAAAAAGGACGGAACGTTTCTTTTGAAAAAAAGCGCTTTCTCCTGCGCTGCTCCTTTTGACCGGGCGACGGATACGGCCGAACAGGCAGTAGGTACCCACTGATTAACTCGATGTGTAAAGATTGGCGAGGAATTTTTTCGTCAGATGTAACAGAAATCGCGCAGCCAACCTGACGGTTTGCAAGCGATTTCTGTGCAAAATGACGGAAAATTTACCGTCAAGATTTGCGCATCCGAGTTAATCAGTGGGTACGTAGAGTTTGTGCAGTCGCCGGACTACGCGTATTGGCAATCATAAAAGAAGCCGGAACGACGATGTAACAATCGCGTTCCGGTTGATTCTCTGTTCAGCGCTTGACCTTATTTTTTCAGTGTGCTATACTGAAAAAAACACTGTGTATGAAAGGATCTGAAAAAATGAAAACATTCCAAAAACGGCTGCTTTGTGTGCTGCTGTCCGTGCTGCTGCTGTTGTCCGCCTTTTCTTCGGCCCTTGCCGCCGGGAAAGCAGCGCAAAGCGAAAAAACACCCATCGTGCTCATCCCCGGCTTCGGACAAAGCGAAACCGCCGTTTATGACGACGACGGCGCCTATCTCGGCAACATCAACTCGTTCACCCTGCCCGGGCTCAACGATACCGGCGCCATCGTAAAAAAGGTACTCGCGCCCGTACTCGCTTCGGCAGCAACAAAGCTCGACATCGGGCTGACTGACGCGGTCGAAGGCGTCATGGATGACATTTTTAAGCCCTATTCGCTGCAAAACGACGGCACACCGGTCTATCACAAGGTCGTCGATCAATATGACGCCCCCTACAGCCTTTTGCCGCCGGAAGCGCAGAAGATCGTGCAGCACCACATCAACCTGCACGGGCTTGAGGAGTTCAACGATGTGCGCTACTACTACACCTACGACACCTTCGGCTCCATCAAGGAAGCCGGCGACGGCCTGCACGATTATATCCATGACGTTGTGCTCAAGCAGACCGGCGCAAAAAAGATCATTCTTGTGCCCGTCAGCCAGGGTGCAACCGTGCTCACGCAGTATCTTGCCGATTACCCGGAGGATCACGGTCTGTTCAAAAAGATCATCTCCATGATCCCCGCCTTTGACGGCGCGCAGATCCTCGGCGATATTATGACGGACAACGTCATGATCTATGACATCAACTACGACCATGAAACGGTGCTGCCCGCACTGATCGGCGGCGACCTCGGCTATCAGATCAGCCTTGCGCTGCGCTTTGCCCTCAGTGAGCGTCAGCTCAAAAAAGTGCTTGCTGCGGCGCTGGAAAAGGCGCGGCAGAAGCTTGTTGTCAACAGCACGGCCATGTGGGCGCTGGTACCCGCAGCGGACTATGCAAAAACAAAGGAACACTTCCTTTGCGACGGGCAGCACGACAAGATCTTTGCCGAATGCGAAGCCTATGACGCGGCGCGCAAAGCATTGCCGGCCACACTGCACAAACTGCAGAACAGCGGCGTTTCAATACAGATCGTCTGCTGCTACGGACCGGGCAACACGTTCCCCTATCTCTTTGGTTCGGGCAACCTCAATTCCGACGATCTGCTCACCCCGGCGTCCGCCTCACTGGGTGCGACGTTCGCCAACCTCGGCGAAACGCTCGGCGACGATTACGTCTGCAAGGGCACGCACTGCAAAGACAAGACCCACAATCACCTTTCTCCCGACCGTATGATCGACGCGAGCACCTGCGAGTTTCCGGAAAACACCTGGTTCTTCAAAGATGTGAAGCACAGAGAAGCGAATTTGCGCAACGATCTCAAGGATTTCGCCGCGCAGATCATCCTCAACGACAACATCAAAGACATCTACACCTATCCCGGCTACGAGGGACAGCAGTTCATCAACCCCCGTGACGCGGCTGTGCATTACATTGACGGCACCAACAGCAACGGACAGACCATCCGCTACTACTACGACAAAAACTGGCATTTCCTGTTCTATGAAGAGCAGCCCGCGCCGGAAACGATGTCCATTTGGAAAGTGCTTGCCACCTTCACAAACAAGCTGTATCGCGCTTTTGATTTCAAGCTGTTCTCATAATTGCCGTTATTCACACATAATATCAACAAAGGGGCTGCTTTTCAAAAGGCAGTCCCATTCCAAAGGAGATCCATCTATGAAAGTTTTACTCATCAACGGCAGCCCGCACAAAAACGGCAACACGGCGCTCGCGCTCGCAGAGATGGAAAAGGTCTTTGCAGCCGAAGGTGTGGACTGTGAGATCGTCCATGTCGGCAATCAGCCCGTTCGCGGCTGCATCGCCTGCGGCTCCTGTGCCAAAACCGGCAAATGCGTGTTCGATGACGCAGTCAATGAAACAGCCGAAAAATTTGCCGCCGCCGACGGGCTTGTGCTCGCCTCCCCGGTTTACTATGCCGGTCCGAACGCCACGCTGACGGCCTTTGCCGACCGTCTGTTTTATTCCACCGGCTTCGACAAGCGCATGAAGGTCGGCGCGTCCGTTGTGGTTGCACGGCGCGGCGGATGCTCCGCGAGCTTTGACCGGCTGAACAAATACTTCACGATCTGCGGCATGCCCGTGGCGTCCAGCCAGTATTGGAACTCGGCGCACGGACGCGCACCCGGAGAAGCCGCACAAGACGCCGAAGGGATGCAGACCATGCGTACCCTCGCGCGCAACATGAGCTTTCTCATGAAGAGCATTGCGCTCGGAAAAGAAGCGTTCGGCCTGCCGGAGAAGGAACCGTGGCAGCCGACACATTTTATTCGCTAAGTACCCGCTTTCCCTTGCATGGGTCAGCCGCCTTGCGGCTGACCCATGCTTTCTTTGCAGCTTCGCTGCAAAGAAAGCGCCGGCGGCGAAACGCATAGCGCACGCGCGATGCAAAAAGGAGCACATCAGCGTGCGCGTTTCGGCGCAAGAAAGCTTTTGTGCTCCTTTTTCGCGCAGCAAAGCTGCGCGGTTTCGCCGCCGGGCGGTGCGCACGGCAAAGCCGTGCGCAAAAAGGGCTGCTGCATCAAGCAACAGCCCGAATCGTTTATACAACCACGTCAACCACCGGCGGATCTATGATGATCGGCGGTGTGATCGGCGGATAAACGGGCGGATCGATCGGCCAATCAATGGGGACCGGCTGGATGCTCTCGTCCGAATCTCCGGTCAGTGAATAGGTCTTGTCGTTTACACCGTAAAAAGTGTTCGTGTAATAGTTGAAAGCGCGGAAATTCACGCTGTCGTCATACACCTCCATCAAATAGCCGCGGCCGCTCTGTTCATCGATCCGGCCGTCGTCGTCTGCAAGATGTCCGAAATTCGGCACCCAGATCTCCGGCGTGTTCATCTCGCCGGGTACGGTCTTGAAGCGCCAGTAATAGTGCATATGGCCGACAATGAAGAAAATTTTGTCGTAGGAATTCATCAGGTCGATAAAGCGGTCGTAACATGCATCGTCGATTCGGCTGCTGGGGTGATGGTTGAACACGAAGACCGGCTTTCCCGTTTCCTTCGCCGCGTTCAACTGCGCTTCCAAGAAGTCCAACTGCGCGTCGGAAAAGAAACGACCATTGACCTCGGCGTTATCGGGGGCAAGGAAGATCAGGCGATAGCCGTTGACCTCTTTTGCGTAATAGGCCCTGTCAATGTTCTTATCTACGTGCTTTTGCAAAAACGAAGTGAAGCGGCCGATGAGCAAGTCATAATCCGCGTCGACGCTGTTGCCGACATCATGGTTGCCGCAGATGAGATAATAGGGACGGATCGGATTGATGCGTTCAAGCATTCCGTACAGCAGCGCGTACTCCCCGTCCTGTCCGTTCATCGTGTTATCCCCCAGCAGTACAAGCGCATCAAGCCAATCCTTGCCGCCGCCGAGGTTTTTCATTGCGCGCGAGGTCACCTGAAAGCGCTGCAGGTTGTTGCCCTCCATGTGCACATCCGCCATCAGTGCAACACCGAGACGCAGGTTGTCGGCGTCGGTCGGCGCAATCGGTGCCACCGTCTGATTCATCGTTGCAAAAACCAGATAGAGCACAATGAAGTAATTCAAGATTCGGATCAAGGGGTTGAGAAGCTTTTCTTTCATAAATCATATCTCCTTTCAAAGCCGCTTTGCGGCAATTTTTTCAGTTGACACGCAAAACGCTGCGCCCTTCAACGGTGACGCCGTGCACGGTCACATCGTTCGCATTGTAGTTGACATACACCGTAGAGGTGTTGCCAAAGGTGGTTGCAAACACGCCATTCTTTACTTCCTCGTGTGCAGTGATGCGCTTGTCGCCCAAGCCGTTCAGCGCCGCGCCGAGCCGTTCAAAGCTTTGCTGCGCCGCAGACGCCGCCTGCTGATAGTTGCAGTTGTCGGTTGTTTCGGCGTTGCCGTAATCGTTGTAATAGCAGACGATCGCCGGTGTTTCGCCGTATTCCGCAGCGCGCAAAAAGGCAGTTTCCGCGTTTTCGGCAAGGTTCAGCGGTGTGCCGCTGTAATCGCAATAGCCGTGCAAAAGCATTTGCAAAAACGGCGCCGCGCGATAGCCTTTGCCGGAGAGCGTTGCCGTATTCGGCAGCCCGGTCACCAGCGACGCAAATTTCAGCGCATAAAGATTGCCCCCGGCAACACTCAGCGGCTTTGCCGCAAAGAGGCGGGAAAGCTGCTGCTGCACCCGAACGCGTTCCGCCTGACGGTCGGCTGACTTTGCGCCGAAAAGCGGCAAAAACAGCCCTGCGTCGCCCAGCGACAAACCGCTGCACGGAAAGGAACGCGCAGAGCGCAGCAAACGGGTCTGCGCCGCAGAGGACACACCGGATGTGATGTTTGTCTGGGCAGTGATTCGCGAGCCGGAAAGCGTTTGCAGCGTTTGATCCGAGCGCGGCTGTGCGGCCGCTGTGAGCGCAAACACACCCGGGTATACCGCGGCGTTTTGCGACGCGGCAAAGTCAAAAAACGCTTTTGCGTTTGTGCCGTCCTGCACAGCGGAAAGCATGCGCAGCCGGCCGTTTTTGCCGTCGCCGCGCAAAAAGCCCGCCAGCGTCACATCCATGTCCGAGATGCCCTTGCTGCGCAAAAGCAGCAAAATGTCCTGCGCCTGCGAAAGCGTTGTCACCGTGTGGCGCGAAACGAAGCTGCCCTGCCCCGGAATGGCAAACGACGCGGTGCCGATCAGCGTGACCGAAAGCGGCAGCGCGGTGCGCTCTTTTCGTTTCGGCAAATAATCGAGTAAACCGGCGCGCACCAGCAGCTCCCGGCAGGCCGCCGCCATGCCGGCCACATCGGCGCTTTCCTTTGTCAAAAAGCGGTAAGCGAGCGCAAGCGTGCCGGCATAAGGTTTGCCGCGCACGCGCAGCGTGTTGCCGTCCGTTCGGCTTTCGGTGATTGAAAACGCCGCGCCAACGGTACTGCACGCTTCGCCGGACGCACGGTTTGCCGCAACGGTTGCCAGAGCGTCGCCGTTTTCCACAAGCGCAACAAACGCGCCCGCGCCGCGTTTCATGCCGAACGCCGCCACACGCGCCGCAGCGCCTTGCGGCGAGAGCGCATCGCCATACACTGGCAGCGACAGGGAAAGCGGACTTGGCTCCTCCAGCGCAAGGGTCGCGCCGCAGCCGTCGGGCACAAAGAGAAAATCGCCCTTTTCCGCGCCGGACGCCGCACCAAACGACGGCAGCACCTCCAGCGAAAGGACCGTCACATTGCGGCTGCAATCGTCCGCTTTGAGCGCGGCGCAATCCACCTCCACGCGCATGGTGCCGTCTTCGGCAGCGAAGGTCATCGGCACCGTGAGGTGCAAAAACGAACGATCGAGCTCGCGCGCAAAATCAAACGTCAGACGCAGCACCCCGTCTGTCACATCAAACGCGGCGGTTGCGTCTGTTTGCGACGAAAGGGTGTAAACCGTATCCTTGACCAGCACGCGCAGACGCAGCATGGCGTGGTTTTCGCCGTCGGATTTTTCCGGCAGCGCGCGCCAAAGCTGCTTTGCGCCAGCGTCATAAACGCTGACGGAAGCGCTCGCCTCGTCAAAATACAGCACAGTCATATCGGAGCGGGACACGCGCGTTTGTTTTTCGCGCGGCAAAAGAGAAACCTGCTTCGCCGCGTCCGCACTGCCCTGCACGGGCTGCACAGGCGCAGAAAGGTGCACCTGTTTTTCCGCAACGCCGCACGCGCCGAGGGCAAACAAAAGCACCAAAACCAAAAACAAAGCAGCCCGACGTTTCAAATAGATCGCTCCCGTCTGTAGAATCAGCTTTATTATAGCACAAGCAGAACACAAAATCCACCATTTTTTACAAACTGTCCCCTGCTTTTATTTTTTGGGCGAGTCGTTAGTCGGTAGTCGATAGCTGTTAGCTGTTAGCAGTTAGCTGTTAGCAAACAGAGAAAGTCCGCCGTGGAATTATCCACAGCGGATTCTGATATTACCCGCGCACCGGCTGATTGCATGTGCGCTGCGCATCACGCCAGCATCCGTTCGCGCATTTGGCGCAAAATGGTTTTTTCCCGCCGCGAAACCTGCACCTGCGACATGCCGAGCTGCGCGGCGGTTTTTGTCTGTGTCAGCCCTTCAAAATAACGCAGGTAAATCAACCGGCGGTCGCGGCTTTCCAGCCCCTGAAACACGCGCCGCAGCGAAAGCAAATCCACCACCTGCTCCTCCGGCGATTCCACCGGCACATCCGCCTCGCGCGTTTCGCCGTCCGCTTCGGCGGTCAGCGACAGCACCGGCTGCGAAACCGCAACCAGCTCTGCCGCGTCGCTCACATCCACACCGAGGTGCGCGGCAAGCTCGCTGATGGTGGGCGTGCGCCCGAGCGAAAGCTCCAGCTTTTGGCGCTCAAGCATGGCGCGGCGCGCTTTTTCCTTGAGCGTGCGACCCACCTTGACGCTGCCGCCGTCGCGGAATACGCGCTTGATTTCGCCGAGGATGACCGGCACGGCGTAGGTGGAAAAGGCGAAGCCGCGCCCTGCGTCAAAATGGCGCGCCGCTTTCATCAGTCCGACGCAGCCCGCGCCGAAAAGGTCCTCATATTCCACGCCACGGCCGCGAAAGCGGTTTGCGCACGCGTGCACCAGTCCGAGATTTTCCGCCGCCATTTGTTTTGCCTGTTGTTCCATGCCGTTCCCGCCTTTGCTTTTTGGTGTCAGTATGGACGGCACGGCGCCGGGATATACGGCGGCGGCACGGTTTTCGTTCGCCAAAATACGCTCATTTTCCGCTGATCTGCTTTTCCAGCGTCACTGTGGTTCCCCCGCCGACACGCGAGCGCACGCGCACACGATCCATACAGCTTTCCATCACGGCAAAGCCCAGCCCGGCACGCTCTTCGCCCCCGGTGGTAAACAGCGGTTCGCGCGCTTTTGCAATATCGGCGATGCCGACGCCTTTGTCGCGCACGCGGATGCGCAGCCTGCGCCCGGGCAGCACCGCCATTTGGAGAAACACGTCGCCGACCGTGTCGCGGTAGCCGTGGACGATTGCGTTTGTGACCGCTTCGCTGACGGCGGTTTTTAAATCGGACAGCTCCTCCACCGTCGGATCCAGCAACGCGGCAAACACGGCCGCTGCCGTGCGCGCAAAGCTTTCGTTGATGCTTTTGGCGGGAAAGACCAGGCGCATTTCGTTTTCCGCTTTCATTTAAATGACCTCCTTTTGCCGCAGCTCGCCCAGCTTGTCCAGCCCCGCGAGACGCATGACTTTATACGCCGCCGGCGAAAGATTTTGCACCCGCAGCCGGCCGCCGACCGTGCGCAGCAGCTTATAGCGCCCCATCACGAGGCCGACGCCGGACGAATCCATGAACGTCACCGCGCCGAAGTCGAGAATCAGCAGGCGCGGACGCTTGTGTAAAACGGCGTCGTCAATGCTCACACGCAGCAGCGACGCGGCGTGATGGTCGATTTCGCCGTCGAGCAAAACGCAGATTTCGGCTTTGCGATATTCGATTTTTGCACTCATACAACCACTTCCTTTGCCCTATGGTAACGCAAAGAAAGCGAGAAACCAAGGGAACGGTGTCGGGGAAATGAAAAAAGAGCGCAGGTACAAAAAAAGAAATATGCCCGACACGAAACCGCAGTCGGGCATTATTTTACAAGTTGAATGGCAGTTGTTATCAATGAAATCAAATCGTTCTGTTTGTCTGTCGGCAGCGAAGAAATCGGCTCCAGAAGAATGTTCCAGCTTGTTTGCATATCCGGCCGGGTGCCTTTGATCATTTCATCCAGCGACATATGAAGCAAATCACTCAGTTTGATCAGGTTTTCAACAGATAAACCGGAAATGCCGCGCTCCGTCTCGCTGAAATGCTTTACGGAAATGCCAAGCCGTTCGGCAACCTTTTCCTGCGTCAAATGCAGTTCTCGCCGCTTTTTCTTGATGCGTTCACCCATGCCAATCTTATAATCCTGCACACGATCACCTCACCTTCCATGTTTAGTTTAGCACAACACTCAGCTTAAATAAACAAGGTAAAAGGTGTTGACAAACTAAACCTTTTATGTTATTATTGTGCTACAAAACAAAGGAGGTATCTCAAAATGACAAAAACCACAAAGAAAACCTTTTCCATCCTGCTCGGCGCACTCGTTTTGCTGATGAGTCTGAGCATCTGCTTTGTCAGCTTTGCGGCGGAAGAAAGCGGCGGCTGCGGCAGCGGATTGACGTGGACGTATAATGACGCATCCCGGACGCTGACAATCAGCGGCAACGGCGTGATGAATGATTATACTTCCTATGGCGCCCGTCCATGGAATTCTTTCTGCAGCGACATTTTAAAAATCAAAATTGAGAACGGCGTAAAAAAAATCGGCGATTATGCTTTCCAGTATTGTAATGCCATTACGAAAATTGAATTGCCGGATAGCTTGGAGAGTATTGGTAATTTTGCTTTCTATAGCTGCCATGCTTTGGTTTCCGTCACCTGCGGCTCCGGTCTGAAAACAATTGGAAACTATGCGTTTTCTGATTGTTATGCTCTTGTCTCTATCAATATTCCTGACAGCGTCGAAAGCATTGGAAACTATGCTTTTAATTATTGCACCAGTTTGCCCTCCTTGACGATTGGCGACGGCTGCATTGGTATCGGTAGTAATGCCTTTTGGTATTCCGGCTTGAAAGATGTTGTACTCGGCAAAAACGTTCAAGTGATTGGTCAAAGTGCTTTTTCTTACTGCAAACTGATCAACGTCACAATGTATAATCAAGTGGAATCCATCGGACAGTATGCTTTCTCTTATCAGAACGACAGCAGCGCTTCGATCATTTCCCACGTCTATTACCACGGTACCGAAGTTGAAAAGAACGAGATTCAATTCGGCGCAGACAATGAGCCTCTGTTGAACGCTGAATGGCATTATATCTCCGATGAGCCGGTGCACACACACGCCTACACCGCAACGATCACCAAAGCTGCTACCTGCTCTGCCAAGGGTGTGAAAACCTTTGCCTGCACCTGCGGCGACAGCTATACAGAAGATATTCCGCTTGATCCGACAAACCACGTGCATACCGAGAACCGCAGCGGTCTGGCCGCCACCTGCACCGAAACAGGCTACACCGCCGGCGTATACTGCACGGACTGCGGCAAATGGGTGTCCGGCCATGCAACCGTCGCCATTGACAACACAAACCACGCCGCGCTTGACGCAAACGGCAACTGTCCGCGCTGTGGGAAGCATGTGAAAGATGTTGAAAAACCGGCGGAACCGACAACGCAGCCGAACAACGAACCGTCGGAAAAGGAACTGAACTTCTTTGAGCGTCTCATTCAGATGATTCTCAACTTTTTTGCAAAATTGTTCGGCAGATAAAGCGAACCTCATCTATTTTTCACACCACCTTCCTCTTGCCAAGGGGAAGGATTTTTACTGTCTATTCACTCTTCACACTTCACACTTCACTCTTCACTCAATCCCTCATTTCCTCAGTCCCTCAGTCCCTCAGTCCCTTAATCCCTTAACACCCCCTGACAACTTTTTTTCAAAACCCCTTGATTTTTTCGTGCGCCCGTTGTATAATCGAAGTGAACATTTGTACCAAACAGGAGGATTTTCCTATGGCAGACAAGAGATCCGCGCTGGAAACGGCGCTGCAGCAGATCGAAAAGCAATACGGCAAGGGCGCCATCATGCGCCTTGGACAGAGCACGGAGCTGAATGTGGAAGCCATCCACACCGGCTCTGTCTCGCTCGACATCGCCACAGGCGTCGGCGGACTGCCGAAAGGCCGCATCGTTGAAATTTACGGTCCGGAATCCTCCGGTAAGACCACCCTTGCGCTGCACTGCATTGCCGAAGCGCAAAAGGCCGGCGGCGAGGCCGCGTTCATCGACGCGGAGCACGCACTTGACCCGGTTTATGCCAAGGCGCTCGGCGTGGATGTGGATTCCCTGCTCGTTTCCCAGCCCGACAACGGCGAGGATGCGCTTTCCATTACAGAAGCGCTCGCCCGCTCCGGCGCGCTGGATATCATCGTCATCGACTCGGTGGCGGCGCTGGTGCCGCGCGCGGAGATTGAAGGCGAAATGGGCGACAGCCATGTTGGTCTGCACGCGCGTCTGATGTCGCAGGCGCTGCGCAAGCTGACGAGCGTGGTTGCAAAATCGAACACGCTGGTCATCTTCATCAACCAGCTTCGTGAAAAAGTCGGTGTGATCTACGGCAACCCCGAAGTCACGACCGGCGGCCGCGCGCTGAAGTTTTACTCCTCCGTGCGCATCGATGTGCGCAAGATTGAAACGATCAAGGGCACCGGCGGCGAATTCATCGGGTCGCGCACCCGCGCAAAAATTGTAAAGAACAAGGTTTCTCCGCCGTTCAAAGAGGCGGTGTTCGATATCATGTACGGCACCGGCATCTCCAAGGTCGGCGAGCTGGTGGATCTCGGCGTGGAATGGGGCATCATCAACAAGAGCGGCGCCTGGTTCTCCTACGGTGAAACCCGTCTGGGCCAGGGCAGAGAAAATGTAAAGGCGCTGTTTGAAAAAGAGCCGGAGCTCGCCAAGGAGATCGAGGACAAAATCTTCGCCGCGGTCAAGAGCATTTATGCGCCCAAAGAAAACGAACCGGCTGCCCCTGCACCGGCAAAAGCTGCGAGCACTGCCCCGGCGGCAAAGCCGAAGAGCAGCGCCGCGCGTGTGAAGCTCGATATCGCCGTGGATGACGACGAATGAAACTGACACTCAAAGAGGGCAAGGCCAATAAAATCCATCTGCTGCTCGACGGCGAATACCGCATGACCGTTGACCGCGATTTTATTGCCATGTCCGGCATCACAAACCATATGGAACTTGACGACGCGGCGCTGGAAGACCTTTCGGGGGCAATCAGCGCCCGTCGCGCATTCAACAAGGCAACAGACCTGCTTTCCCGGCGCGACCACAGCACGGCGGAGCTGCTGCAAAAGCTGCGGCAAAAAGGCTTTGACGCAGAAGCCGCGCAGTCGGCGGTTGAAAAACTGCAGGATTTCGGCTATCTGGATGACCGCCGGTTTGCCGAAACCTATGCCGCCGAGCTGGTTCGCAGCAAGGGCTTCGGGAAGCGGCGCATTGTGACCGAGCTGTTTCGCAAGGGGATCGACCGCGAGATCATCAGCGATGTGACCGACACGCTGGAACCGTCCGAAGATACGCTGCTTTCGCTGATCGAGCGCAAATACAGCCGGAACCTCACCACGGAAAAGGGCGTGCAGCGCACGTTCGGCGCACTTTTGCGCATGGGCTATGCACCCGGCGAAATCAAACAGGCTCTGCAGCAGGCAGTAGAGAATTTGGAGGAGATGGAATGAAAAAAATCGGCATGATCGGACTCGGCTGCCCGAAGAATCAGGTGGACGCGGAGCTGATGCTCGCAAAGCTGCAAAGTGATTTTCAAATTGCGGACAACATCGAAGACGCCGACCTCGTCATCGTCAACACCTGCGGCTTTATCGACGCTGCAAAGCAGGAGGCCATTGAAACGATCCTCACCTGCGGCGAACTCAAGCAGCAGGGCGTCATTCAAAAGATTCTGGTCACCGGCTGCTTGGCCGAACGCTATCAAAACGAGATTCAAGCACAGATGCCGGAGGTGGACGGCGTGATCGGCCTTGGCAAGAACGGCGACATCGTCGCGGTCTGCCATCAACTGCTTGACGGCGAAAACGTCAGCGCTTTTCCCGATAAATATGACCTTCCCCTGTGCGGCGAACGTGTGCTTTCCACCCCGCGGCACTTCGCCTATCTGAAAATCGCCGAGGGCTGCTCCAACAACTGCACCTACTGCGCCATTCCGTCCATCCGCGGAAAAATGCGCTCGCGCCCCATCGAAGAGCTGGTCGCCGAAGCGCAGACACTGGCAAAGGCGGGCGTGAAAGAGCTGGTCATCATCGCGCAGGATGTCACAAAATACGGACTCGATCTCTATCACAAGCTCATGCTGCCCGCGCTGCTGGATGCACTGTGCAAGATCGACGGCATCGCCTGGGTGCGCCTGCTTTACTGCTATCCCGACTGTTTGACGGATGAGCTGATCGACACCATTGCGCGGCAGGATAAGATCTGCAACTACATCGATCTGCCGCTGCAGCATGCGGACCGGGACATTTTGCGCCGGATGCACCGCGCCGGCGACGAGCGAAGCCTGCTTTCCCTCGTTGAAAAGCTGCGCGCGCGCATCCCCGACGTGATCATCCGCACCACCTTCATCACCGGCTTTCCGGGCGAAACGGAAGAACAATTTGAAACGCTTTCCCGCTTTACGGAAGAAGCGCAGTTCGACCGGCTGGGCTGCTTTGCCTATTCGCCGGAGGAAGGCACTGCCGCCGCCGAAATGGACGGCCAGATCGACGACGAGATCAAGCAGCAGCGCGCCGACATCATCATGCGCCAGCAGTATGAAATTTTTGAAAAGAAACAGCAGGCCCGCATCGGCAAAACCTACCGCGTGCTGGTGGACGGCTTTGACGAAGAGAACCTGCTTTACCTCGGTCGAACCTATATGGACTGCTTTGAAATCGACAGTCAGGTCATCCTCTCCACGGAGGAGGAGCTGCTGCCCGGACAGTTTGTGAATGCAAAGATCATCGGCGTGAACGAGCTGGATCTTGTGGGCGAAGTCGTTTGTTAACCGACCTGCAGCTGAAAGGAGATCCGTAACATGAAAAACGGAAAGCGCCCCGATCCAAACACGCTCCATCCGATCGCGGGCTATGACCGGGAGATCTACATCCGGCCCTCCATTCGGAATCCGAATATTATTGTCGGCGAATTTTCTTACATTGCCGATGCGGATTTTGAGCGCCATGTTTCGCATCTCTACGATTGGAACGGCGACAAGCTGATCATCGGCAAATTCTGTCAGATTGCATCCGGCGTGGAGTTTGTGATGAATGGCGCAAACCATCAGATGAACGCGGTGACGACCTTCCCGTTTTATACGCTGGAGGGCTGGAACATGGATCCGCCCGCCGTTTCCGATCTGCCGCAGAAGGGCGACACGGTGATCGGCAATGACGTCTGGATCGGGCAAAATGCCGTGATCCTGCCGGGCGTTCACATCGGCGACGGTGCGATCATCGGCGCCAACAGCGTTGTCGGCAGCGATGTTTCGCCCTACACGGTCGTTGTCGGCAACCCGGCGCGACCGATCAAAAAACGCTTTGACGATGTGCTGATCGATCTGCTGCTGCGCTTCCGGTGGTGGGAGAAAAGTATCGATGAGATCGACTGCCTGATCCCGATCCTGACCTGCAGCGACCTTGCATACGTTCGGGCGGAACTGGAAAAGCAGCTGAACGGCGGCTGTTAATCGCCCCGGATCTTTTCCATCGCGCCTTTTTCCAGCCGCGACACCTGCGCCTGCGAGATGCCGATCTCCTTGGCGACCTCAGTTTGTGTCATGCCGTGCAAAAAGCGCAGGGAAAGGATCTTTTTTTCGCGCTCCGGCAACGCTTTCAAGCTCTTTTTGAGCATGATCTCGTTGATCCAGTCCAGGTCGGTGTGGTTGTCTCCGATCTGATCCATCACATACACCGTGTCGCCCGCGTCAAAATACACCGGTTCATACAGCGACACAGGTTCCACGATCGCTTCGAGCGCGAGCACCACGCGCTCTTTTTTGATGCCCATTTTTGCCGCGATCTCCTCCACGGTCGGCTCACGCTGCGTCTGCGACTGTAACTGCTCCTTCACCTGCATCGCGTGATACGCCGTGTCGCGCACCGAACGGCTCACGCGCATCGGCGCATAATCGCGCAGATAACGCCGCACCTCGCCGACGATCATCGGCACCGCATAGGTGGAAAAGCGCACATTCTGCGACAGATCGAAGTGGTCGATCGCCTTGATCAGCCCGATACAGCCCACCTGAAACAGATCGTCCGGGTTTTCGCCGCGCGAGGAAAAACGCTGCAGCACGCTGAGCACCAGCCGCAGATTGCCGTTGATGAGCGCTTCGCGCGCCTGCTTGTTGCCGCTCTGGCTCTCGCGCAGCAGCTCGCTTTTTTCCTTTTCCGTCAACACCTTGAGCTTCGACGTGTCGATCCCGCAGATCTCTACCTTGTTAAAATTCAAGTCCCTCACCTCTTCCGTCAGTATTGCCCGCGGAAAAGAAAAATATAAGGCTTGAAAAGCACACCAAAATATGCTAAGATAAATCGTGGTAAATCGTCCGCCTTTTTTACAATGGAGGTATTTTATGATCTATCGTATTGACCGGCTGCACGCAAACGATTTTGAAATCATGGAAGAAAACAAGCTTCCGGCGCGCAGCTATTTCATCCCCTACGGCAACAGAGAAGCGCTCGCTGCGCAGTCGCCTGTGACTGAGCGGAAAAACAGCGACCGTGTGACCCTTTTGAACGGCGAATGGCAGTTCGCCTATTTTGAGCGCGTCAGCCGCCTGCCGACGAGCTTCAACACCGATGAGCGCACCTTCGACACGATTCAGGTGCCCTCCACCTGGCAGCGCACCGGCTATGAGCCGCCGGTTTATATCAACGGGTGCTATGAATTCAAGCCAAAGCCACCGAAGGCGCCGGAGGAGATGTCCTGCGGCGTGTATGTCAAAAAGTTTTTCATCAAAGAGGACACGGCGCACGCCACGCTGACCTTTTTAGGCGTGTGCTCGTCGCTGACGCTCTATGTCAACGGCGCCTATGTCGGCTACAGCGAGGGCAGCCACAACCCGGCGGAGTTTTCGCTGGACGGTGTGATGCGCCCGGGCGAAAACGAGCTGCTTGCCGTCGTGACCAAATGGAGCAACGGCACATTTTTGGAATGTCAGGATATGTTCCGCGAAAACGGCATCTTCCGCGACGTCTATCTCACAGAGAGCGCCAAGTGCAGCTTTTGGGATGTACAGGTCAAAAGCGAAACGAGCGAGGACGGCTGGCAGCTTTTTGTCAGCGGCGCGCTGCGCGGCGAACATTTTTCCGGCAAGGCGCTGAGCGCTGCGCTGTATGACGCAAACACGGTTCTGCGCGAACAAAGCTGCGGCGCGTCGTCGCAGTTCAGCTTCTTCTTTGCTTTACCGGACGTTGAAACATGGACGGCGGAGACGCCGCGGCTGTATGACCTGTTTTTGACGCTGCGCGACGGCGAACAGACCGAGGTCGTGCGCTTTCGCGTCGGTTTCCGCGCTGTGCGCATCGACGGCGAACGGTTTTTGTTCAACGAAACACCGATCAAGATGAAGGGCGTCAACCACCACGACACCGACCCGAAGGCAGGCTATGTGATGACCGCCGAACAGCTTGAGCGCGATGTCAGGCTGATGAAGCGCTTCAACGTCAACAGTGTGCGCACCTCGCACTACCCGCCCGACCCGACCTTCCTTGCGCTGTGCGACGTTTACGGTCTGTATGTGATCGATGAGGCGGACATTGAAACCCACGGCATGTGGCAGCACCGGGGCGATATAGGCGAGCTGAGCAACAGCAAAAGCTGGCTGCCGCGCTATCTCGACCGCGTCAGACGGATGTATGAGCGCGACAAAAACCACCCTTGTGTCACGATGTGGAGCTTGGGCAACGAATCCGGCGGCTGGAAGAATCAGGACGCCTGCTATGCCTGGCTGAAGGAACGCTCGGACATTCCCGTGCATTATGAAGGCGTCATCCTCACGCCGCGCGGCTCCTACGATGTGATTTCCGAAATGTATCAGCACCCGAAGCTCATTGAACGCATCGCCGCACACAAGCTGACGTCGCGCTATCGCGGCAAGCCCTATTTCCTTTGCGAATACTGCCACGCGATGGGGCTCGGTCCCGGCGGACTTGAGGACTACTGGAAGCTGATCTACAGCAGCGAAAACCTTATGGGCGCCTGCGTGTGGGAATTTGCCGATCATGCGGTCTATGACGGCAAGGCAAAATACCGCTACACCTACGGCGGCGACCACGGAGAGCGCATTCACGACGGCAACTTCTGCGTGGACGGTCTGTTTTATCCCGACCGCACGCCGCACACCGGCGCTTATGCCATGCAGGCGGTCTATCGCCCCCTGCGCGCCGTCCGGATCAGCGACAACCTTTATCGGTTCACGAACACCAACAGCTTTTTGAACGCGGACGAATACGATGTGCGCTATGAGCTGCTGTGCGACGGCAGCATTGCGGAAACCGGCACACTTGCGTTGTCCATTCCGGCACGGCAAAGCCAAAGCGTTGTGATTGCGCACCGGATGACCGACCTTAACCACGACTGGGACATCACCTTCCTTTATTTTGACAAAGCCGGGCATTTCATCGCCAGAGAGCAGTGCCCGATCCATACGTGCAGCGAAACGCTGCAGATGCCTACCGGCGGCGTTGCGTTTTCCAAAAAGAACGATTGCATCGTCGTTGCGTTTGAGGGCGGACGCGCACTGTTTGCGCGCACAACCGGCGCGCTGCTCAGCTACACGGTCGGCGGCAAGGAGCTGCTTGCAAACGAGCTGGGCTTCACCCCGCTGGTCACCCGCGCCGCGATCGACAACGACCGCAACAAGGTTGCCTCCTGGGAGCGCAAAGGGCTGACAAAGCTGCGCCCGTCGGAGGTCAAACTCACCGAATGCAAAAACGACAAGCGCGGCTTCATCCGGCTCAAGAGCATCGGCGCACTTTCCACCACGGAGCAGAAACTGTTCTCCTATGAGATCGGCTATCAGGTCTATCCCGACGGCACGATTTTGGTTGAAACCACCCTCGCCCGCCCGCGGTTTGCGCTTGGCAGCATGGAGCTTTCGCGCTTCGGTCTGACGGTCGATCTGAGCGAAGAGTTCTCGCATGTGCGCTACTACGGCAAGGGACCGTATGAGAATCTGCCGGACTTTTGCGCACAGTCTGTGATGGGCGTGTTCGATTCCACCGTCCACCAGCTTTGGGAAAACTATATCAAGCCGCAGGAAAACGGGATGCACACCGGCACAAAATGGCTGCGCTTTACCGACGCGGACGGCGACGGCCTTGCCGTTCGCTGCAACGAACGGCCCTTCACCTTCTGTGCACGCCCCTATTCCAACGAGACGCTGCGCAAGGCAAAGCACCGCGAGGACCTGCATGACGCGCACCTGATCTGTTTGAACATTGACGGCTTTGTGCGCGGCGCAGGCACCGCAAGCTGCGGCCCGGACGTGCTGTCGCCCTATGAGCTGCACATCAAAGACAAGCTGTCGTTCTCGTTTTATCTGCAGCCGGTCAAAGGGCTTGACAACGGCGAAAATTTGTGATACACTATCCATCACAACAACGGCGAAGAGCAAGAGGAGTAGCAGTGATTGTTTTTCAGAGAGCGAACGGGAGGTGCAAGTTCGCAAACAACGCTGTGAAGGTCGCTTGTGAGCCGCAGGAAGAACCTCTTCGGAGCAAGTAGACCCTGCAATAACAAAGAGTGCGGCAAAAGCCGAACTCAGGTGGTACCGCGGAAAAACTCCGTCCTGAGAATCTCAGGCGGAGTTTTTTAATTCGAAAGGCGGAATTCAACAAACATCATTATCCGGAAGGTGAAAACAAATGGCACATGAACTCGCAAAACAGTATGACCCGAAGCAGGTGGAGGACCGCATCTATGCGTCCTGGCTGAAAGGCAACTACTTTCACGCCGCCTGCGACCCCGAAAAGAAGCCCTACACCATCGTGATTCCCCCGCCGAACATCACCGGCCAACTGCATATGGGACACGCGCTGGACAACACGCTGCAGGACATTCTCATCCGCTGGCGCCGTATGCAGGGCTTTGACACGCTTTGGCTGCCCGGCACGGATCACGCCTCCATCGCCACGGAAGCGAAGATCGTTGCCGCACTCAAGGAAGAGGGCATCAGCAAGGAAGACCTCGGCCGCGAGGGCTTTCTCAAGCGCGCCTGGGAATGGCGTACGCAATACGGCGGCCGCATTGTGGAACAGCTCAAAAAGCTCGGTTCCTCCTGCGACTGGGAGCGTGAACGCTTCACACTGGACGAAGGCTGTTCCAAAGCCGTGCGCGAGGTATTCGTGAACCTGTATGAAAAAGGACTGATCTACCGCGGCGAACGCATCATCAACTGGTGCACGCACTGCAAGACCTCCATCTCCGACGCGGAAGTGGAATATGAAGAAAAGGACGGCGCGTTCTGGCACATGGCCTATCCGTTCACAGACGGCTCCGGCGCCATCATTGTTGCCACCACCCGTCCCGAGACGATCCCCGGCGATACCGGCGTTGCCGTGCACCCGGACGACGAGCGCTACAAGGACCTGATCGGAAAAACCGTGCGCATCCCCGTCATCGGCCGTGAGATCCCCATCGTTGCCGACGCCTACGCCAAAATGGACAAGGGCACCGGCGCGGTGAAAATTACCCCGGCACACGACCCGAACGACTTTGAGGTCGGTCTGCGCTGCAATCTGCCGATCCTCAACGTCATGACCGACGATGGCTTCATGAACGAACAGGCCGGAAAATACGCCGGCATGAGCCTGATGGAATGCCGCAAGGCCATTGTTGCCGATTTTGAGGCCGCCGGCGCACTGGTAAAGATTGAGCCGACAAAGCACGAGGTCGGCACCTGCTACCGCTGCCACACGAGCGTGGAGCCGCGTGTGAGCAAACAGTGGTTCGTCAAGATGAAACCGCTTGCCGAGCCGGCGATCAAAGCCGTGCGCGACGGCAAGACGAAGTTCATTCCCGAACGCTTTGACAAGACCTATTACAACTGGATGGAAAACATCCGCGACTGGTGCATCTCCCGCCAGCTTTGGTGGGGTCACCGCATTCCGGCGTGGTACTGCGACGACTGCGGAGAGATCACGGTGGAGCGCGAAGACCCGACGCACTGCGCCCATTGCGGCAGCGCGCACATCCATCAGGACCCCGACACGCTGGACACCTGGTTCTCCTCTGCGCTCTGGCCGTTTTCCACCCTCGGCTGGCCGGAGAAAACGCCGGAGCTTGCGCACTACTACCCGACAAACACGCTCGTCACCGGCTACGACATCATCTTCTTCTGGGTGGCGCGCATGATCTTTTCCGCGTGTGAGCAGATGGGCGAAGTGCCGTTTGACACGGTTTTCATCCACGGCATCGTCCGCGACGAGCTCGGCCGCAAGATGAGCAAATCGCTCGGCAACGGCATCGATCCCCTGCTAGTCATTGACAAATACGGCGCAGACGCGCTGCGCATGACCCTTGCCACCGGCAACAGCCCCGGAAACGATATGCGCTACTCTGAAAAGAAGGTCGAAGCCAGCCGCAACTTTGCCAACAAAATCTGGAACGCCGCGCGCTTCATTCTCATGAACCTCGACGGTTCGGAAAAAGCGCCGCATGTGCCCGAAAACCTTGCGCTCGAAGACAAGTGGATCCTTGCCCAGTTCAACGCGCTGGTCAAGGAGGTCACCGACAACCTTGAAAAATTCGAACTCGGCATCGCCATTGCAAAGCTCTATGACTTCATCTGGGACATCTTCTGCGACTGGTACATCGAGCTTGCAAAAATCCGTCTGCAAAGACACGACGAGACGACCGAGACGGCCAAGGCTGTGCTGATCTACGTCCTTTCCGAAACGCTCAAGCTCCTGCACCCGTTCATGCCGTTCATCACGGAAGAAATTTGGCAGACGCTTCCGCACGAGGGTGAAACGATCATGCTTTCCCCGTGGCCGAAGTTTGACGAAGCGCTTTGCTTTGACGCGGAAGAAGCGACGATGAACTCTATCATGGAGGCCATCCGCGCCATCCGCAACCGCCGCGCAGAAATGAACGTGGCGCCCTCCAAGAAGGCGCACGTTTACATCGCCACCGAGAAAAAGGACGTGTTCGCCGCCGCCGTGGTGTTTATGCAGCGTCTTGCCTCCGCCGAGGAGGTCATTCTCGGCGACAGCTTCGATCTGGACGGCGCGGTGTCCATCGTGACCGCCGACGCGAAAATCTACATTCCGATGGGCGACCTTGTGGACTTTGAAGCCGAGCGCAAACGCCTGCAAAAGGAAAAGGAAGGCGCAGAAAAGAAGCTTTCCGGCATTCAGGCCAAGCTTTCCAACCCCGGTTTCCTCGCCAAAGCGCCCGAAACCGTTGTGGAAGGCCAGCGCGCCGAAGAAGCGAAGCTGATGGAAAAGCTGCGCATGATCGAGGAGAGCCTCGCTGCGCTGGGTTGAGCGATGAGCTGTTAGTCGTTAGTCGATAGTCAGATGAGCTGTTAGTCGTTAGTCGATAGTCAATAGAAAAAGAAAGCCCTCTGAAAAGAGAGCTTTCTTTTGTTATACCATACGAGTTACTTCCGCAGACCGAACAGCGCAAGGATGCTGTGGAAGAAGCCGATCAGCACGCCCGGGAAACCGGTGTGGTTCTGACCGCAGTAGGCGCAGCCGCCGGAGGGCTGGGGCTGCGGCGCCGGATTCGTTGGCTGGGTCGGATTTGTGGGGTTGGTTGGATTTGTCGGGTTGGTCGGCTCATCGGGCTTGGTCAGCTTCGGAATGACGGAACCATAGGAAAGCGTTTGCTTGCAGACCGTGCAATAGGTGTCGCCGGTGTAACCATCGGCATCATAGGTTGCATCTTTGGCGTTGACGGTTGTGGTCTTGTGTGCCGCAAGCGGCTGTTCGGCATGACCTGAAATGTACTTTTTGCAGTCATTGCAGTAGACTCCGGCGGTGTAGCCCTTGACCGTGCAGGTGGATGCAGTTGCTGCGACGGATTTTGTGTTGACGTGGTTGCTTGCGTTGATAGAAATAGTTTCGGTTTTGGTTCCTTGGCAGACAGAACAGGTATATGTTTTCACGCCTGTTGCTGTACAAGTGGCAGCTTTGGTCACGCTGCCGTTGTTCCAAGTGTGGTTCGCTTTCTCTACATGACTGCTGTCACGAGAACAAACACGCTGATGCTGCGTATCATTCAATCTTGTCCACGCACCAAAGCTGTGGTTGATAACTTCAACTTTCACTTTGCCTGAACGACACCAGTTTCCATCCAAATATCCAGCCGCATTAACATAGTACGTACCTGCATTTTCAAAATAGGTCGAAAAACTGGTTGAACTTGTAGAGTCCGGTGAATAATATACAGTTCCGTTTTTGGAAAACTCAAATTGTACCTCTTCGCAGGGTGTCAGACCGGAATAAGTAAAAGTAATTGGTTCTCCAACGCAGACAGTATTCTTATTATCGTTTATTTGCGGGTTTAAAACAGAAACTTTTATTTTTCCGGAATTGTACCATTGACCATTATAGTATCCTCTAACAAATACATAGTAGGTTCCGGTTGCTTCAAAATATGTTTTGTATGTTGTAGAAGAAGTTGAATCTGCTCGATAGTATACTTCTCCGTTTTTTTCAAAACAAAACTCAACCTCACTGCATTCGGTTAATCCGGAATACCAAAAAGATATGTTTTCTCCAACAACTACAGCATTTTTATCATCGCCAACAACTGGTGTTGGAGTGTAGGTCGGCGTACCCCCTCCCGATCTGTTGGAAACATACCAAATCTGACTGATCTTTGAAATCACGCTGCTTTGTGACAAACCGCCATTGTATGTGCTTAAATAACAAGATGTCAAGGGAATCCGACCATAGCCAAAAGAACTAAGAGTTTCAGCACAATAAAATGTATCAGTTGAGCTATCATAGTCCGTCAAAAGAACCGTGTGCATCGGATTGCTGCCACAATAAATTACAATTCCTTCCGGATAATTGTTAAGCATAGAAATAAAATAATTCTTTTTATTTGAAGTCAAATCGGAGTTCATTGAGGCATTCATTCCTCGCACATCGGTGATTGTCCAACGAACAGAAACGCCATTTGTTGTAATTGTGTTCTTATAATTATTATGGGTAATGGATTCCCACTCGCTATCACCATCAATGATTGCACGGCGTCGGAACATATTCAGGCAAGATGTAAATACACATGTACTATCTCCATCTGTTGGTTGATGCAAAAACACAGAGGAATCATTGATGCTGATTGCATTCACTTCCCCCACCGGCACAACGGCAACCAGCATCACTACAGCCAGCAATACGGACAAAACCTGTTTGATTTTCTTCATAAAATTCTACCTCCGAATCTTTTTGATCATTATACTCTATATATCGACAATTGTCAAGATTAAGAGTATAAATTATGATTATTGCAGGAGGTGGGTTTATGATTTCCTACGCGCCGCTTTACCGTACTATGAAAGAAAAGGGCATCACAACGTATAAACTCATCAAGGATTACAACATCAGCCGCAGCCTGCTTGACCGACTGAAACACGATAAACCCATCAGTACTGTCACACTGAATGACCTTTGCACGATTCTGCACTGCCGCGTGGAAGACGTGCTTGAATTCATAGAGGAACAATAAATCCCCGACCGTTTGGCCGGGGATTTTACATTTCATCCTTATTTTTTCAGCAGCTCCGAATACCCGTTCGTGCCGAAATGCTTGAACAAAAACGCACTGAACGGTGCGAGCACATCCGGCGCTTGCACTTCGGGCAGCTTTGCGCCGGCTCTTACCAGCGCTTTGGAAAGCCGCGCCTCGGCGTTCGGCAGCGCGTCTGCCGTGTCCACGGTCTTGCTCAGCACCTCGTTCGCCTGCGCAACGGCGCCGGCAAGCTCCTTTTTCACAGACGGCAGCAGCAGCTTCGTGTTCACATCCGCCGCCTTGTCAAGCAGCTCTAAAATGTTCTTCACGTTGCGACCGTTGTTGAACTGCGGAAAATCGGGGCTGGAATACACATCCCGGATGTCGTCGTGCGCAATGAGGTTCATGGCGAGCTTGAGGATGATGTCGTTGTGCTGCGTCAGATCGTGACGCTGATTTTTAAAATAAAACGTCGTGTCGGGCAGCAGACCCGTGGAAGCGTCCACCACACCGTCCGGGGAAAGGTGGTTGTGCGCCGGGTTCGTGCAATGTGTGTTCTGCTGCTTGTAGCCCTGCGGCAGTGTCTCGCCCACCCGTGACAGCGTTGCACCCATGGAAGTGGAATCCGTCTGGATGATGAAGTCGCCGTTGGTGTCGTTCCAGCGTTCGCCGACGTTGATCAGCGCATAGTCATATTCCACCATATCAAACACCTGCACGCCTTTTTTTTGCAGCGCGGCAATGTTGGCGCGGGAACGCTTTTGCGCCTGATAATAACGGTCGGTCTGCGCTTTGATGTTTGCTCTGTCCGGCGAAGAGAGGTAACGCTTTGCCGCGGCTTTGTAATCGCCGGAGGGGCACAGCGCCCACATCCCCGTGGAGCGTGTCATCACTTCCTCCACCAGATAGTTCACGCCCTTTTGCAGCGCCGCCATCCAGACTTCGTCCGGCAGAATGCGCAGCACAACCTCCAGCAGGCTCGCCGTTGCCGCGTCAAGCAGACGGATGTTTTCCAAAAAACCGTGATACAGATAATCCTTGTTCAAAAAGGTCACACGACCGGTGAACACATCGCCGATGATGCGCGAGCCGTCCAGCGCCGGCACCACGAAGAGCACCTTATGCAGACAGTCGCCGATCTCCGGGTGATAGTCCAGCATTGCGCTCACAATGCTGGCGCCCTGGCTCAGCGGCACAAGATTGACCTTTTTGTGTCCGGTCTGCTGCTGCACCATCTGAATGTAGGCGAACAGCTCTTCGGCAAGGGAGATGTGGTTGCCGAAGGAGTTGTATGTAAAATAATAGAGATGATCGCGCGGCAGATCCGTCGGATACAGCTCAAACGGGATGTGGGTGTTGACCACCTCGCGCTCCTCTGCGTTGTATCGCGCATAGGAATACGGATATTTTTCCGTCTGCACGGGGCCGATCGGGTTTGCGTTCAAATCGCAGGTGTTCACACCGAAGGAATCACGCAGCGCTGTCACAAACGCGTCGGACAAGCCGACATCGCGCTGCATCATCAGCGAAAGCAGCGCCGGACGCAACAGGGTTTTCAGCAGCTTTCCGGTCTGCAGATATGCCGGAAACGCGGACGCCTTTTTTCCGTCTTTATCGCGGACAAAGTTGCCGTTTTCGTCCACAACCACCACGTTCGACTGCCCGAGCCCGGGCACGATGATGGTCGGATAAAACGCACAGTTTCCGTCACACGCGGTTTCGGTTCCCTTTGCGCTCACGCCGGCTGTGCAGATGCCGGCAAGCAGCAGCACGGTCAAGCAAAACGCCAAAAATCTTTTCATTGCTGATACATCCTTTCAAAAAGCGCAATCAATCTTCTGTTTCATCCTCGGCCTTCGGCAGCACTTCCACACGCACCTTGCCGATGCGGCGATCCTCAACGCTAAGGATCGTCAGCTTCAGATTTTCAAATTCCACAACGTCCATGCCGCCGTTTTTCGGCAAATAGCCGAGTCGGCTGATCATAAAGCCGCCGATGGTTTCATAGTCGCCCTCGGGAATGATATCGCCGACCAGCTCATTGATCTCTTCAATGTCGGTCGTACCGTCCACAGTGAACAGATTGTCGTTCACGGCAACGATCTCCTCATCCTCGTCGTCATATTCGTCCTGAATGCTGCCGACAATGGCTTCGAGCAGGTCCTCCATCGTCACGATGCCCGCCGTGCCGCCGTATTCATCCACGACGACCGCCATCTGCACGTGCTTTTCGCCCATCTCGTTGAACAGCTCGCCGCAGTTTTTGCTGAACGGCACATAATACGCCTTGCGCATCACGTCCTTCGGCGTCTTGTCCTTCGGCAGCGAGGTCGTGATATATTTGAGCAAGTCCTTGATATAGATGATGCCGATGATGTTGTCCGGGTCCTCATGGAAAATGGGAATGCGGGAATAACCCTCGTCGATCGAAAGCTTGACCACGTCCTTGAGCGAATCGGTGTCCTCGGCAGCGACCATGTCGGTGCGGTGGGTCATGATGTCGGACACGTCGATGTCGTCAAAATCGAAGATGTTATCGATCATCTCCTGCTGCTGGTCTTCAATGACGCCCTTTTCTCTGCCGACATCCACCATCATGCGGATCTCTTCCTCGGTCACGCTCTCCTCATTGGCGTTCGGATCAAAGCCGAACAGCCGCACCACAAGGTTGGTTGCGCCGGAGAGCACTTTCACAAACGGCGCAAAGAGCTTTTTGCACACCAGCAGAATGCCGACCACGGCAAACGCAATCTTTTCGCTCTTCTGCATCGCCATGCGTTTGGGCGCAAGCTCACCGAGCACAAGGGAGAAAAACGAGATGATGATTGTGATGAGCACAACAGAGACCGCGTGCACCACCGTTTCCGGAATCTTCGTTCCGAGACCGACAAACCAGTTCGTCAGCAGCACCGCGAAGTTCGTCGCCGCAGAAGCGGACGTCAGAAAGCCGGCCAGCGTCACGCCGATCTGGATCGTGGACAAAAAGTTACTGGGGTTTTCCGTCAGCTTTTTGACCTGTCTGGCCTTCTTGTTGCCCTCCTCCGCCATCTTGTCGATCATGTTGTCGTTCAAAGAAATGATGGCGATTTCGCTCATGGCAAAGAAGGCGTTGACGATGATGAGTACAAACAAAAGAATCAGCTTAAAAATCAAACTTCCGGGGTCATCCATAGAGGATTTTCCGCTCCTTTCTGAAACAAGAAAATGAAAACAGAGATATTATACTACAAAAATTAAAAAACGTCAAATATTCTATAGCTTTTTTTGTAAAAACATGATAAAATGGGCAAAATGAAACATATGGGGGTTTTTTCTATGCCATACATCAAAACAAAAACATCTGTCCCGATCTCCAAAGAAAAAGAAACCGTCCTCAAATCAAAGCTCGGCAGCGCGATCTCTGCACTCGGCAAGGGTGAAGCGTGGCTGATGCTGGAATTTGAGGACAACTGCCGCCTTTGGTTCCGCGGCGAGCAGGACACGCCGCTGGCTATGGTGGAAGTTTCCCTGTTTGGTAAGGCAAGTGCAGACCAGTATGAAAAGATGACGAAAGCAGTGTGCGCGCTGCTGTCCGAGGAGCTCGGCATCGACCCGGAAGGCATCTATGTCAAGTATGAGGAAGTCGCGCACTGGGGATACAATAATTTTAATTTTTAAATGTCAAAAAGAACGCATGCGGTCATTGCGGCCTCATGCGTTCTTTTTTTGATTTATCTCAGCCCGCCCTGTACCCGTTGATACAGCCGGCGGACGCCCGCCTTCCAGCAAAGCAGCAGCCCGCCTGCGGCGCCGACCGCCGCCTGCAGCACTTCGAACGGCAGCTTGACGAGCGCGGTTTCCGGCGTGGCATACACGAAGGCGCGGCCGAGCGAATAGCCGATAATCATCACAATCCCACCGAGCGTAACGCCGAGCACGGACGCGCCTACAGGATGCTTTTTGAGCAAGCGATGCGCGCAAAGGGAGATAATGACCGCCTGCAGGCCGTGAGACGCGAGTGAAACGAACATCGGCAGCGGATAAAACAGCAAATCGCCGAGGAAGGAGCCCACACCGCCGACAAGAAACGCCGCCACGGGATCCATCAAAATCGCCGCCAGACAGATCGGCACATCACACAGATAAAGGTGGCCGCCGGGGACGGGAATGCTCACTGCGCTGAGCACAACGGTCATTGCCATGAACATGGCCGTGGTTGTGAGCCAAAGCGTGGTTTGCCGCGTGGTTGGTTTTTTGAGCTGCATTTTTACAGACCCCCTTGCAATTGGATTGAAAAAAGTATATACTATGTTTGAACTTATGAAAAGTATCAAAACAGGAGTATTTTATAAGACCAGATGAACTATTCTATTGACAAAAGCAGCGCCGAACCCGCATATTTGCAGCTTTATAAACAACTTCGCAGCGACATCGCCCGCAATGTCTATCCGGCGGAAAGCCGGCTGCCGTCCAAGCGGCTGCTGGCGTCGGAGCTCGGATTGAGCCTCATCACCGTGGAGCACGCCTACGCCCTGCTGTGTGACGAAGGCTACGCACGTTCCAAGGAGCGCAGCGGTTATTTTGCCGCCTTCCGTGCCGGCGACAGCTTTCTTTCCGGCGCGGCGGCGCCGACGGTTGCCGTTTCCGATGCGCAGACTGCGCCGCAGCAGACCGATTTTCCGTTTTCCGTTTTTGCCAAAGCCATGCGCGCCGTTTTGACCGATTGCGGCACACAGACCTTGCAGCCCACGCCGCCGCAGGGACTGCTTTCTTTGCGCGATGCGCTGAGCCGTTATCTGCTGCGCAGCCGCGGCATTCAGGCAGCACCTGCACAGATCGTCATCGGTGCGGGCGCAGAATACCTCTATCGCCTCATTGCGGAGCTGTTCGGGCGTGATTGCCTGTTCGCGATCGAAACGCCGTCCTACCCGAAAATTGAGCAGGTTTACCGCAGTGCGGGCGTCCGGCTGGAACGTCTGCCGCTGGGCGCCGACGGCATCAAAACCGCCGCACTGCAAAAATCGAACGCCGATGTGCTGCACGTTTCCCCCTATCGCGGCGCACCGGACCGCATCCGCGCTTCCGCGTCCAAGCGCGCGGCCTATCTGCATTGGGCGTCGCAGGGCGAACGGTACATTGTGGAGGACGATTTCGATTCCGAATTTTCCGTTGCAAAAAAGGCGGAGGAAACACTGTTTGCCCACACGCATCAGAACCGTGTGCTCTATCTGAACACCTTTTCCGGCACGATCTCCCCCGCGCTGCGCGTGGCCTATCTCGTGCTGCCGCCGCAGCTTGCCGACCCGTTTCAAAAAAAGCTCGGCTTTTATAGCTGCACTGTGCCGACCTATCTGCAGCTTGTGCTGGAACGTCTGCTCTCCGGCGGCGACTTTGAGCGGCACATCAACCGCGTGCGGCGGCAAAAGCGCAGGGCGCTCGGACTGTGACACACCTCCATGTTTCGCATCTTTCGCAAAAAAAGACGGCCCATGTGAAAATCCATCACATGGGCCGTTGTTTGTTCTTTTTCGCTGCTATTTTTCGTTTTTCCGCAGCAGCAGCTTGACAAGCACACCGATCAGCCGCGGCAGCTTCCATGTTCCGCTGCCCCGGTTCGGCGCGTGCTTCGGCGTTTCCAGCTTCGGCGCGTTTTCCGGCGTGATCGGCACCAGCGCACCCTGCCCGTTATCGAGCACAAACTGCGGCATATCCGGCCGGTCAAACACCGTCAGCTTGCCGTCGGCGGCAAAGAAGTTGCAGATGTAATCCTCAATGACCGACCACGCCTGTGCGTGGCCGCTGCCGTAGATGAACCAGGTGGTATCGGGCAACAGGCAGGTGGAGGCGTCCACCATTTTGTCGGCCGAAATATATTCCTTTTTCCCGCTGAGCATGGTCCAGAAATACCGGGTCACGGGCAATGTATCGCCATATTTTGCAACCGTTGCGCCGAACGATGTTTCGCTCAGCGCGATCATGTTGTCGTTGATGTCGGAGCTGTGCTTTCCGACCGGCGGCTCCTGAAAATTTCCGTATTTTGCCAGCACCGCAACCTTCAGCCCGTGCTCCTGCGCGTCAAGAATGATCTCGTCCATCCGCTGCCGCACCCGTTTGTCATAGCGGTCGATCTTTTTCAAAAGCCCGGCGTATTCCTTTTCGTAACCTTCAAAAATGTTTTTGCGCGCAACTTCAAAATCCTCTTCGGACACCATGGCCCAAACGGACGGAAACGTGGCGTAGGTTTGCCGCAGCAGCGGCACCAAAAGCTCGGTATACAGCCGCCTGCAGATATAATTCAGCGACCACGCCGCAAGATCCAGCGCCATCACGTCATACGCAAGACCCAGCAGCAGCTCCACCGCCTCGTTGAGCAGCTCATCTTCAAACTGCAGCTCCTCCCCAAAGCGCTTATAGCGCAAAATGGACGCGGCGTCAAAGCGGATTTTTCCGCTCAAAAGCGTGCTGAGAAGATCCATGCCCTTGAGAGGCGAAACCTTGAACACAATGCAGCGAAGATCCGCGTTGCCGTATTTTTCAAGATAGGCGATCAAAGGCAGGTTCCCGGCGGAGCGTGCAATGATATCCACCTTTTTGCAGCCGGTGGCTTTTTTGATGTCGGCAATATACGCGTGCAGCGTCTTTGCAAGCGTAAACGGATCCAGCCGCCAGTCATAATAGAAATCATAGCCGTCCCAGCCGTAGCCTGTCTCGGTTTTGAGATTCGGCAAATTGCCGTGATCCCAATCCCAAAAACAGTGCGTACCGTTGGAGGGTTCGCCGTTTTTATCCAGAAAAAACGGTCCGAAGCAGGTCTTGATCAGCGGAAGCAGCTTTTTGCGGCAGGCATCCCAGGCCTCCTTGCGCTCAGTGACCAGCGCCTTGAGCAGCAGCGGCGCACTGGTTTTGAGCGCAACCGCTACGCCGCCCTTCGGCTGTCCGAGCGTATAGACGTTTTTTCCTTTTTTGTTCAAAATATCGTCGCCCATTCCGTGAATGAGCACCACAGGCACTTTGAGATCGGTCCTTCCTTCGGCAAAGACCGGCAGAAGCGACGTCACAAGCACCAGTATGGAAAAGGCCACAGAAAGAACCTGCTTACAGATACGTTTCATGCCCTTCTTCTCCTTCAATGATTATTTGAAGAACCTTTGCAAAACAGACTTATGTACCCGCTGATTAACTCGGTGCGTGAAGATTGGCGAGGAAATTTTTCGTCAGATGTAACAGAAATCGCGCAGCAAACCTGACGGTTTGTAAGAGATTTCTGTGCAAAATGACGGAAAATTTACCGTCAATGTTTGCGAAT
>JAFTCX010000080.1 GCA_017454485.1 Clostridia bacterium | reverse complement strand
TGGCGTCTGCGCAAGCGGGAACTGACCGCGCAGTCGCTTTGCGAAGGCCTCGATCAGCTGCCCGACGGCATCAGCTACAGCTTGCCGGACGGCTTCCCGAAGCTGGTGAACAGCCGGATGCAGGCCATCAGCAACGCGGCCTTCGGCGTCGGCGTGAGCGATACGCGGCGGCTGGATGAAAGATTGCAATCGCGTGACCTGCTGCCCGGCTGCACGCTGGACAAAGAGGCGAACAACACCTTTCTGCGCCTGCCGGACGGCAGTGTCTGGCACATGAAACAACAGCAGGTGGAACCCGGCGGCCGTCCGATGGCCGAGATGCTCGCCTATGACGTGACGGAGCGCTACAACGACCTGGTTGAGTTGCGCCGTCGAAATGAGCGGCTTGAAACTGTGAACCGGGAACTGCGCAGCTATCTTGACAGCATGAACAGCATCGTGCGCGAACGCGAGGTGCTTGCGGCCAAGACGCGGCTGCACAACGAAGTCGGTCAGAGCCTGCTTGCCATTGAAGCTTATCTGAAAGAATCGGACGGCGACCGCGAAGCGCTGATGCAGCAGCTCAGACAAACGATTTTGCTGCTGCAAAGCGACGCGCCCGATGAGCAGCAGGATCGCATGGCGGATCTCTATCGGGCGGCAAAAGCGCTCAATCTGGAAATCAAACTCGACGGCGAGATTCCGCAGAACTGGAAACCGCTGATCGAAGTCGCCATCCATGAATGCCTGACCAACACCGTCAAGCATGCCCGCGGGCGGCTGGTGCAGGTGACGGTGACACAGGACGCTGAAAACGACGTGATCACGCTGACCAACGACGGCGAACCGCCCGCCGGTCAGGTGCGTGAAACGGGGGGACTTGCCAACCTGCGCGCGCTCATCGAGCGGCAGGGCGGACGCATGGAGATTGAAAGCGCGCCGGTGTTCCGGCTGGTGTTGCGCTTGAAAAAAGAGGGGAAACTGATCTATGGCATGGAAGAACTATAAAGAACTGACGGTCTGGAAACGGGCGATGGTATTGACGAATCTGTGCTACGAGTTGTATGCGCAGCTGCCAACGCAGGAAATCGACGTACTCGGCGCCCAACTGCGGCGCTCGGCTGTTGCGGTTCCGGCGCTGATTGCCGAAGGCAGCGGCAGAGATCTGCAGCGGGAGATGTATCACTATCTGCTGAGGGCGCGCGGCGCGGTCTATGCGCTGGAAACCACCTTGCTGCTTTGTGTGCAGCGGAGCTTTTTGCGTGAAAAGCAGTGCGCAGAAGCGCTGGACCTTTGCGACGAGCTCTCACAAATGCTCACGTCGCTCACGCTGCGCCAGAACCACGGCGTGCAAAAGCGCTATGCGGAATCTGTGTTGAAGGAGGATGAAGCATGAGCGAGAAAACCCGCGTGATGATTGTGGACGACCAGCTGATCTCCCGCCGGTTCTTTGAACTGACGCTGGGCGGCTGCCCGCGCTATGAAGTCGTCTGCGCGCTCCCGTCCGCGTTCACGGCCGACCTCTATCTGCTCAAGGAGGAAATCGATCTCATTGTGATGGACGTGCTGATGAACAACGGCACCAACGGACTGGACGCCGCTGAAGCCATCAAGCAAAAGTATCCTTCGGTCAAAATCGTCATTGTGACGAGCATGCCGGAGTACACCTGGATGGAGCGCGCACGGGAGATCGGCATTGAAAGCTTTTGGTTCAAGGAGGCCGACGAGATCTCGATCCTTGACGTGCTCGACCGCACGATGGCGGGCGAATCGGTCTATCCCGCCGGCGCGCCTTCCGCGAAGCTCGGCAACGCCGCGCGCGAAGATTTCACCGACCGCGAGCTGGAGGTGCTGCGCGAGATCGCTGCGGGCAAAAACAACAACGACGTGGCGAAGGCGCTGGGCATTTCCGCTTATACCGTAAAAGCCCACGTGCGCACGCTGCTGCAAAAAACCGGCTGCAGCAGCCGCACCGACCTTGCCATTCACGCGCGCGTGGTGGGCATTGCGCTGGACCCCGCCAGCAAAGCTTAGGTACCCACTGATTCACTCGAATATGCAATTGGCGGTTCACATACCGAGTGAATCACCGGGTACTTGGCGGCAAATCTTCACATACCGAGTGAATCACCGGGTACTTGGCGGCAAATCTTCACATACCGAGTGAATCACCGGGTACTTAGCAAACTGCACAAGTTTTGCGCGGAAAATTCTACATGTGTTTTCTGCGGATTCCAATCGCACGTAGTCACTTGTGACGATGTGCGATTTTTTGTTTTGATTTATAATAAAGGAGCAGAATCAGCTAAAGGAGCAGAATCAGCTTAGTTCTGCAATTCCGGAAGAAGGAGGAGAGACTGCACGGAAACATCCATTGTTCGGCCACTACAAACAAAATACAAACAAAAACAATTTTGAGGAGGATTATTGTGAAAACGATGAAAAAAGCATTGGCCATTTTTCTTTCTGTGCTGATGGCGCTGTCCATGTGCTCCATGTTGGGCGCCGTGGCATTCGCGGTTGACGCACCGGAAGGCTACGAGATTCTGCCGACCTCGGCGGATGATCTGGATCCCGGTGATTGGTATTTTGATCTTGACGCTTATGTTGCGCAGTTGATTGAACTCGGCCGAGACGCAGATGCCGAGCGCTATCAGACTACCGAATACTTCATCAAAGAAGATCATTCTGCAATCAAAATTTTTGTTCAGGCAAAGTATGATGCGGGTTGGCCCGATCCGTTTGAAAACTACGATTCTGATACGTCGATCTTTGAAAGCTATGTGAAGCAGGTTGCGCTTGACTGGATCGAGCTGCGCCAGAATACACAGAGTCGTTTTGACAAGACGGAGCAAAACCTCATTGAGGCCGAGCCGTTTGAGCCGTTTTTCCAAGTTTGGGATTTCCGCGGCGTTCGCGATTATCGAAATGATCCGCTGGAAGATTACTGGGACGCAAACAGCATGTTCGACGGTCAAATCTTTGTTGACGCCGCAAAAGAGCACCTGCGCTTCGTTCCGAACAACGGCGACGATGAAATCGTATTTGAAAACAATTCCGGCAACTATCGCTATTTCGAATTTGTGTTCACCGAGCCGTTCCAGTGGAGAGAGCTTCCGACCACGGGCGACGGCGTCAGTCTCCAAGGCGCCCTTTGGTTCGATTTGGCGGAATATATCCGCTGCACCCAGATCAGCGGTGAAGCGGATGACCCGAGCTATGAAGTCAACCCGGCGTTTGAGAGAGCGCGTGTTTACATCAACAGCGACCAAAACGTCATTAAATTTGATATTCCGTATGAAGACGAATGCAATCCTGCCAGCGATTTGTATTTCTTCAGGAGCGACGGCCCGGTCTGGGTGGCATATCTGAAGGACGGCGCTCTGGATGCGCCCGGTGCCTGGAGCGAGGTTCCAACGTCAAAGGAAAACCTTGCAGACGGCGCCCTTTGGTTCGATCTGGCGCACTGGAAGAAGGTTATGCCGGCTTCTCCGCTCCTCGATACTGTGACAAGCGTTGAGGTCAACGGCAATCGAACCAAACTGAAGATCAATTTTGCGCGCGGCGATTATGCGGTTTTTCCGCGTTACCCCATAGCGGTAGATTACACAGAGGCGGATACCGGGTGGCCTTTCACATATACTTATTTGTGGCAAATCGGCGCGCACGGTGAACAGCTCCCGTTCAGTCCCGACGGCCTTTCCGACGGACAGTACTGGTTAGACACTGCACGCCTTTTCCACGGCGTGCAGGGAATCTCCATTGACGAAGCGTACTTTGACGCCGACAACGATACTCTTGTGCTGATTCTCAGCACAGGCGCTTATGATTATCATGGTGAACCTGCGTTTATTAAGCACGTTCACCGGGTCGGTCAATACGACACTTGGACGGCGTTGCCGACTTCCGCCGACGGGCTTGCGGTCGGTGCCAAATGGTTCGCCGGTGACGTGTTTGCGAATGCTCTGACAGAGGATCCTGAGGATCCCGAGGCGTTTGTGGCGGCATATCTCAGCCCGGACGGGCAGACACTCGCTGTCTTTACCACAAATTATTATTTTGAAGAGGCTTCCAATTCGTCATTTGCATATTATCTGCGCACAGTGGAAGATTACGGCGATGAACTGCCGCTCACCGATGAAGGCCTGGAAAAAGGCGACTATTGGTTCGATGTCGGCCACTTTGCTCCTTCCAGCTTTCTGTTCGGCGAGGATGTTGATCCTGAAACCGCAGAGTTGAAGGTCTTCCTTTCCCGTGACCGCACACGTGTGCGTGTGTTTGTGAATGGTGTACAGAAGTTTAACCAATCAATTACAGATCCAGATGATGATTCTGGGAAGGTTTTGTACCCGTATATTCGTCAGGTGGGCGAATTTGACGAGGGGTGGACGGAACTCCCGCTCTCCGCAGATCTGGTTGAGGTCGGCGAAACGTACTTTGACGCGTCCTATTTTCTCGCCAGATTTGGAAATAGCGCAGAGGCGGTGTATCTCAGCGAGGACGGCTCACAGCTCGTTATCATCGGAGATCAGGGTATTCTCAAGGGAGATCCGGCAGACGGAGAGGAGCAGGTAAGCCTTTATGCAGAGTTCTGCTTGAAAACAAAAGCAGACACCAGTGCGCCGGACGGCTATTTTGAGTTTGCAACCGACCGAGCTGCCCTTGTGGAAGGCGACATGTTCTTTGACTGGTATGCTTTCGCAGCGGCGCAGGCCGACCCGGGCGCAACCGAGGAAGAGATTCTTGCAGATATAGATATGTATAAGAACATGATGGATTTCTTCTACGGCTACAATGATAATTACGATCTTGTCATTTTGCAGAGATACCGTATGGGATCGAATGAAATGATACAAATTCTTGATCCCGTGCTTGTGACATTCTTTGAAGGCGAAACTCCGGTTGCGGAAGATGACTATGATCCCGACCTTCTCGGCTTGTCGTATGAAGAGTACGTTGCAAACTACGTCGATATGAAGCCCGATATGGAAGGTTTTGCCGAATATTATGAGATGACGCTGTCCTGCATCGATTATGTTGCGCCGACGCCCGCCGAGGGCTTTGACGAAGGCGAAGCGCCCGTTGCCGTTGTCGGCGCCAACGATTTTGAGCTGCCCGCCGAGCTGCCCGCAGGCGTGCCCGCAGACGTGGCAGCCGATGAGCTTGAGCCGGTGTTCAACGCCGCGCCCGTGGAAGAGGAAGCCCTCGCCGAGAGCGTTGGCCCGCTTGAAGAAATCAGCCTGACCTATACGGACGAAAACGAAGAAGAACAGACCGTGCAGCTTGCCGGCAAAAAACTTGCCGCGCTCGATCTTTCCTTCGATCTGTTCTATAACGTCTACGACGAGGAAACCTATGAAATCATCGACAGCATCAAGGCTGCCGAAAATGTGCAGCCCGCCGAAAACAAGGCGATTCTTGTAAAAGTTCCGATTCCCGAAGCGTTCAATCCGAATGCCACCCGTGTGTTCTATATTGCGCCGACAGGCGAAACCGAAGAAATCCCCAGCACGGTGGTCGGAGACATGATTCACTTTGAACTGCGCCATTGCTCGATCTATGCGCTGGTCGATCTGAGTGAAAATGAAACGCCAATCGACGATCCGTATCCCGGTTATTACCTGCTTCCCACCGCTGACAGCGATGAGCTGGAAGTCGGCGACTATTGGTTTGATCTTGACAGCTTTATCGAAAACAACCGTGCTGCAGGTGCAACCGAAGAAGCGATTGCTCTGTATCAAAGCATGACGTTATATCTCAGTGAAGACGGCGATACTTTGAAGATTGTGACACCCACATTCTCCTTCAACGCTGGACGAAACACTACTACCGGAAGTGCATATTTCCCGTACTTGAAACAGCACGAAGCTGCACCGGCCTGCGCACATGAAAACATGCAGGCGACCCCGGCGAATGCCGCAACCTGCACCGCCGAAGGTAACACCGCTTACTGGTACTGCCCGGATTGCGAGAAGTATTTCTCCGATGCAAACGGTGAAACCGAAATCGAAGCGGATAGCTGGGTGCTGGCGATCGATCCCGACAACCACACTCCGGCTGAAGCGGTGAAGGAAAACGACAATCCCTCCACCTGCAACACGCTCGGCTCCTATGAATCCGTGGTATATTGCGAAGTCTGCAACGCGGAGCTTTCTAGAGAAACCGTTGATTATACCGAATTTGCCGCGCACACCCCGGCAGAAGCGGTGAAGGAAAACGACAATCCCTCCACCTGCAACACGCTCGGCTCCTATGAATCCGTGGTATATTGCGAAGTCTGCAACGCGGAGCTTTCCCGCGAGACCGTCGACTACACCGAATATGCCGCACATACGCCGGGCGAACCGCAGCCAGAAAACGATGTCGCCTCCACCTGCAATACGCTCGGCGGCTACGATACGGTTGTCCGCTGCACGGTCTGCGGTGCAGTGATCTCCTCCGCGCATACCGACTACACCGTTTACGCGGCGCACCAGTTCGGCGACTGGATCGACGAACAGCCCGCGTCCTGCGAAGCGGCCGGCGTAAAGGGCCACAAGGTCTGCACCGTCTGTGGAAAGAACTTTGATGCCGAAGGTGTCGAAATCGAAGACCTTGCCATTGCCAAACTGCCGCATACCCCGGGCGATCCCGTGGGCGCAGTGGCAGCCACCTGCAGTGCGACCGGCTACACCGGCGATATCAAGTGCACGGTCTGCGGCGACGTCATCACCGAGGGCACGGTCATAGAAAAGACCGCACACACCTTCGGCGATTGGTCCGTGACCAAGGAAGCCTCCTGCAAAGAGGAAGGCACCAAGTCCCGCACCTGCTCTGTCTGCGGCGAAACCGAGACCGAGAAGATCGAAAAGACCCCCCACAGCTTTGCGGACGGCGTCTGCACGGTCTGCGGCGCGAAACAATCTGATGCCAAGACCTGCAAGTGGTGCGGCGAAACCCACACCGGTTTCAAGGGCTTCTTTATCGGCTTCTGGCACTCGTTTATCTACTTCTGGGCGCATCTGTTCGGCAAGAGATAACGAACACACAAAACCCTTTAAAACAAAACCATGGAAATAATTCTCTCCTGAATTGTTTCAAAGCAGCAGGACACGGCCTTCCGAAAGGGGGCCGTGTTTCGCTATCCGTCGGGCAGTTTCGGCTTGCCCGGCGGTTTCATGCTGTCGGAAGGGAAGAGCGCCGGAATGCTGCTAACGTGAAAAAGGTTACCGTTGACAAAGCCGCGCGCGCAGTGTAAAATAATACCATACCATCTTTTACGGAGCAAAGATATGAAACGAACCGGAATAACCAAACCGATGCGCCGCGCAGTGCTGATTGCGGCGCTGTTTGTGTTGCCGGTTGTGTTTGTTGCGGCGTCGCTGTTTTTCGGACGCTATCCGCTGCCGGTGCGTGACGTGCTGACAGCCTTCATCCGCCCGGGAAGCGTGCCGCTTGCGACAAAGGTTGCAGTGTGGCAGCTTCGTCTGCCGCGTGCTCTGGCTGCCGCGTTCGTCGGCGCGTCGCTGGCGGTGTCCGGCGCAGCGTTTCAAAGCGTGTTCCGCAATCCGCTGGTCAATTCCGGCATCCTCGGTGTTTCCAACGGCGCGGGCTTCGGCGCCTGCGTTGCTATCGTCTGTTTCGGCGGCGGGGTGTGGACCTATCTGCTCTCGTTTGTATTCGCGCTGGCGGCTGTGGTGCTCAGCTGGTTCGCCGGCCGCATCTCCCGCGTGACGACTACCATTACCATGATTCTCGGCGGAACCATTGTCGGCGCGTTTTTCAGCGCGCTGGTCTCCGTCATGAAATACATCGCCGACCCTTATAGCCAGTTGCCGAGTATTACCTTTTGGTTTATGGGATCGTTTGCTTCCATCGGCTATTCCCATCTGCTGGCGCTTATCCCCATGACGCTTGGCATCCTTTTGGTTTTCCTGTCGCGCTGGCGGCTCAATGTGCTTTCCATGGGAGACCGCGAAGCGGCTGCCCTCGGGCTGGATGTGCGCCGCTGCCAGTTTCTTGTGATCGGCGGGGCAACGCTTTGTACCGCCGCCGCAGTATGTATCAGCGGCACGATCGGCTGGGTCGGTCTGGTGATTCCGCATATCGGGCGGATGCTGATCGGCAACAACAACCAAAAGCTGGTTCCGGTCAGCATTTCCCTCGGCGCGTGCTTTATGGTGCTGATGGATCTGCTTTCCCGCACGCTCACCGGCGCGGAGATCCCGATCGGCATTCTCTGTGCGCTGATCGGCACACCCTTCTTCGTTTATTTGCTCAAAAAGACACGGGGAGGGAACTGGACATGATTTTGCATATTCAACACCTTTCCTTTTCCTATAGTGAAACACCGCTGCTGCGGGACTTGTCGCTGACGGTGGAAAAGGGTGAAATCGTCTGTCTGCTCGGCCCGAACGGCAGCGGCAAGACGACGTTGCTCGACTGCGTGCTGGGTTTTCATCGCACGTTTTCAGGTTCTGTTTCCCTGTGCGGCAAAAACGTGTTGTCCTGCACACGGCAGACGCTTGCGCGGCAGGCGGCCTATGTGCCGCAGATTCATACGCCTTCCTTTCCCTACACGGTGCGAGAAGTCGTGCTCATGGGTCGAACCGCGCAGGCCGGGCTGCTCGGTGCGCCGGGAAAAGAGGATCGCGCACTGTGCGGCGCGGCGCTGCGGCGCGTCGGAATCGAAGCACTTGCCGAACGACCGTATACCTCGCTGTCCGGCGGCGAGCTGAAGCTTGTGCTGCTTGCCCGCGCTTTGGCGCAGCAAACGCCGCTGATTGTGCTGGACGAACCGACGAGCTCGCTGGACTTCAAAAACGAACTGCTGTTTTTGGATACGTTGGCCGACCTTGTGAAAAACGACGGGATCAGCGTTCTGATGGCGACTCATGCGCTGGATCATCCCTTCTATTTTGAATCCAAGGGCCTGCCGGTGCGTGCCGTGATGCTGAAGAAGGGTGAGCCTGCACGTGTCGGCGCGCCGAGCGATCTGCTGACCGCGCAGACGCTGCTGGACGTTTACGGCGTGTGTGCATCCATCTTGGAAACAAACGATGTAAACGGGCGTTCGGTCAAAACAATCGCCGTGCTCGGCAGAGAGGAGAAAGCGGAATGAAAAGAATGACGTCTCTTGCGCTCGTCTGTCTGCTGCTTCTTTGTGTGCTGTGCGGATGCAGCCCGAAAGCGCAGCCGCCGACCGACGGGATCACCGTCACCGACTGTGCCGACCGCACGGTGACCGTACCCGCCGACCCGCAGTCAATCTGTGCGCTGTCTCCGTTTTCCGGCCCGATGGTCACATTGCTCGGCTTTGGCGAGAGGATCACCACCACCTGCAACAACAGCGCCAGAAGTTTGCTGCTTGCGGAAATCTGTCCGCAGATCAAAAACGCCGTCGTTGTCAAAAACAGCGGCAGCGTCAACGGTGAAGAGGTGCTGGCGAAAGGCACCGATTTGATGTTTGCGGATAGGGGCGTCTATGAAAACGAAGCCGAACGCGCAAAGCTCGACGCGCTGGGGATTCCATATGTGGTAGTCGATTTTGAAACCATTGACGAACAGTTCCGCGCCGTGCGCGTACTGGGTGAAGCGCTGCAGCAAAGTGAAAAGGCCGAGCAATACATCCGCTGGTTCCAATCTGCGCTTGACCGCGCGGACGAAAAAGCAAAGACCGAAACGCCGGTGCGGCTGTATCATGCCGTCAATGAGGCTGTACGCACCGATTACAAGGACAGCTACTGCGCCGAATGGATTGCGCACACCGGCGTGACAAACGTCTCGCTGGAAAGCGGCGCGCTGAATATGGAGGGCAACAAAGCATTTACCACACTGGAACAAATCTATGCCTGGAATCCCGACCTGATCATCTGCAACGAGGCACAGGTCGACGACTATATCCTCTCCGATGAAAAATGGGTGGGTCTGTCCGCTGTGCAGCAAGGGCGCGTGTATCAGATCCCGATCGGCATCACGCGCATGGGACACCCGACGAGTCTGGAAACGCCGCTGGCGCTGCTGTGGCTGACAAAGTTGCTCTATCCCGACACGTTCGACCTTGATTTTGACAAAGAGCTGCGCGACTTCTACAACACTTTCTTCGGCTTCACGCTCAGCGACGAGTGGATTGCCGCCATCAAAGACGGCAGCGAGATGCGCACCCCGAAAACACAGGAAAAGAGTGAATGAGATGAACCTGTTTGTCTGTATCGACGACACCGATAACCTCGAAAGCATCGGCACGGGCGAGCTGCTCGAAAACATGATGCGCGAAGCTGCATTGCGGGGCCTTGCCGAAAGCGGCTTTGTGGTGCGTTATCAGTTTCTGATCGACGACGCGATCGCGTATACGTCGCACAACAGCGCCATGTGCTGCACGGCAGCAGCGAACGATCGCGCCGCCTTTACGGCGTTTTGCGAAAGCTATCTGCAGCACAACGCGGCCGAGGGTTCCGACCCGGGGCTTTGCATTTTGACCGATGATGATTCGCTCGATTACGCGCCGCTGATCGCGTTCGGCAAACAGGCGCAGACGCAGATTCTGACCAAGGCGCAGGCCTATGCTGCGGCAAAGGCGTTCGGCGCCGACGTGCATCTGAGCGAACACGGCGGCACAGGCATCGGCGTGATCGGTGCGCTCGCAGGCGCCGGATTGCGCGCCGGCAAAGCGGAGGGCCGCATCAAGGGCAAGCTTTATCCGCCGATGGATCGGATCGAGTGGACGACGGCTGCGTTTGCCTCCACCTACGGTGTGGAGCGTTTCGCTGATGAGGACGGCAACGAGATTACGGAGGACATGCCTCTTCGGTTTGAACTGCCGACCAAGCTCGTTTATCAGGCCGGAAAGATCACCGCGATCCTTGTGGAAAAAGACGGCGTCCGGATGCCGAAGCCGAAGATCAAAAAGAACAAAGGATAAGGCTATGTGGAAGGAAGAAAACGGAAAAACAACGTTTACCGGCGGCAAAGAAGCGTATCAGGACGCCGCACGCATCGCTGCGCAGTGTCCGCTTTTCACGGAGGACTGCGAAGAGGAATGCGTCGCCGACGAGGAACAAAGCTGCTATAACTGCCGCTACCGGCGGTGGACGAAAGACAGCTTTCTGTGTATGAAAGGAGCGGGACAATGAAAAACCAAACGGCAATCAGTCGCGTTGCAGCGTTTCTTTTTGCGTTGTGTCTGGTGTTTTGCAGTGCGCATTCGGCTTTTGCGGTCGGCGGCAACGGTGACGGAACGGGCGGTGGCAAAGATCAGCCGCTGGTGCTCGCGTCGTCAAGCATTGCCAACGGCGCAGAAAATGTAGCGTTGAATCCCAAAATTGTCTTGACCTTTTCCAAAAATGTGGTACACTTTACGGTAAGAGACAATAACAAGACCTGCTTTTCCATGACGGATGAGGGCGGCAGCGCCGTGCCGATCCATGTGGAGATGGGCGACGACCAGGTCGACCCGTCGATCAAGCGGATCGTCACCATTGTGCCGCAGTCGACGCTGACGCCGGGCACGACCTATCTTTTGAAAATCGGCGGCGGCATTACCTCAAAGAGCGGTGCGAGCATCGGCAAGGACAGCTACATCAGCTTTACGACAGAAGGGGAAAAACCGGCCGCAACGACAAAACCGACGACAACGAAACCGACGACGACAAAACCGACAACAACAAAGCCGCCGACAACAAAACCGCCGACAACAAAACCGACAACAACGAAACCGACAACAACAAAGCCGACAACAACGAAGCCGACAACGACGAAACCTGCGACAACAAAACCGACGACAACGGCGCCAACGGTGACGGTGCCCGCTGCAACTGTGGAAAGCACAGCGACGCCTGCCGCGCCGACGACCGAAGTGTTTGAAGTGCTCACCGACGACGCTGAAGAAGAAAGCACCGAAGCGGCTGACGGTGTCGAAGCGCCGCAAGAAGCTGCTGCTGCGGATGACAGCGCCCTTGCGCTCGAAGCGTTTTTACAAAACGACGAGCCGAGTTCGACGACCTCTGCAGCCGTGTCTGCAATCCGGACGGCGGACGCTGCCGTTTCCGATGATATGCAGCGCGCGTTTCAAAATCTTCGGCTGTATCTGCTCATTTTGGGAATCTCGATCATCGCTGTGCTTGCGGTGATCCTGATCATAAAATTGAAAAACCATAAGAAAGGATGACCCCCCATGAAACAAACCAATCGTACCCTCAGCATTTTTTTGGCAATCCTCATGCTCTTTTCTGCTGCAACAACAGCGTTTGCGGCGGGCGGCAACGGCGGCGGCAACAATCCGCTGAGTCTCGTTTCGGCAAAAGTCGGCGACGCAGACCTTGAAGGCGCAAAGATCGCTCCCGGTTCCGAAATCGCACTCACGTTCTCCAATAACGTCACAGATGAGAGCGTGCTCGCCGGCAACATCGGCAGAATCAAGGTCAAAGACAGCAGCAATGCCGCAGCCAGCATAACCGTGACGCCCGGCGCAGACAAAGCGGTCTTTCTTGTGACGCTTGGTGACCTTGCCAAGGGCAGCTACACACTGACGATCGGGCAAGACTTTGCAGCCAAGAGCGGCAGCACGCTCGGCACAAAGGTCGAAATCGGCTTCCAGGTCAACAAAGGGAACGGTACCGGCACCGGCGGCGGCAACGGCGAAAGCCCGTTGGAGGTTGTTTCGGTCAAGGCCGGCGACAAGGATCTGGAAGGCGCCGAGCTCGAGCCCAGCGGCACCATCACCATCACATTCAGCCGCGGCATGGATATAAACCAGGCAGCCAACTTTGAAAGAATCGGCATCTATGACAAGGACGGAAAAAAGGTTTCAAACGTTTCGTTCAGTGATTTCCGGAAGCCGGATACAGACAGCAAAGGCAGCTTCACCGTGCTGACCTATCAGAACCTTGCTCCCGGCGAATACACGCTCAAGCTCGGCAAGGATCTGTTGGCCAACAATGATCACACGCTGGAAAAAGCGGTGAATATCACCTTTACTGTAAAAGACAAGGACGCCGAACGTGTGGATTTCATCCGCAGCTTCCTTGACACGATCGCAGAGCTCATCCGGCAGATCATCGACTTTTTCAAGGGTCTGCTGCGCAAATAAGACAGCTACCCGCAACGGGAACACCGTCAGCCTTTTCATGGATTTCGGAAGGAGACGCATGGCGTGAGAATTTATGATATCATACTGAAAAAACGAAACGGCGGCACGCTCACAAAGGACGAAATTGCCGCTTTCATTGACGGCTACGTGGACGGCACAATTCCCGATTATCAGGCGTCGGCGCTTTGCATGGCAATCTTTTTTCGCGGCATGACCGACGAGGAAACTGCCGCGCTGACAGACTGCATGGCGCGCTCCGGCGACATGATCGATCTGTCGCGCTTCGGCGATTTGACCGTGGACAAGCATTCCACCGGCGGCGTGGGAGATAAGACCACGCTGATCGTCGCGCCGATCGTCGCTTCGCTGGGCGGCAAGGTTGCAAAAATGTCGGGCAGGGGACTCGGGCACACCGGCGGAACGGTCGACAAGCTTGCGTCGATCCCCGGTATGCGGGTGACGATGGCGCGCGAGGCGTTTCTCCGGCAGGTGGAGGAGATCGGTGTCGCCGTGATCGGCCAGTCCGGCAATCTGACCCCGGCGGATAAAAAGCTGTATGCGCTGCGCGATGTGACCGCAACGGTCGATTCCATCCCTTTGATCACGTCAAGCGTCATGTCCAAAAAGATCGCCGCCGGCTCCAAAAGCATTGTCCTTGACGTAAAGGCGGGCTCCGGCGCGTTTATGAAAACGGCCGACGACGCACGCATTCTTGCGCGCAACATGGTGGCGATCGGCAAAGCGTGCGGACGAAAGATGTCTGCGTTGATCACCGATATGAACCGTCCGCTCGGGACGGCTGTCGGCAACACGCTTGAGGTGATTGAAGCGGTCAAGGTGCTTCGCGGCGCGTCCAAGGGCGATTTGTATGACGTTTGCGTGGCGCTCGCAACCGAGATGACCATGCTGTTTGCGGACCTTCCGCATGAAAAAGCCGAAGCGCGCGTGGTTTCCGCCATCGAAAGCGGCGACGCCTTCCGAAAGATGCAGGCGTGGGTAACAGCGCAGGGCGGCGACGCGGCGTGGCTTGAAACTGCAAAATACGGCGACGGTGCCGCGCTGGCGGTTCCCGTTGTTTCTCCCGCAGACGGTTATATCACTTGCATGGACACCGAAGAAATCGGCACTGCGGCGGTCATTCTCGGCGCGGGGCGCAGCAAAAAGGAAGATGAGATCGATGACAGCGCGGGCATTCTCGTTTGCAAAAAAACCGGGGATGCGGTCAAAAAGGGAGAAATTCTCGCCACCCTTTATACGAACGACGCCGCGGCGGTTGCGCCGGCAGAAAAGCGGTATCTTGACGCGCTGACGGTCGGTTCGGCGGCGCCGGAAGCAACCGACCTGATCTTCGATATTATCCGATAAAACTGCAAAATGCGCAAAAAAGACGGCTTGGGGCACTTTGACCCGAAACCGTCTTATTTTTTTCAGGGGTTTGATGTAGTTTAAGAAACCGGACAAAGCAGAACCCGGCGCTGGGTGATCTCAAACGGTGTGCGGCCGTTGACCGCGTCGCGGCAGGCGTCAAGCGTCTGCTGCATTTTTCCGGCCATTTTTCGGATCATTTCAAAAATCACGGGATCACTGTCGTCGATCATCAGGGTGAAGGCGTCTTTGCTGACAATCAGATCCCGCACAGCCCGGTGGCGTTTGTGTTCAAGGAGCTGGTGATTGTCTGTGATGACCTCCAGATCATAAAGCAGCTTCGGGTTGCGCGCGGCGGTCACGTCAATTTCATCTGCCAGACGAAGCAGCGCGGCAAGATACGGCAAACAAAGGGTGTCGCCGTCGGGCGTCGGCATTTTGATCGGATAGATGCGTTCGTCCTTTAAATTTGTTTTCCGGTGCCCTCTTGAAATCTGGATCACAGCCTCCAGGTGGGCGTTGCTCGGAAACTCAAACAGCTCCGCGTATTTCCGTATGAACAGCGCGGAGTATTCGTTATGAAAATCGCGGATCTGCTCGGCGGCTGATGCGTTGGGGTGCTTTTCAAGATAATCCCCGAACGCGATCTCTTTGGAAAACGCTTCAAAATCCTTTTTCGTGATGCCCATTCCCGTATCGTGAAAATAACAGCCGGAAAGCAAAACGTAAATTTCGTTTTTGTTGAGCAAAGGGAGCTGTTCGCCGATCAGCGTATTGCAAAAATCAATCACAGTGAGTGAGTGCAGTTCGGAATGATCGGTATATTCGGGAAATAACAGCTTGTAGTTCGACAGGATCTTTTGCAGCACAAAGACGCAGTCGGTAAATCGCTTATGCAGATCGCGGTCGAGTTCACGAAGACGGAATTCGAGCGCAAAGCTGTTGGTTTCTTCCTGCATTTTCCCGTCCTCCTTTTTTCCTTGTTTATCAATATATCACAAATACGCCGAAATGTAAATATCAAAAAGCGCAAGAAGCGTTTCTCTGATATTTTTTTGTCTTTTTTTCTTGTGTCCGGCTCGTTTTTGTGATAGAATAATATCAAATATCATGAAGGCGACGCCGGGAGGTATGAAAACTTGAAGATTGGAAAAAAGCTGATTTTGTCCATGCTTGCGCTGACAGTCGGGACAATGCTGCTCGTCTATGGCGGGCTTTACGCAATCGTGGCCGATATGCGGGAAAACATTCAAACGCTTTATGAAGAAATCAGGACCGGTGCGGAGCAGACCATTGAAGAAGGTCTGTACGCGCAGGATTCCGATTCACTCGGCGTGCTGGCGGATATGCAGATGGAAGTGACGGACTCACGTCTGCGCATCGTGTCGGACGCGGTGGAGCAGTCGGCGGAATTTGCAGAAAGGCTCTATGCTTCGCCCGCGAGCTATCTGAATTCCCGCTATGATCCTGTGCATCTGTCCAAAGCGCCGGACACGCTTTCCGCAAGATATATGTTCAGCGCGGGGGTGGAAGAAACTGCCGCACTGCGGGAAGAGCTGAAGGTTTTGTCGAACATGGAGGAAATCTTCGCGCCGGTCATGCGATACAACAGCAAGCTGCTGGATAACCTTTATGTCGGCACCGCCAGCGGAATTTTCTATCAGTATACCGACAACAACGTTTTCCGTGAAAACTATGTGGTGACGCAGCGGCACTGGTACGAAAGCGCGGCCGCTTCGCCCGACAAGATCATGTGGAAGGAGACGGAGATCGACTCCTACGGCAGACCGTGCATCACAGCCTCCATGGCGGTCAAGGACCCTGCAGGCAAGGTGGTTGCCGTTGTGGCGGCCGACGTGAATTTTGAGCAAATGATGTCCAACGTGATCGGCAGCGGTCTTGGCGAAACGGGAACGACCTTTGTGCTCGGCGTGACCAGAGATTTGGTGGCATACAGCACCTTTATGGACGACGTCAAGGCGCATAACGGTCTGTATAACGCGTTTGAGGATCACTTTGCCGACGCGAAAAATGTGCTGAAAAAAATCGACGACTGCGCCTTCGGCCACGGCGAGGCGTTCCATGCCGAGCTTGACGGCAGAGAGATCTACATGACCGCGCGCGAAATTCCCTCCACCGGCTGGCTGCTTTGCACAGCAATCAACGCCGAAGAGGTCACGGAGCCCATCGGCAAGGTTACGGCGCAATCCGACCGGTTGTTTGCCGATGCGCGCACGAAAATGACAAATGAATTCAAATCCCTGATCGTAAACGCGCTGATCGCCCTTGTTGTAATCGCGCTCATTGTTTCGGTGATCGAATACTTCATTTCGCGCACGATTTCAAAGCCCGTCATCAAGCTGACAGATACGGTGAAAAACACCGGCGAAGGCGATTTTGACAAAAAATCTGAGATCGATACTCGCGACGAAATCGGCGATCTTGCGAGAGGCTTCAACAAGATGCAGGACAATCTGAAGCTCTATACAGAGAATCTGAAGACCGTTACCGCCGAAAAGGAACGCATCGGCGCCGAGCTGAATGTTGCAACGCAGATTCAGGCGGATATGCTGCCGCGGATCTTCCCGCCGTTCCCGCAGAAAAAAGAGATCGACCTGTATGCTTCCATGACGCCCGCAAAAGAGGTGGGCGGCGACTTCTATGACTTCTTCCTGGTCGATGAAAACCATCTGGCGCTGGTGATCGCAGACGTGTCCGGCAAAGGCGTGCCGGCGGCGCTGTTTATGGTGATTTCCAAAACGCTGATCAAAAACCGTGCCATGCGAGGCGGCACGCCGGCGCAGATCCTTGCCGATGTGAACAACCAGCTTTGCGAGGGCAACGACGCGGAAATGTTTGTCACCTGCTGGCTGGGAATCTTCGATTTGACCACCGGTATCCTGACGGCCGCAAGCGCCGGACATGAGTTCCCTGCCGTTTGCGGACCCGACAGAAGATTTGAGCTTTTCCACGACAAGCACGGCTTTGTGCTTGCCGGCATGGAGGGCGCACGCTACCGCGATTATGAAATTCAGCTTCAGCGCGGCGGCAGCATCTTCGTTTATACAGACGGTGTGCCGGAGGCGACAAATGCGGAAAGTGAAATGTTCGGAACCGAGCGGATGCTTGAAGCGCTGAACCGCCGATCCGACCCGGCGGCTAAGACGTTTATCACGGAGGTTGCCGCGGATGTTACGGCATTTACGGGAGAAGCGCCGCAGTTTGACGATGTGACCATGATCGGTATGACCTGGCGCGGTAACGAAAGCACGCAGAGTGAATGAGCACAGTTGGATTTGATTATATGAAAAAAGAGTATAGCGGGCGACCGATGCGTTTTGCCCACACAGGCGTGACCCAGTTCGCGCCGGAAAACACACTGGAAGCGTTTCAAAAAGCGGCCGAGCTCGGCTGTGAGGGGATTGAGCTGGATATCCAGCTCAGCGGCGACGGCGAGATCATTGTGACGCACAACGATTCTTTGGGCTATATGACCTTTGAGCGGCACCGGGATGTGCTGCGCGATTTGACTGCCGCGCAGATCAAGCAGTTCGACATTCCCTTTCGCAACGCGCTCAAGCTGAAATATCCGCCGTATCCGTGGACGGAGCATGACGGCGGCCGGCGCATGATCGTTCCGCCGGATTACCGTGAGGAGCGTGTCACGCATCTGATCTCCTTCCCGGAGTTCGACGCGTGGCTGGCGACGGTCGATTACGACCTCACCGTGGAAGTGGAGTTCAAAATGACCGGCATGTGCGATCGCATGGATGAGATCCTTGCCGCCTCGCCCAATGTGTCGCGCTATATCTTCTTCTCCGGCGACTGGGAAGTGCTGGAAGAGATGCAGGCGCATTACCGCGAAAAGGGCAAGCCCAACGGCTTGCGACTTGGCGCAAACATCCGCTTTCTCAACGAAAAGACGCTGGACTTTGTGCGACGCGCCGATCTGTGGGAGGTCGGGCTCAACAACGAAGCGTTCACCAAAGCGGACGTGGAGATGCTCAATGAGATGGGGATCAAGGTTTTTTCCAACCTCGGCGATTATCCCGAATGGTGGCAGCAGCTCTGCGATCTGGGCGTGACGGGCTTTAAAACGAACTATCCCGACGCCTATACCGAATGGTGGCGCCGCACACAAAAACATCGATAAAAAGGAATCGGGTTCCGGAAAGCACGGAGCCCGATTCGTTTTTTTGTGCGGCGTGCTGCGGATGCAGGCGCTGTGCTTCACAGCACGCCAAACAGTATTTTCGTTTCTTTCATTTACATGAAAATGAATAATCCAAGCGCGTGGTGTGGAAAACTCTGTGAGTAAAGCGGAAAACTTCACGATTTCCCGAAAAAATCGTTCTGAAATCGAAAAAATATGTGGAAAAATCAAAGTTTTCAATAAATTTCACGTAGTTTTCCACATAGAGAAGTTTTTTACTTTACACCCTTCTTCGCTTTGACAATGCATAACCTTTACAGAAAACTTGCAAATCATTCCCTTAAACGGCCCCCGCGACGGCCGGCTGCTTTTCAAAAACCGTCTCAATGGTCTTGTCGCAGCAGGCAGGGGAGTAGACCCAGCGGTCGATGTGCGCGCCGGAAAGAAAATACTGCGTCTTTGCCGCCGGAATGGCTGCGTCAAAAGCGTCTACGATGATGAGCTTGATCTTCATGCGCTCCGGAATCAGGTTTTTGATATACACGCTGGCCTGCTGTCCGGGCGATACGCCGGGCAGATACTCCGCAAGTCCTGCCAGATTCGGCCGCAGCTCCACAAATATGCCGTAGCGCTCCACAGAACGCACGATTCCCGGCACCGTTTCGCCCGGGCGGAAGAACGCAGCGTTCTCTTCCCATGTGCCGAGCAGCTCCTTGTAGCTGAGCGTGATCCTGCCCGCGTCGTCCTTGCTTTTGACCACCGCCTTGATCCGCTGTCCGGGTGTGAAGCGCGCGGACGGGTGGGGGATGCGCGAGACGGAGATCGTGTCGATGGGCATCAGTGCGCTGATGCCCGCGCCGATGTCGCAGAACACGCCGAAGGGCTCAAGATGTGTGACCACGGCGTCGATGATGTCGCCGGGCTGCAGATGGGCGATGTATTCGTTCAGGCAATCCTGCTGTACGGCGCGGCGGCTGAGCACAGCGAGCGGATGGCCGCTGTCGTCGGCTGTAAAGCCGGTGATTTTGAACATCACGGGCTTGCCGACGCGGGAGATGACCGCGATGTCGCGCACTGAGCCGTCTTCAAGTCCGAGCGCCCCCTCTGCGCGTGGGATGATGCCGCGCATCACGCCGAGATCAACGTGCAGATCATGCGCCTTGTCGCACATGACGGCGCGTGCCTCCAGTGTTTTTCCGCTGTAGAACGCTTCTTTGAGTGCCGCGCCGGAGGCAAACGCGGCGGCATTGTCCTCGCTGGGGAGGAGATAACTTTCAGGATAATAGAGTTTCATGGTGTAGTCCTTTCCGCTGAGAGCAGCTTTTTATTGTTTCGTTTCAATATATGTATTGAAAACGGATTTTATTTTGATTGATTGCCCGGAACGATTGATATTTTTGGAATCATTTGGTATAATATATTTTTAGAGACTTGAAAAGGAGGATGCTTCATGGACGTGCGTGTGGGCGATGTGCTGGTGATGAAGAAGAATCACCCCTGCGGCAACAACGTATTTGAGGTCCTCAGAACCGGCATGGATTTTCGTCTGCGCTGCCGTGGCTGTGCGCATGAGGTGATGGTGCCGCGGCGCAAGGCGGAAAAGAACATCCGAAAAATCATCAGAGAGGAGCAGGACGGCGATGCTTGAAAAACTTGCCGATGTGGAAGCGCGGTTTGTGGAAGTGGACAAAAAGCTGTGCGACCCCGCGGTCATTTCCGACCGGAAAGCCTATGCGGCGCTGATGCGCGAACGCAAGACGCTGCAGCCGGTGGTGGAAACGTTTCGCGCTTTTCAAAGCGCAAAGGCGGCGTTGGACGAAGCAAAGCTGCTGCTTGAAGACCCGGAAAGCGACCCTGAGCTGCGCGAGATGGCGCAGGAGGAGGCCGAAGCGCAGAAGGCAACTTGCGAAAAACTGACAGAGGAGCTCAAGGTGCTGCTTTTGCCGCGCGACGAAAACGACGACAAAAATGTGATCGTGGAAATTCGCGGCGGCGCGGGCGGTGAAGAATCCGCGCTGTTTGCGGGTGTGCTGTTCCGTATGTACGGCATGTACGCCGAGCGCAAGGGGTTCAAAACGGAGCTGCTCGGCGCCAACGAAACGGAGCTTGGCGGCTTCAAGGAGGTCAGCTTTCTCGTTTCGGGCGAAGGGGCCTATTCCCGCTTTAAATTTGAAAGCGGGGTGCACCGCGTGCAGCGTGTGCCGGAAACGGAGTCGCAGGGGCGCATCCATACATCGACTGCCACCGTGGCCGTTTTGCCGGAGGCCGAGGACGTCGATATCGACATCAATCCCGCCGATTTGCAGATCGACACGTTCCGCTCCAGCGGCGCCGGCGGGCAGCATATCAACAAAACGGAATCCGCCATCCGCATCACGCATCTGCCGACGGGCACGGTCGTGGAATGTCAGGATGAGCGCAGTCAGCATAAAAACAAGGACAAGGCCATGCGGGTGCTGCGTGCAAAGCTGCTTGAACAGGAGCGGCAAAAGCAGCAGTCTACCATTGCCGACGCGCGAAAGGCCCAGGTGGGCACCGGCGACCGCAGCGAACGTATCCGCACCTATAACTTTCCCCAAAGCCGCGTGTCCGATCACCGCATCGGGCTGACGCTGTATAAGCTGGAACAGTTCATCAACGGCGATATGGACGAGGTGATCGACGCGCTGATCACCGCCGATACTGCCGAAAAGCTCAAGGCAAGCGGCGAAAACGAAGGATAAACCATGGAAACAAAACTGATTCAAACCACCGACCCGCACGACGAACGTCTGCGCGGCGTCGGCGAAATCTTGCGGCGCGGCGGACTTGCCGCCATTCCGACCGAAACGGTCTACGGCCTTGCGGCCAACGCCTTTGACGAAGCTGCTGTGCGCGGCATTTACCGGGCAAAGGGCAGACCGTCCGACAACCCGTTGATCGTGCACATCAGCGCGTTTGAACAATGGCAAGCGCTGGTAACGGAGGTTCCAGACCGCGCAAAAAAGCTCGCATCGCTGTTCTGGCCGGGTCCGCTGACGATGATCCTGCCGAAAAGCGAACGCATCGGGCCGGTCGTCAGCGGCGGACTTTCCACCGTTGCCGTGCGTCTGCCGTCACATCCGATCGCGCGCGCGGTGATCGATTTTGCCGGCGTGCCGCTGGCCGCACCCTCCGCAAACACAAGCGGACGCCCCAGCCCGACCAGAGCGGCGGATGTGCTGGAGGATCTCGGCGGAAAGATTGACGCGATTGTGGACGCGGGTCCGTGCAGCGTCGGCGTGGAATCTACGGTGCTGTCGCTGTGCGGAAGTGTGCCGCGGCTGCTGCGTCCGGGCGGCATTACGCCGGAAATGCTGCGGGCGGCGCTGGGTGAACTTGAAATTGACCCGGCTGTCTTTGAACAGCTGCAAAGCGGCGAAGCCCCCGCTTCTCCCGGCATGAAATACAAGCACTACGCGCCGCGCGCCGAGGTCGTGCTGCTCAAGGGCAGCTTTGACGCATTCCGCAACTATGTTTTGTCGCACGCGGACGAACATACGCTGGCGCTTTGCTTTACGGAGGAGGCCGCGCTGCTTCCGGTGAAAACCGTGACGTTCGGCAGCGAAAAAGACAGCCTTTCGCAGGCGCAGCGCATTTTTGAGGCGCTGCGGGAGGTGGACCGCTGCGGCGCAAACCGTGTGTATGCCCGCTTCCCGGCGATGGACGGCATCGGTCTTGCCGTGTTCAACCGGCTTGTACGTGCCGCCGCGTTTCGAATCATTGAACTGTGAGGCGCTTATGAAAATTTACGGTTTGACCGGAAAAACCGGTGCTGGAAAATCCACCGCCGCGGCGCTGCTGCGCGAAAAGGGCTGGTATGTGATCGACGGCGACGTGCTCGCGCGACAGGTGACGCAAAAGGGTTCGCCTGTTTTGCAAACGCTGGCCTCCGTCTTCGGCGCAGACATTTTGCTGCCGGACGGCAGTCTTGACCGCAAAGCGCTGGTGCGCAAGGTGAACGCACGGGCAGACGGCAAGCAGCAGCTTGACGCAATCACCCATCCCGCCATCGACGCGCTTTTACGCGCCGAGGTGCAAAAGGCGCAAAACGCCGGCTTTACCCGCTGCGTGTTTGACGCGGCGGCGCTGCTGGAAAGTCCGTCCAAAGCGCTGTGTGAAAAAATCATCGTCGTCACCGCGCCGGAAAGCGTGCGCTTGCAGCGCATTCGTTCCCGCGACGGCTTAAGCGAAGAAGACGCGCGTGCGCGGATGCGGATGCAGAAAGAGGACGACTATTATCTTTCACAGGCCGACATCATCATTGAAAACAACACACCGAACGCACTGGAGGCCGCCCTTGGAACGCTTGAATAATTCCCGCCGCATACGCCGCAGATTTCATCCGCGCACCGTCGCGCTGATTTTGCTGCTTTGCGTGCTTGCCGGCTTTCTGGTCGGCTTCACCGGCAGACTTGCCGTGCGCGGTGTGCTGAAATCATTATATCCGCTGCAATATGAAAAAGAGGTCGAAATCGGTTGCCGTGCGCAAAATTTGCCGCGCTCGTTCGTCTACGCCGTCATCATGTGTGAAAGCGGCTTTGATCCGCAGGCGGTGTCAAACGTCGGCGCACGCGGACTGATGCAGCTTATGCCGGAAACCTTCCGCTGGCTTTGCACAAAACTCGGCGAGGAGCACGCCGAAGACGATCTGTTCGATCCGGCAATTAACGTGCGCTACGGCTGCTATCTGCTGCGCATTCTTCTTTCGGAATTTTCCGGCGAACAAAGCACGGCGGTCGCCGCCTATCACGCGGGGATCGGCAATGTCGGCAAATGGCTGCGGGACGAACAATACAGCGCCGACGGAAAAACGCTGCGCGCCATTCCGTTCGGCACCACGGAGCGCTATGTAAAAAGAGTAAAAAAAGTGCAGCGCATTTACGCCGCACTCTACGATTTAGATTAAGGAGGTTCCATTATGGACAAGGAAAAATCAAAGGCTGAACAGCTCAAGGAGCAGTTGTTCCGCAAAAACGAACACTTCACCGCGCGCTTTGACGCAGACGAAACGGCAAAGGCCGACGCGTTCTGCGAGGGGTACAAAGCGTTTTTGAACGGCGCAAAAACCGAGCGCGAATGCTTTGGCTGGATTGTGAAGCACATTGAAGAGGCGGGCTTTGTCCCGTTTGATCCCGAAAAAACCTACGCCCCGGGCGACAAGGTCTACTTCGGCAACCGCGGCAAATCGGTCATCTTGTGCGTGTTCGGCAAAGAGAGCGTTGCAAACGGCGTGCGCATCGTCGCGTCGCACATTGACTCTCCGCGTCTCGATCTCAAGCCGACCCCGCTGTATGAAAGCGACGAGCTGGGCTACTTCAAAACGCATTACTACGGCGGCATCCGCAAGTATCAGTGGGTCGCCATTCCGCTGTCGCTGCACGGTGTATTTGTCAAAAAGAACGGCGAAAAAGTCTGTGTTCGTTTGGGTGAAGAACCCGGCGAGCCGCAGTTCGTGGTCACCGATTTGCTGCCGCACCTTGCGGCTGAACAGTCCAAGCGCACGCTGGCTGACGGCATCAAGGGCGAGGAGCTGAACATTTTGATCGGTTCGCGCCCGTTCAAGGACGACGAGGGAAGCGAACTTGTCAAGCTGAACCTTCTGCGGTTGCTGAACGAAAAATACGGCATCACCGAGGACGATTTCATCTCCGCCGAGCTGGAGCTGGTTCCGGCGTTCCAAGCGCGCGACATCGGCTTTGACCGCAGCATGATCGGCGCTTACGGCCACGACGACCGTGTGTGCGCCTATCCCGCGATGGAGGCGCTGCTTGCCGTTGACGTGCCCGTGAAAACCTCGCTGACCGTGCTCACCGACAAGGAGGAGATCGGCTCCGACGGCAACACCGGCTTGAATTCGGCTTATCTGCACGATTTCATCGCCGAGCTTGCCATGCAGGCGGGCGTGCCCGTGCACCGTGTGCTCGGAAAATCCTCCTGCCTTTCCGCCGACGTCAACGCCGGCTTTGACCCGACCTTCCCGCAGGTGCACGACAAGCTGAACGCCGCGTTCCTCAACCACGGCGCGGTCATCACAAAATACACCGGCGCACGCGGCAAGAGCGGCAGCTCTGACGCGCACGCGGAATTCCTCGGCTGGGTTCGCGCCGCGCTGGACAGCGAAAACGTCTGCTGGCAGATCGGCGAGCTCGGCAAGGTCGATGAGGGCGGCGGCGGCACGGTGGCAATGTATGTTGCCAACATGAACGTGGATGTGGTCGATCTCGGCGTGCCCGTGCTGTCGATGCACGCGCCGTTTGAAGTGGTTGCCAAAAGCGATGTTTACAGCACATTCCGTGCCTGCAAGGCGTATTTTTCGTATGAGAAATGAGTCGGCAGTCGATAGTCGTTAGTCGATAGCTGTTAGCTGTTAGCTGCTAGCTGTCAGCGGATAGAAAACCCCGCCGTGAGCGAAAAAGCCGCGGCGGGTTCCTTTTCTTTTTGAAAAGAAAAGGAACCAAAAGAAAACCATGCAAAAAAAGCCTTCCCCGCGGGCGGGGAAGGTGGCCGAAGGCCGGATGAGGTTTGTTATTTGCGCAGACCGAACAACGCAAGAATACTGTGGAAGAAGCCGATCAAAACGCCGGGGAAACCTGTATGAGTGCCGCCGCAATAGCGACAGGAGCCGCTTTGCTGGGGCTGCGGTGCCGGATTTGTCGGCTGGGTAGGATTTGTGGGGTTGGTGGGCTCGTCGGGCTTCACCAGCTTTGGAATGACCGTGCCATAGGAAAGCGTCTGCTTGCAGACCGAGCAATAGGTGTCGCCGGTGTAACCTTCGGCGTCATAGGTTGCGTTTTTGACGTTGACGGTTGTGGTCTGATGGGCGGAAAGCGCCTGCTCGGTGTGTCCGCTGATGTACTTCTTGCAGTCGTTGCAGTAAACACCGGCGGTGTAGCCTTTCACAGTGCAGGTGGAGGGGGTTGCAGCGATATTCTTAGTGTTGACGTGATGGTTTACGTTGATGGAAATGGTTTCGGTTTTAGTCGCGTTGCAGACAGTGCAGGTATAAGTTTTTACACCGGTTGCAATACATGTTGCAGGTGTGGTGACGGAAGAAGTGTAAGCGTGGATATGATTTGGATCATAAACCGTCCAATTCACTCGATTGCTATCCTTTATTCCAATTTCATTCCAAGCAGTTACATATGCCGAAAAATCTCCGAGTGAACTGCAAGTGTATGAAAATTCTTCCTCTCTTATATCCTGCGTTAGGATACGTGATCCATTCCTATCGATTCCAATTGTATATCCAATCGCTGTATCGCTTTCAAAAGAAAAAGTAATTGTTTGATTGATTGGCAACAATTCATGACTTGCAGTTATAGTACTGATAGTTGGTTTTGAATCATAAACAGTCCAATAAACTCTTTGACTATCCGTTAATCCGAAATTATTCCATGCAGTGACATATGCAGAATATATTCCAACCGATGCACAATTATAGGAGAATTCTCTCTCTCTGACATCTTGTGTCAAAACACGACCACCATTTTTATCAATTCCAATCGTATATCCGACCGCTGTGTCGCTATCAAATTCAAACCAGATGGTGTTTCCCACCCTCAATGCTTTTGTATTAGATTGAATACTGCTAGAAGAAGGCTTGGAATCATAAACGGAGAAATAGACTTCCTGACTATCTACATGACCGGATTCATTCCATGCGGTTACATAAGCCGAATAGTCTCCCTTTATCGTGCAATTGTAGGAAAACTGATTACTTCTTATATCCTGCGTTAAAACACGTGTACTCCCCTTGTTGATTCCGATTGTATATCCGGTGGCGCGTTCACTATTAAAAATAAAATTGATATTGTTTCCAACCGGGATACTGTTATAATCAACAGTAATGGTTGCCCATGACGGTGCCGCTATTGGCACATTCGAAAAGTCCCCAATATATATGAACCCTTGAAAACTGGAATAATACGAAGTTCTAATTGTATTTATTCTGAACCACCAAGAAGTCGCACTCCATGATGATTCTGAAATTGTAAAAGTTCCATCATCGTTGATAGCTTCCACAACAGCAACATGACCAGCGCTTCCAGTAGCCCAACAAGCGATCGCGCCAAGCTTCGGCGTTGAGCCGTATGGATATGCACCGTTACTTTGATTGCGCGGATACCATGTGTTTGCATTTCCTGTACTGAGTTGCGGTCTGGAGCCAAGCAGTTCATAAGCTCTGCCCCACGCATACCAAGTACAGTTTCCGTTTCCGGCGCTCGAATTTGTCCAGAATGGATTGTAACTGTTTTGCGTACCGTAATAACCGGTTCGCTCCGGTGCTGTCAAGCGCGGGGAAAATGTTGCCGCATCCGCCTCCATCACCGGCACAGCACAAATCAGCATCAGCACAGCAAGAACAATGGACATGACCCGTTTCGTTTTTTTCATGTTTGACTTCTCCTTTCGGAAATAAAATAGAGTTTTGAGGCAACAAAAAAGCGCCTCATATGAGACGCATAAAAAGTGCATCTCATTTCGTCGCCAAACAAAAAAGATCTCAGCTTATTGCACAGCATGACAAAGTGTGCGCGCAGGAGATAACAGATGCACCTTTTTATTAGGTTGCACCTCCTGCACGTTTATATCATGCATGCATAAAAATATCTGTGAAATAAGCTTCACTTTTTTGTTTGGCACCTATACTTTATCATATCCTCCGAAAGAAGTCAAGCTTTCCACAAAAAAACGGGCGGCCAATGGCCGCCCCTACGGATTCAGTTTCTATATGCCGCCGCTGAAAACTGCGCACGGCTATTTCACATACTAATGACTACCGACTAACGACTCCCGACTTTATTTATTTTCATCAAACGCAATCACCTGATTTTTTTCGGCTGATTCAAAAATCGCTTCAATCAGCTTCAGGCAGCGGCGCATCTGACGGTGGGTGACCGTCTGCGTTTTGCCGTTTTTGAGCACGTCGTAGATGTTGTCGTAATACTGCTCCCATTTGCCGTTGATTTTTTCCAGCGGCGCGTCGTGAATCGTTTCGTCCGTGCGCGGCGCCATCGTCTTGGTGATGCCCGTGCCGGCTTTGACGGGAACGGAATCGATCTTGTCCCAGTTGTGCACCAGCGTCATTTTGCCGTTCAGCTCCCAGTCCTCAATCACGGCGGAGCCGTTTTCGCCGAGAATGTACCAGCGCGGCAGGGAGATGAAGTTGTTGGTTGTGACCTCCACCGCGTAGTGCAGCCCGTTTTCAAACTGCAGTTCGCAATAAAAGCCGTCGTCGCATTCGTCGTTGGTGATGTGTGTGGTCTGCGCCCAAACGCTTTGCAGCGCGATTTCGTCGTTCATTGTCAGCGCCTGATCGAGCAGATGCACGCCCCAGTCGAGCACCATGCCGCCGCCGTGGCCCTTTTCTCTGCGCCAGTCGCCGGGAATGCCGCGCGAGCCCTGCACGCGCGATTCAATGCGGAACACCTTGCCGAGCTTGTTCTTTTGCACAATGTTCACCATCGTCAAAAAATCGTCGTCCCAGCGGCGGTTCTGATGCACGGTGAAGAGCTTGCCGGTCTCTTTGGAAACGGCAATCATTTCGTCGAGCTCTTCCAGGCTCATGGCCACCGGCTTTTCCGAAATCACATTTTTGCCCGCGCGCATGGCTGCGATGCAAAGCGGCTTGTGCACGTCGTTCCATGTGGCAACCACCACAAGCTCCAGTTCCTTGTCCGCAAGCACGTCCTCAAACGACGCGTAGGTGTGAATGCCGCGTTCTCTTGCCTCTTCCAGCCGTTCGGGGTCAATGTCCCACACGCCGGAGAGGCTGAATTTTTCCATATGCAACAACCGGTCCACATGCCAGCCGCCCATGCCGCCGAAGCCGACGACAGCAACTTTGATTTTTTCCATATCGGGTCCCTCTTTTCTTCGCTTATACCCACCACATATCGCCGGGCTGTTCGCCGATCATGCAGCGCTTGAGCATGGAAACGGCGCGTTCCAGACCTTCCTTTTGGCTGAGGATGGAGTCCTCGTGCTCAATGGAGATGGCGTGGTCGTAGCCAACCATGCGCAGGTTGCTGATGATGTCCTTCCAGTAAAGCTCGTCGTTGCCGTAGCCGACGGAACGGAACACCCAGGAGCGGTGAATTTCGTCGCTGTAGGGCTTTGTGTCCAAAACGCCGTTGACGGCGGTGTTGTATTTGTCAACCTTGGTGTCCTTGGCGTGGAAGTGGAAAATCGCGTCGCCCAGTGCACGAATGACCGCAACGGGCTCCATGCCCTGCCAGATCAGGTGGCTCGGGTCAAGGTTCGCGCCCAGCGCGGGACCGATCTCCTTGCGGATGCGCAGCATGGACTGCGTGTTATAGACGCAGAAGCCCGGGTGCAGCTCAAAGCCGATTTTGTCTACCCCGTGGTCGGCGGCGAATTTGACAAACTCCGCCCAGTAGGGCAGCAGCACGTCGTTCCACTGGTAGTTCAAAATATCAAGGAATTCATTCGGCCACGGGCAGGTCACCCAGTTCGGGTTTTCCGAAGTCGGGCAGTCGCCCGGGCAGCCGGAAAACGTGTTGATCTGATGAATATCGAGCTTTTCCGCAAGCAGAACAGCCTGACGCATTTCGGCGTCGAACTGCTTTGCAATCTCCTTGTTCGGGTGCACGGGGTTGCCGTGGCAGCTGATGGCGCTGATTCCGACGCCGTATTTTTCAATGAGATCCTTGAATTCCCGCAGCTTGCTTTCGCTGTGCAGCAGCACCTCGGGGTCCGCGTGCTCCTTGCCCGGATAGCCGCCGGCGCCGATCTCCACCATCTCGATGCCGAGCGAGGTAAAGTAGGCCAGTGCTTTTTCCAGCGGCCAGGAGCCGATCATGTTGGTCAATACGCCGAGTTTCATAGTGCTTTTCTCCTTTACAGCAGCGGTTTCAAATAAGCCGCGCTCTTTTCAATGCATTCCAGCGGCGTCAGACCGAGCGCCGGGCTGTCCATTTCCACAACGGCCCATTCTGTGCCGCTTTCCTCGGCGGCCTTGAGAATGGCGGGCATATCCTGCAGACCCATACCGACCGGACGGAACTCAAAGCTGCCGACGGTGTCATCTTTTTTGCCGTCGTTCACGCCGATGAGCGCATACATATTTTCGCTCTTTTTGCCGGCAAAATCCTTGAGGTGGATGATGTCCACACGGCCGGCGTATTTGCGCACATATTTGGCCGGGTCTTCACCGCCGACGTTGACCCAGCAGGTGTCAAGCTCCGCTTTGAGGAGCTCTGCCGGGATGATGCGATAGAGCATATCGAGCACGTATTCGCCGTCGATTTTTTCAAATTCAAAGTCGTGGTTGTGATAGGCCAGGAACATGCCGAGCTCTTGGGCACGTTTTGCGAGCGCCAAAATCTTCGGCAGGTTCTGCTCAAACGCCGCGTGTCCCGGGCGATCCTCTTCGTTCAGCCAGGGAATTGCGATGAATTTGCAGCCGATGTCCGCATAGGTTTTCAGCACGCTTTCATCGTCGAGCATTTCGTGCAGCGCCACATGTGCCGAAACGGGAACCAGCCCGTATTTTTCACACAGCGCTTTGACCTCTGCGGCGCTTTTGCCGTAAAGGCCGGCGAACTCCACGCCCTCATAGCCCATGTCTTTGACCTTTTTGAGCGTTCCCTCAAAATCTTCGCCCATCTCGTCGCGGACGGAATAAAGCTGTACACCGAGTTTCATAAGTCATCATCCTTTATAAAGCATATTAGAAATGTATTGGATTGTATAGTCTACGCCCCAGTCGCCCATCTCGCCGCGCCAGGTGGCGGAATGCGGCTCAATGGAGAGCATACCGTCGTACTGCTGCGCATAAAGCAGACCGAGAATGGCGGGCCAGTTTGTGGCGTCAAGCCCGGCGGGCGGATCGTCCACATGACGGCCGTCGATGTTCAGCGTGCCCTTGATGTGGAAGTGATAGATGCGCGCGCCGAATTCGTGAACTTCTGCGAGAACATCGCCGTGATGGACGTTGATGCAATGCGACGGGTCAAATTTGATGCCGAGCTCCGGCACTGCTTCCAGCACGATGCGCCATGTGGCGGGCTCGCGGATGTAGTTGCACCAGTCGCAGTTGTAAACGGCGACCTTCACGCCCTTCTGTTTGCCGTAATCCACGGCAAGGCGTAAAAATTTGACTGCCGCGTTGAGATTGTCGAGCATGCTGAGCGTTTCAACATAGTTGACGCCGGTGTTGAACACGGGTGCGCCGAGCTCAGCGGCAATGTCGATCAGCCGTTTGGTGTTTTGCACGCCCTCTTCCAGCAGTGTGCCGTCGGGCGCAATCTTTTTTTCGTTCCAGCGGCCGAGGGCGCCGAGATGCAGATCATAGTCCGCATAGGCTTTTTTCAGTGCCGGAATACGGGATTCCAGCACAGCGAGGTCACTTCCGCCGTTGTAGCAGTATTCGAGATAGTGCAGACCCTTGCCGGCCGCCCATTTTGCGCTTTCAACGTCCGGCTCTGTGATGATCCCGAGCTTCATCGCCATGGCTTACACCTCGGGGATGTCGATGGCAATCTCTTTGCCGCAGGCCGCGGAACGGACGATGCCGTCGATGATCGCCTGGTTGAACACGATCTCCGAAGAGGGAACGGTCGGTTTGCCGCCCTCCTGAATGGCGTCCACAAAGGCGCGCAGCTTTTCGAGGAAAAGGTTCTTTGTCGGCTTCAGGGGCACTTCATAGACGATCTCTTCGCCGCAGACGGTCTTATAGATCTTCAGCGGCTTGTCAAATTCGCCGTTCCAGCAGTCGGTGGAGGGGATGCGCAGACCGCCCTTGGTGCCGAGAATGATCGCGTCGCCTGGGGTGTCCATGTTCATGGCCCAGGAGATACGGAAGTCAAGGATGATATCGCCCTCCAGACGCACAAAGCCGGCGGCAAAATCATCCACGCCGAATTTTTCGGCATATTCGGGATGACCGGGATAATAGCCGGGATCCTTGCCGAAAAACGCTGAGGTATAACCGGAAACGGTCAGCGGCTTCGGATAGCCGACAGCGCCAAGCAGCATATCGAGAGAATAAGAGCCGATATCGCCCACAGCGCCGATGCCGCCGGTTTCCTTCTCGATGAAGGTGGTGCCGAACGGGGTCGGAATGCCGCGGCGTCTGCCGCCGCCGGACTGCAGGTAGTAGACCTTGCCCAGTTCACCGGACTGCACGATTTTTTTGATCATCTTCATGTTTTCGCTCATGCGCGGCTGGAAGCCGATGGTGAGAATTTTTCCGCTGCGCTTTTCGGCGCGCATGACTTCGATGGCCTCGTCAAGCGTGACGGTGAACGGTTTTTCCAGCATCACGTTGATGCCCGCGTCCAGCGCATGGATGGCGCAGGGAGCGTGCTGGCAGTTATAGGTGCAGATGCTCACGCCGTCAAGGTCCTTTTCCGCCGCAATGAGTGCTTCGTCGCTGTCATAGATGCGTGCGTTTTCAAGACCGAACTTTTCGGCAAATTCCTTCGCCTTGCCCGGCACAAGATCTGCCAGCGCGACGATTTCCACATCGTCCATTTCTTTATAGCATTCGACATGGCTTTCGGCGATCCAGCCTGTGCCGATGATGCCGATCTTGACGGTCTTTCCGTCTTTCTTTGCTTTTTCTTCGTGGATTTCTTTGAACGCGTCCAGTCCGGCTGCGTTTGCCATAGTGCATTCCTCCTTAAAGTATCAAAACGAATGTTAAAACAACAAAAAAGGTTGCTTATTTAATTTATACCATGTTGTCCAACAAATGTCCAACAAAAAGATTCACATTTTCATGGAATTCAAAAAAAATTAACAATTCTTTTGCACCTTTGCTGGACATTTGTTGGACAAATTATGGTAAAATGAAAAAAATGAATGGGAGGCCTTTTTTTATGTATGAACTGCTCAAACGCATGGTGCTTTTTTTCTTCTGTGTGCTCACCATGTTCCCTGCGTATTTGAACTATCGCAAGGATCAGCCGTCCTTTGATATCACACAGATCGCCGACAAAGACGCCATCACGGTCGTGAACGCGAATGTGCGCGGCTTTGATCAGGACGACAAGGGCAACACCCACTGGTTTGTGCGTGCGCCGCTGTTTGTAAAAACGCTGGAAAAGGCGGCGCCGGATATTCTCGGGATGCAGGAAGTCACAAAGGTGCAGTATACCTATTTGAAAAAATCGCTCCGGGGTTATGACAGCGAAATTCTTTACTCCGACGACGGCGCTTTTTCGGGCAGCACGCCGCTGTTTTACAACACGGCGAAGTTCGATCTGATAGAAAGGGGCAGCTTTTGGGTGAGCGAAACGCCCGAAAAGATGTCGAAGGGCTGGGACGCAGAGTGCTACCGCGTTTGCTCGTTTTTGATTCTTGCGCAAAAAAGCGACGGCACGCACCTGGCTGTGTTTAACACCCATCTCGACCATCTGGGCCGGCAGGCGCGCATCAACGGAGTCAAAATGATTGCCGAGCGCATGAAGCAATACGGCGATATCCCGTGCATTCTGATGGGCGATATGAATTTTGTTGCGGAGCGGGGCGACGCCTACAGCACGGCGCTGAGCTATTTTGACAACGCGAAATACTGCACGGCGGATTCCGACGACGGCGCGACCTGGCACGGCATCGGCTGGAAGCAGGTGGATTCCACGGAAATCGACGATTACTTCTTCGTTTCCAAAACGGGCGTTGACGTGAAGCAGTACCGCATTTTGCGCGATTGCTATGACGGCGTGTATCCGAGCGATCATTATCCGATTCAGATGAAGCTCACGCTCGGCGAACGGGCGGAAAAAGACAACGAAGCCGGCGCGGTCGAGGCGCTTCCCGTGGAACCGGTCATTGTTTTTTAGGGAGATTGCAAGATGAAAATATACATGCGGCGAGCTGCGGCGGCAATTCTGTTGCTCTGGCTGATGCTCAGCGGCCTTGCAGCCTGCAGCTCTTTTCAAAAGGAAACACCCGCCGATGCGCCGGAAACTGCAGCAACACTTGAACACGTTAGGGAGGATGTGCGTATGAAAGCCACCGATTGTATCCACTTTTTAAACACCGGAAACTCCGACGCGATTTTGCTTGAAAGCGACGGACACTTTGCAATGGTAGACGCGGGAGAAGACACCGATAATCCGCGCGGCTTTCCGGAGCTTGAACTGGAAGGCTTTGAACAGAAGGTGCTGACATATTTGAAGTCGCACGCGGCAGATGCGCAAGGCAAGGTGCATTTGGATTTTGTGCTCGGCACGCACGCGCATTCCGACCATCTCGGCGGTTTTGATACGATTCTTGTCGACCCGGATGTGACGGTCGACCGCGCATATCTCAAAAAATATGACAGCAGCCGCATCAACGACGCGGAAAATACGGAATGGGACAATCAGGAGGTCTATGACCAGACGATCGCCGCACTGCGGGCAAGGAATATTCCCGTGATTTCCGAAATGAACGGCACGCCGTTTCAGCTCGGCAATTTTAAAATCACGCTGCTGAACACAGACGACCCCGCGGTTGAAGAAAAGGTTGGGGAAAACGACCAGTCTGTCGGGATGCTCATTGAAAAGAACGGCACACGCATCTTCCTCGGTGCGGATTTGGAAGACGCCACCGGCGATCTGACACGGCTTGCGCCGCAAATCGGAAAGGTTGATCTGTTCAAGCTGTGTCACCACGGCATCGACGGCAACAATCCCGCGTTTTTGATTCAAGCACTCATGCCGCGCATCTGCGTGCTCACAAGCTATGATGCTCAGCACAACAAAGAATCGCGCGCGAGAATCAAAGACATCTGTGATGCGCAGACTTATCTTACCGGTGTGGAAGACGGGGTGCTCGCTGTCATCGGTGACAAAGGCGAGATCGAAGTTTTCGGACATATTCATAACGATACATAAAGGAGAAAAACATTGAGCAAGGGTTATTTTGACGGCAGTATGCCGCGCAAGGTTTTGGAATATTATCTCTCACACGCGGCGAGCGCACAGTGGATCTCCATGAGCGATACGCTTGACGACGACATCCGCGTGGTGCTGAAAACGGGGCTGAAATTTCTCGGCCGCGCTGCCGGGATCTGGAAGGGCGATATGCCTGAGGAGGCGCATTTTGCAAAAGTGAAGGCGGCGGCAGACAAGATTCACGCCGCGGATCCGGAGATCATTCTGCAAGCGTGCATTTTCGAAGCGCTCTACCGCGAGGATGTGGAACCTGTGCCGGTGCCGGCGTGGGTGTTTGAGGCGTTCGGCCTGCCGGTGGAAAGCCGCAATTTCAACTACGACGCCTGCCTGTTTCCGAAGGGTACCGACACCTGGGACTGTATGCCCGATATCTCGCAAACGGAAACGCAGATGTGGTTCTATTATCGCGGCGTGCGATACATCGACAGCGGCTATGAGGCGTTCCACATGGGACAGATCCATCTTTATACGGGGCATGACCGCGGCTGCAAGGGCATCGGCAAGGTGCTCTCCATGCTGCGCGCCTACGGCAAGGAGCATGCGCGCCGCCACAAGGTGATTTTTGACGCGCACTCCCATTCGCTGGTGGTGAACGGCCACAGCCTGCTCGATTACAACGCCATGCCGTTTACGCGCTTTCCGATCCTTGACCGGCCGGGCGAAAAGCTGGTGCTTGTGCGCGAGGGCAAAAGCGGCGGCGGCATTTCGCCGGAGGGCGTCTATGAGGAAGCGCTGCCGTTTTTGTATGAGTATGACAACTGGGGCGGCAGAGACAAGTGGGCGTATGAAAACCAAAGCTATGAAGAACGCGCCTGGAACCAGTGGTGGGGCGGCGACCAGATCTCCTGGTTTGGCTGCCAGCCCGAAGAGGAGCGCAACAAATTCCTTGATTATTCCTTCAAATGGACAGCCATCAACAACCCGGACGGCTTTTTTGCCTTTCCGCTCATGCGCGGGCTCGGTGAAGGCGGGGACGGACAGAGCACGACCTATAAGCTCAACAACCGTTCCGACGCTTGCCCCGGCGGGTTTTCGCAGGAGGACGCGGCGGCAAAGCTGCTGCATGAGGGCTATGATAAGTTCCGCGCGCTCGGCAATCCTTCCATGCTCGATTACGGCGGAAAAAACGAGGACGACCCCGAGACCGGTGTGCGCTATCCCGAAAAGGTGGTGCTTTACGGCTCCTTCCAGCCCTATGTCGGCGCGGTTGCGGACGATTCCAACAGCGAGATCACGCGCATGCATTACATCGGCGGCGGGAAATACGCGCTTTCGTTCGTGATGCCCTTTGCCGGAGACTATGATTTTGCCGTTTCCACCTGGGGCACGCTGAGCGCCTGTGTGAGCACGGCGCACGCATTCCCGTTCAGCGGAACGGGAAGCAAGGGTGCGCTGAACATTGCCGAAGACAACACCGTTGTGCGCGTCGTTTTCGATTACATGACGAACGAAATCACGGTCGAGTTGCGCACATAAATAAAGCAAAAACACACGCGTCCAGATTCAACGACGCGTGTGCTTTTTGTTGCTTATAATGCAAAAATGCCAGAACTGACAGCAATGATTTGTTTTAAATAATAAAGAATGATTTCCCCCGTTGTGTCCGGTCCGTTCGCTGTAACAGCTTCTTGGATGTTTACATTGCAGGTCATAAATTGGACGCCTTTTTCTTTCAGCTTTTTCATATCATAAGCATGATTGACTGTCCATGCACAAGGAATCAGACCGGCTTTTTGTATGGATGAGATGATCCAAGGCGGCGTGAAAATGTAGTTGAAAGAAATACCGTCAAGGTCAAGATTACGGCAAAGATCAATCGAAAGACGGTTTGCCTGAACCACAACCAAGAACATAGAATTGTTCGGAAGTTCGGCCTTCAATTGTTGCAGTAAGGTTGGAAAATAGGAAATAAACACGACATTTTCACTGTCCTCGCGGTCTTTCACCAGCGTTGCAAGCTCATGAAGTTGACGCTGGGTTCCGGCTTTTAGTTCAACGAAAGGCTTCATATGGTAGGCGGCACAAACATCCAATGCTTCCTCAATTGTTGGGATTCTCTCGTCAGGATAGTTGTCTACGTGGTTTCCGCTGGTGATTTTAAATGCTTTCAGTGCATCAAGCGAATAGGCGGAAAGAGGCCCGACGCCATTTGTGGTGCGCAGCAGCGTCATGTCGTGCATGACGACCCAGTGATTGTCGGCTGTTGGGTGAATGTCAAACTCACAGCCTTGAAATCTGGCTTCGCCGGCAAGACGAAACGCAGCAAGCGTGTTTTCAGGAGCACGGGAAGAAAATCCGCGATGTGCAATGAATTGAATGGCATTATTTTCATCTGCGGCAAACACCGGCATAGCGAAGAAAATAAGCAAAAATAGAGTCAAAAGCAGAAAAAAGACTTTTTTTATTGTCATGATTTCATCTCCTTTTTATTGAAGCGTAGCACATTTCTAATATGTTGTCAAGCGTATTTAACGCTTATGTTTCGGAACACTCTAAAATCTCGTTCTTAAAAAGAAAAAAATTATTGAACAATGCCATGAAATGAGCCCGAAATCTTGACAGATGTCAAATTTTAGGGTATGATATTGGGTACAACATAGTGATGTGATTTGGAGAAGCCACTATGGGGAAAACATATTTTAAAGGAGTAACACTATGGACAAACTCATCTATCTCGTGCCCGCAGTCAGTGTGCTCGGTCTGCTCTTCGCGCTGTATCTTGCGCTGAAGGTCAAAAAGCAGCCGGAAGGCACTGCCCGCATGAAAGAGATCGCCGCCTCCATCCATGAGGGCGCGACCGCTTTCCTCTTTTCCGAGTACAAGATCATCGTCATCTTCATCGCCGTGATCTTCCTCGCCATCGGCTTTGCGCTGAAAAACTGGCTGGAGGCCGTGTGCTTCCTTGTCGGCGCTGTGTTCTCCATCGCAGCCGGTTATTTCGGCATGCAGGTGGCGACGCTCGCGAATGTGCGCACCGCGAACGCGGCAAAGGAAAAGGGTATGGCGAAAGCGCTTTCCGTTGCATTTTCCGGCGGTGCGGTCATGGGCCTTTGCGTGGCGGGCTTCGGTCTGCTCGGCATCTCCGTGATCTATGCCATCACCAAGAACGCCGACGTGCTCTTCGGCTTTTCGCTCGGCGCTTCCTCCATCGCTCTGTTTGCCCGTGTGGGCGGCGGTATCTATACCAAAGCGGCTGACGTCGGCGCCGACCTTGTGGGTAAGGTGGAAGCCGGCATTCCCGAAGACGACCCGCGCAACCCTGCCGTCATCGCCGACAACGTGGGCGACGTGGCCGGCATGGGCGCCGACTTGTTCGAAAGCTACGGCGGCGCTGTGATTTCCGCAATGACGCTCGGTCTTGCCTTTGCAAGAGATGTGAAGGGTCTGCTCTTCCCGCTGCTGATCGCTGCGCTGGGTCTTTGCTCCTCCGTTATCGGCACCTTCTTTGTCCGCGGCGACAAGAACCCCGCAAAATCGCTGAAGATCGGCACCTACGTCGCTTCCGGCGTTGTACTTGTCGGTTCCCTTGTGCTCAGCAAGGTGCTGCTCGGTTCTTATCTCTTCGGCATCACCATCGTCGCCGGTCTGATCGTCGGCGTTTTGATCGGCTATTTCACCGAGGTGTACACCTCTGACGCTTACCGTTTTGTCAAAAAAATTGCAGAGCAGTCTGAGACCGGCTCCGCGACCAACATCATTTCCGGTATCGCTACCGGCTTCCAGTCCACGGCGATCACCATCGTCCTCATCTGCATTGGCATCTTCATCGCCTTCTTCTGCGGCAACAAGGTTGGCGGCATGGCCGGCGGCATCTACGGCATTGCGCTTGCGGCTGTCGGTATGCTTTCTACCACCGGCATCACCGTTGCTGTCGACGCCTACGGTCCCATCGCGGACAACGCGGGCGGCATTGCCGAGATGAGCGGTCTGGACGAATCTGTCCGCAACATCACCGACAAGCTCGATTCCGTCGGCAACACCACCGCCGCCATGGGCAAGGGCTTTGCGATCGGTTCCGCAGCGCTCACCGCGCTGGCGCTGTTCTTCTCCTATAAAGAGGCTGTCGGTCTGCAGAGCATCGACATTCTCAACAGCAACGTCGTCATCGGCCTGCTGCTCGGCGGTATGCTGCCGTTTATCTTTTCCGCGTTCACCATGGAATCCGTTTCCAAGGCCGCGCACCAGATGATTGAAGAGGTTCGCCGTCAGTTCCGCGAGATTCCGGGCATCCTGCAGGGCAAGGGTAAACCCGACTATAAGACCTGCGTGGCGATCTCCACAAAGGCTTCCCTGCGTGAAATGATCGTTCCCGGCGTGCTTGCCGTGGCTGCGCCGCTTTGCGTCGGCATCCTGCTCGGCACCAACGCGCTCGGCGGTCTGCTTGCCGGTTCGCTTGTGACGGGCGTTCTGCTTGCAATCTTCATGTCCAACGCCGGCGGCGCATGGGACGACGCAAAGAAGTACATTGAAGGCGGCCATCACGGCGGCAAGGGCAGCGAAAGCCAC
>JAFTCX010000079.1 GCA_017454485.1 Clostridia bacterium | reverse complement strand
GGGCATTGTCAAAAAGCTTGAACCGGAAGAAATGGAAACTGAGCTTCAAAAAGCACTGAAACAAGAAAAATCGGCATGACAAACATCATACCGATTATCTACTAAAATCAATATTATTTCAACTGTTACGAAAGCCGCCCCGGGCACCTTCCTTACGGAGGGTGCCCCGCGGGGCCTTTTTTCTTTTTTTGTGCGACGCAGGCCGACACTTTTTGCGGCGCGGGTGCGCTATACTTGAAGGCGAGGTGAGCGCATGCGTGTGGTGGTTTATGCGGACATTCTATTCGTGCTCAACGCCTATGTCACGTTTGCGCTGCTGCTGGCGACCGATCTTCTATGCCGTGTTCACGGCAGCAGACTGCGGCGCACGGCTGCGGCGCTGCTCGGCGGCGCGTTCGCGTTCGTGATCTTTTTGCCGCCCTGCCCAAAGCTGCTGCTCGCGCTGCTGCGTCTGCTTGCGGCAGCAGTGTTTGTGCTCGTTGCCTTCGGGCGCGGCAGCCGCAAGCGGTTTTTGATGCTGTATGCGGTGTTCTTCGCGGTCAACTTCGTCTTTGCAGGGCTGATGTTTGCGCTGTGGCATACGCTGCGCCCGAAATCCATGCTGTACTTCGGCAGCGTGGTCTATTTCAACATCGACACGCTGCTGCTTGTGGTGCTGACCGTGCTTTGCTACGCGCTGTTTTATGTGCTGCATCTGCTGCTCGGCGCAAGAGCACCGGCGCACAGCCTGTTTCGGCTGACCATCACACTCGGCCGAAAAGAGGCAAGCTGCAGCGCATTTTTGGACAGCGGAAATCGCCTGACAGAACCGTTTTCCGCCCTGCCGGTGATCGTGGTATATGAAGGGGTCCTGCGCGATCTGCTCGACGGGAAAAACCTGACTTCGCCGGACTGCGCCGCGGCGCTGCATGTGCGCTCGATCCCCTGCCATGCGCTGACGGGAGAAGGCACACTGCCCGGCTTTCGCCCGGACGAGGTCTGCATCCGCGGTCCCGACGGCGAGATTCGCACTTCGGACGTTTACATCGCGGTGGCAAGCACGCCGCTTTGCGGCGGCGACTTCGGCGCGCTGCTGCACCCGAATCTGATGGAGGAAATGAATGTGATCCTATGCGAAAAATAAAAAGAACCCTCAAAAAATGCAAGCGCGCGCTGCTTCGCTTTTTGGGGCTGCAAAAAAATGAAATCCATTACATCGGCGGAGCGCAAACACTACCGGAGCCGCTGAGCAAAAAGCAGGAGGCGCAGGCGCTGGAAGCGCTGGAACGCGGCGACGCACGCGGCCGCGACCGCCTGATTGTGCACAATTTGCGGCTGGTGGTCTACATTGCGCGAAAATTCGAGAACACCGGCGTCGGCATCGAAGATTTGATCTCCATCGGCACCGTGGGGCTGATCAAAGCGGTGAACACGTTTCGGCCCTCCAAAAAAATCAAGCTTGCCACCTACGCGTCGCGCTGCATTGAAAACGAAATTCTCATGTATCTGCGCAAATGCGCCGGCCGCAAAAACGAGGTTTCCATCGACGAGCCGCTGAATGTAGATTGGGACGGCAACGAGCTGCTGCTGTGCGACGTGCTCGGCTCCGACAGCGACGAGATCAGCCGCGATTTGGAAAGCCGCGACGAAAAAAGCCGGTTGCTCGAGCTTGTGCGGCAGCTTGACGCACGCGAAAAGGAGATCATGACGCTGCGCTTCGGGCTGTTCGGCTCAAAGGAATATACGCAAAAGCAGGTCGCCGACCGGCTGGGAATTTCACAAAGCTACATCTCGCGGCTGGAAAAGCGCATCATCGCCCGCTTGCGCGACGAGCTGACGGCGCAGGAGATGGCGCTGGCGGGCGAAGAGACGGGCGGAACACCGTCATCATAAATTCAGACAAAACGGACACTTGCCTGTTCCACCGCAAAGTAGGCAAGGATGATTTTTCCCTGTCCAAATATTATACGTTTTTCCACTGCCTCCACAATTGCTGCATTGCTTTGTGCCAAGACAATAGACGCAAAAGCGCGTAGAAAAAGCATTGCGGCCGGGTGTCATTGTCACTGCATCCCCGGTTGCAGTAAATGAAACCGGGTTAACTGCGCAAGATGACAGCAGCAGCAAAAGCACAAGCAATAGAATCGCAGCGAAAAAGAGTCGTTTCATAAGGCATTCCTCCACTGAACAAAAGTATTGGTGAAATCATTATAGACGATTTTTGTCTATAAGTCAATAGAAAGTTTCTGTCTAAACTATAATAAAGCAGGGTGATGATCATGAAACTTTCGTTTGGAGAAAAAGTTCGCAATTTACGTGAAGACGCTGAACTGAATCAAACAGAACTCGGCGAGCGCACCGGCATGACGCAGCGCAAGGTTTCCTACATCGAATGCGGCAAATGTGAACCATCAGTTGAAGACATTGTTGCGCTGTGCAGCTTCTTCCATGTTTCGGCAGATTTTCTGCTCGGACTGCCGCGCGGACTGTCCTACCCATAACCAAACACAGCGGTCACTCCCATCGGAATGACCGCCGTTTTTTATTTGATTGCCTTTGCCAGCCATTGCAGGGTGTCGCCGTGCTCGGTCTCCTCTTTGGCGTTGGTCTGCAGCTCCGGGTGCTGCTTTGCCAGCGGCTGATAAAGATAATACGCCGCCTTTTCACCGAGCGAAACAAGAAAATACGTCACGCGCCGCCCCGCAAAGCGCTCCAGCAGCGCGATGGGTTTCGCCATTGCGTCGGTCGGCTGCAGTTCACCGTTTTCCGTAATGCCGCGCAGCACAGCCGCATGTTTGCCTTCGATCGCCCCCAAACGCAGCAGCAGCGCTTTTTCCGCGTCGCTTTTGGCGTTTTGCGCCAGAGCGTGATACATCAGCACCGCGTCCAGCTCGGATTGCTGAAAGGTTTGATAAATTTTCGGATTCATGTTGTCATGTCCTTTCAATGTTGTTCTGTTTTTGCAGCCATCGTTCGGGGTTTTCTTCTATATACTGCCATCGCACTTGGTAGTCATAAACATCTCGTACAATATGGTCATAAAACCCCTTTTGCCAAATCGCTTTTCCCAGCCGTCTCGTCACGGCTCCTTTCCACTGGTTCACAATATGCGAAACCGTAGGGGCGGCCAGTGGCCGCCTGCTCTTTCTTTCCAATCGAAGCAGCAAATGTACATGATCCGGCATAATCACATAATGATCCACCGAAACGTGCGAATAATGCAGCGGTATTTCCGTCAGTGTCTGTTCCACAATGCTGCCGATTTCCGAAAGCTGCACCTGCGGCCGGCGGCCACTGGCCGCCCCTACGGAAACAAAGGAGAGTACCTGCGCTCTGTTTTGTGTACATATCGTTAAAAAATATACGCCGTTCTGTGCATAGTCAAATTCAGGTAAACGGTTGGCTTTACGATTCACAAATTCAGTTTCACTCTTCATAAAGTCCTTTCAATGCTCATGCACCAGTTTGCCGGTCATGTGGCGGATTTTGATTTCCACCACCAGCGCCCGGGCGGCGTTGCGCGCCATATCGGCTTCCACGTCCTCCTCGGGCGGAAAATACTTTTTTGCAAGTGCGCGAAGAAGAGCGTTTTTTTCCGCTTCCTCCGTCACAAGCTGCGCTTCGCCGAACACGACAACGCTTTTCACATACCACGCCCAGTCGTCGCGCTTGACATCGCCGCCGAACACGGTGAAGCAGACCTTTTCATCGCGCAGCATCGCATCGAGCTTGTGCCCTTCACGCGCACAGTGAAAAAAGATGCTCCCCTTTTCCCCGTCAAAATAAAAATTCATCGGCACCGCATAGGGGTAGCCGTTGTCGCCGTTCACGGCAAGCACGCCGCGGCGCGCTTGCTGCAGCAATGCGCGGCAGTCTTCCTCACTGACTGCTTGTTTGAACCTTCTCATCGGTCGGAACATCGCCCGTCTCCTCCTTTTTCTCCGTCTTTTGAACGCTCAAATTGCTGGAAAACACGTCCACCACCTCGTTGATCGTGATATACGCCGTGGGGTCGATCTCATGCACAAGCGTTTTCATTTTGGAAACCTGAAAGCGGTTCACCACAAAATACACCACAGTTTTTTCGCTGCGGGAATAGCCGCCCTTCGCGTCGATGACCGTGGCGCCTGTTTCAAACGCCGCAGACAGCGCGTCGCAGATCTCATCCGGCCGCACGGTCACAATCATGGCCGCCTTGGCGCGGTCGACGCCGTCCACGATGAAATCCACCGTCTTGAGTGCGGCGGCATAGGTCACGATGGAATACAGCGGCAAAATCCAGCTATGCAGCACAACGCCGCAGACGACATACAGCAGGACGTTATAGATCATGCAGAAGGTGCCGACCGTGATGCCGAGCTTTTTTGCAAAGATCACCGCGACGACCTCGATGCCGTCCATCGCGCCGCCATAGCGGATCGCAAGGCCGCTGCCGACGCCGGAGATGATGCCGCCGAACAGCGCACACAGCAGCAGATCGGTTCCGGCCAAAGGCGAAGCAAGCGTCACATCCACCGGCAGCACATCCATCATCAGCCAGGCGCTCAGCGCGTAGATGCCGACGGCGTAAAGCGCATAAATCGTAAACGCCGCGCCCTGCTTTTTCAGCCCGTAGAGAAACAGCGGCACATTCAGCACCGCAAGGAACAGCGAAAGCGGCAAAAACGGCGGCGTGATCTGCGCCATCAGCATGGACGTGCCGGAAATTCCGCTGTCATAAAGCTGCACGGGATACAGGAAAAACACGATGCCGAACGCGTTGATTGCGCCGGCGAGGGTGAGCATCAGAAAATTTTTAATATGCATTTGTTTGAGCAGCTTCATAACGCCTTTTTCTCCTGCGCTTTTTTCAAAAAGCGTTCGTTTTCAACCACAAAGCGCTCGTGTGTCCCTTCGCCGATCAGACCGGTCTCATCATAGACCGCAATTTGAAACACAAGCCTCCGGCGGTCGATCTCCACCAATTCACTTTCGCACCATACGCGCATACCGAGCGGCGTTGCCGCAAGATGGCTGACATTGACCTTTGTGCCGACCGTGCTGCAGCCGGGGTCAAGATGGGGTGCAACGCTTTTCCATGCCGTTTCTTCCAGCAGCGCGATCATAGCCGGCGTTGCAAACACCTCAAGTGCGCCGCTGCCGTATGACGCTGCGGTCAGCTCGGTTGTGACAAAGCGTTCCTGTTTGCCTTTCAATCCGCATTTCAGCATACTGATGACACTCCTTTCTGCTTGATTCCACTTTATTGTAAAAGATTTCATGGCAAAATGCAAGCCTTTTTCCCGATCAAAGCAGAATTTTACAGCGGAAAGGACGGGGCATTCATTGACAAAGCACCATAAAAGGATTATAATAGAATATAAATATAAAAAGGAGTTGTTTCAATATGAAGGAATTCTTTCAGAAAATGATCGCCTTCTTCCTTGCGCTGCTTTCCGCTTTGGGCATCAGCCTGAAAGCGCCGAGCGAGCCCGCCTTGAAGCTTTCTGACGACGACACCTATTCTGTCAGCGGCAGCACCGTCACCTTTGCGCTTTCCAGCAACCCCTCCACCGGATATAGCTGGACGGTTCAGCAGGAAGGCAACAGTGTAAAGCAAACAAAGACCTGGTATGAATCTGACCAGGAAGAGCACAGCAACGTTGCAATCGCAGGACGCGGCGGCACGGAATTCTTCACATTCACCGCGCAGTCCAAGGGCAAGAGCACCGTGACGTTCTCCTATGAGCGTCCCTGGGAAAAAGACGGATCCATCAAGTCCTACATTGTTTCCATCACCGTAGCGGAAGATCTGACGATCTCTGACGTCACCGTTGTTGAATAGGAGCGCGTATGAATCCAAAAATGATCCTTTTTCAGGGCGATTCCATTACCGACGTGTTCCGCGACCGCGCAAACGACGAAAGTCTCGGCAACGGCTATCCCCTGCTGACTGCCGCCGCGCTCGGCTTTGAAGCCCCGGGCGCATACAGATTCATAAATCGCGGCGTCAGCGGCGACAAGATCGAAGAAGTTTATGCGCGCAGAAACGCCGATATTTTTGAGCTGCAGCCGGATTACATGAGTTTGCTCATCGGCGTCAACGACGTTTGGCACCGGCTGAACAGCAATATTCCGCTTGATCTGGCGCAGTTTGAGCGCACCTATGACGCCTTGCTTTGCGAAACGCGCGAAAAGCTGCCGCAAACAAAGCTGATGCTGCTTGAGCCGTTTGTTTTGCGCGGCACGGGAACGGACGACTGTGCACAGATGCCGGATCGTTTTTCTGTTTTTTCCAAGAATGTGCGGGATGTTGCTGCCGTCGTGCGCGCACTGGCACAGCGGCATGCACTGGTTTTTGTGCCGCTGCAGGAAGCGTTTGACAGCGCCGCAAAGATTGCGCCGCCGAGCTACTGGCTCTCTGACGGCGTGCATCCGACTTGCTTTGGGCACGAGCTGATCAAGCGCGCCTGGCTGAAAGCTTTTGCCGATCATTTGAATGGAAGCATCAACGGTACCGGCATCCCAAAACTTTGAACGGAGGCAGATTCCAATGAAAAAAGTATGCTCCCTGTTGCTCATATGCCTGCTCTTGTTCAGTGCAATGCTCCCCGCCTTCGGCGAGGAGATGGGCGACGCGGCGACGGAAACCGAAGCGCAGCAGATTGAATTAAAGAGCGCCGGCGACATTCCCGTGATCCAACTGACCGGCGACGGCAATGACATTTTTGACGCCGAAGGCAACAAAGCTTACACCTTTCCCGCTGCGCTGGGCGCCATCCTCAGCGGCCAGGAAGGCGTTCTTCCCGACGGCTTTGACCTCAAGGAGTCCTTCCTCACGGTGCTCAAAGCCTATATCAAAGGCGCGATTACGGCTGACGAGGATCGGTTTTATGACGCGCTGCAGGCCGAGGTTGCAAAGCTGACCGACCGCGTTCAGATGGACGAAAACGGGGAACCGCGCTACGGCACCGACATTCTCCCGTCGGATTACGAAAAAAACGCGCAGCAGATGACCACACCCAACCCGAACGGTCCATACGATGTCAACGACTACCACTTCTGGTATGACTGGCGGCGCTCGCCGCTGGAAATTGCGGACAGGCTCGACGCTTATATTGAAGGCGTTTGTGAAATGACGGGCAAGTCGCAGGTCGGTTTGTTCGGACGGTGTCTCGGCACAAACTATATCTTGGCTTATCTTGCAAAGTACGGCAGCAAAAACCGCGTTTGCGGCCTTGGCCTTGATTGCGGGATGATGCACGGCCAGGACGCGATCAGCGAATCCTTCAGCGGAAAATTTGCTTCCGACGGTGACGCCATCCAGCGTTACCTTGTAGATATGGATGTCACGCTCGACGATTGGATGGTCGATTTGATCGACTTCATGGAAGCGTCCGGGATGTTCGAAAATATGAACGCCTCGGTCAAAGCGCCGATTTACGCAAGAGTCGCAAAGGGTGTAACCAGTGCGCTTTCGCTTTCCACACTTGCAACCATCCCCGGCTACTGGTCCTGCGTGAGCAATCGCGATTACAACAACGCCCTGCTCTATGTGTTCGGCAAGTCCGGCAGCGAAAAGCGGCAAAAATATGCCGGTTTGATTGAAAAAATCGAAGCATACCACAATCAGGTACAGCTCGGCATGGACGATATGCTGCGCCGGTTTGTTGCAAACGGCGGCAAAATTGCGGTTTTGAGCAAATACGGCTCCCAGCTCATGCCGATGTGCGTTTCAAGAAACGCCGTTGCCGACACGTTCGTCTCTGTGGGCAACAGCTCCCTCGGCGCAACCACCTCGGCGCTCTACAACACTCTGGAGGACAATTATATCGGCGGCAGAATCGCTGCGGGCTTCGGCAAATATATCTCTCCCGACAAACAGGTGGACGCCTCCACCTGCATATTCCCAGACAACACCTGGTTTCTCAGAGGTGTGGAGCATAACCATTGGACGCCTTTTGAAAACGCTTTGTTTTATACCGTACTCACAGCAGACAGACAGTATACCGTTGATGATTTCGCCTTCACGCAGTTCGTTGTGCGAGATGAAGCAGACAACTATCTGCCGATGTCTTCCGAGAATCACCACACCGAGCATTGGGAAGCAACCGACCCTGCATCGCTTTCGTTCCTTGACCGCGTTGCACGCTTTTTTGAAACGCTGCGCAAGCTGATCGGAGATTTCTTTCTTTGGCTTGGCGGCAGAATGAAAGGCTGAAAAACTATTTCAAAAAACAGCAACACACAGCCGCCGATTCCTTTGAATTCGTAACCTTGGCATATTTTAGTCAATCTTCCATTTTCAAAAGAACCGTCTGCTGTGAAATATTGGAGGTATTTTTATGAAAAAAGCGCTTTCCCTTTTTCTTGTATGCATTCTTCTCTTCACCGCAATGCTCCCGACCTTTGCGCAGGATGCCGCACAGAAAATGGAACCCCAAAGCAGCGGCAGCGTTCCGATGGTGCGTCTGTTGGGCGACGGCCAAAAGATTTATGACGAAGACGGCAACCCTGTTCCATCGTTTGTTGATGTGCTGAGCAGTGCGCTGATCGGCGACGACACAGACGCTGAAAAGGACGAAAGCAACACGCAGGAATCCGCGCGCAACATTCTCAAGGGCTTTGCCGAAGCGATCATCGCCGGAAAGTATGAAGAATACTATGACATTCTTGAAAAAGAGATTGCTGAAATTACAGAGCCGATGCAGATGGACGAAAACGGGAATCCGCGCAAGGGAACCGGCATTGACCGCGGTCAAATCAACGCAAACAAAAAGGCTGAAACCACCCCGAACCGCAAAAGCACTTACAAGTTCGAAGAATATACCTTCTATTACGACTGGCGCAGGGATCCCTGGGAGGTTGCCGACGAGCTGGACGCCTATATTGACGCGGTTTGCAAAATGACCGGTCACAGTCAAGTGGGACTGACCGGACGCTGCCTCGGCGCCAACTTTGTTGCCGCTTATATCTGCAAATACGGCAGCAAGCACCAAATCACCGGCTTCGGCTTGGAGGCAGGCATGGCCTACGGCCACAACGCCATGAGCGAATCCATCAGCGGAAAATTCCAAACGGACGGAGATTCCATCAACCGCTATCTTGAGGATTACCGCAGTATTTACGATCTGCAAACCGACCCCTGGATTACGGAGCTGATCGACTTTATGGAACGCTCCCACATTCTGGAAGGCATGGGAGCAGCGGTCAAGGCAACGATTTATGAAAAAATGGTGGAGGGCGTCACCCGCGCTTTGGCGCTGGCCACTTATTTCACCATCCCCGGTTACTGGTCCTGCGTCAATATCAAGGATTACGAGGACGCGATGCTTTATGTTTTCGGTCCCGAGGGCAGCGAAAAACGCGAGCAGTACGCCGGTCTGATTGAAAAGATCGAAAACTATCACGTCAATGTCCGCTTGAAGATGGAGGAAGCGTTCAATAGCTTTGCGGCAGAGGGCGGCAATGTTGCGATTGTTGGAAAATACGGCTATCAAATGACGCCGATCTGCCGTTCGCGCAACCTCGTTGGCGACGACTACACATCCTTGCAATACGCAACGCTCGGCGCGACAACAAGCGAGGTCTACAACACCCTGCCCGACGACTATGTTCGTGCGCAGCAGGAAAAGGGACTCGGCAAATACATCTCGCCCGACCGACAGGTTGACACCTCCACCTGCCTGTTCCCCGACTCCACCTGGGTTTTGAAAGGCGTTCATCACGGCAACTGGACAGATTTGGAAGAAGCCATTCTTTACACGGTCTGTGTGGCTGACCGTCAACTGACCACCGATGACTTCGGCTATTCGCAGTTCATCGTGCTCAACCGACAAACGCTGGCGTTTGAAGCAATGACCGAAGAAAACTGCAACACGGAAAACTGGAAAGCGATTGATCCGAAAACCGAAGCCAGACCGTCAAAGCTGATGCGCTTTTTGACCTCGCTGTTCAACATGTTCAACAATCTCTTGAATTTCATCCGTTCCAAGCTTGGATGACCGAATTTCAGCGCTGCCGCAACGCGGCAGCGCTTTTTTGCGCACGGCATACCCTGCCGTGCGCAGCCGCCGGGGCCGGGCGC
>JAFTCX010000078.1 GCA_017454485.1 Clostridia bacterium | reverse complement strand
GTGAAGATTGGCGAGGAAATTTTTCGTCAGATGCAACAGAAATCGCGCAGACAACCTTCCGGTTTTCAAGAGATTTCTGTGCAAAATGACGGAAAATTTGCCGCCAATGTTTGCGTGTTCGAGTTAATCAGTGGGTACTTATAGATTACGCTCAAGATGCACCAGAAAATCCTGAATGTTTGTCACAAATCCTTTTACGGACAGCGAGCCGCGGTCATGCAGCTTGTTGACGGCGAATTCCGAGATATCCACTGAATAGATATAGACCGGCCGGACCACGCCGTTCGTCTCGCAGTAAGAGGGCGTCATATTGCCCGTTGCGATCGTGTGCAGCTGTGTGGCAAGGCAGATGACCGCAGTTGCTTTGCGTGTGTGTTCACGCATGGCGTTCTGCGCGTCATACACGTTCGCGATCACCTCCGGCAGCGGACCGTCGTCACGGATGGAGCCCGCAAGCACAAACGGCTTTTTGCATTCCAAAAGCGCGTGCATGACGCCTGTGTGCAGATCGTATGTCTGCAAAAAGCGCTCGATGGAACCGGCTTTGCGCACAAGGTTGATCGTGTGCAGATGGTGATAATGGCCGTTTTCGACCAGCTTTTTCGTGTAGATGTCCTGCCCGAGACCCGTGTGGAACAGCGCGGCCTCTAGATCGTGTGTTGCCAGCGCATTTCCGGCAAACAGGCAGTCGCAGTAGCCCTTGCGGATGAGGCTCGCCATCGCTGCGCGGCTGTCGTTATCGAACACACACGCAGGACCGAGCACCCAGACAATGTAGCCGTGGTCGCGGTCGTTGCGCAGCACTTCATAGAGCTGATCGTAATCGCGGGAAAACGAGGTTTCACGCGATTGTCCCGTGCGGAACGCAAACGCGGACGTGCCCGTCGTCTCTTCAGGCTGCGCAAAGCAGTTTGCGTGCACGAAAACGCCGTTTGAGCCGTCGTCTGTGCGGCCGACGACCACCTGATCGCCCTCCTTGACGCGCCGCGGCTCCGTCACAACGGGTTCGCCGTTTTGGATCACAACGGCGCAGTCCATCCGGCTTTGCCGCAGCATTTTCCATTCGCCGCCGATTTTGAAATATTCCGGATAGATCGTCGTGGCATAAAACTGTTCGGGCAAATAGCCGTCGCCGGCCGGCTCTGTGCGCACATTCGGCGCAGAAAGAAACGGTTCGCGGGAAAACTCCGGTGAAATGAATTGCGGAAACTGCATAGGTGCTCTCTCCTCTCTTCAGATGATTTCATAAGACATCATACGCTCAAACGGCGCAAAAAACAAGGTGTCAGCTGTTGCTTTTTAAAATTTCCTTCAAAAAGATCGCCGCGTATTTTTGCGCCTTTCGTTCGCTCACACCGTCCAGCGCGGCAAATTCCTGCGCGGTTTTCGGCTTGCAGGCCGCCATGTGTTCGAGCGTGCGGTTTGTGAACACCGCGAAGGGCGGCACACCGTTGATTTGCGCGATCCGTTTTGTCAGCATAACCAGCCGCCCCAGCAGCGCCCTGTCCGGCTGCGGTGCTGCCGGCGCCGGCGCTGAAACCGCCTGCTCTTTTTGCGCGCAGCAGACCGCACAGTATCCGCAGCGCTCCGGCGCATCCTCGCCGAAATAGCGCAGCAGCACCTTGCGCAGACACGTTGACGCGCACGCATAATCGCGCATCTGCTGCAGCCGCGCGAGCCGAAGCCGCTGCTGCAACGCCCCGTGCGCATCTTCTTTACCGTCCTGCGCAGCGTGCTCAATCAAAAACCTTTGCAGCGAAAGGTCATGCGGATCATAAAGCAGCACACACGCCGCCTTCTTTCCGTCGCGCCCTGCTCTGCCGGCCTCCTGATAGTAGCTTTCCAGATCGGCGGGCATTTGCACATGCACAACAAACGCCACGTTTCGCTTGTCGATCCCCATGCCGAACGCGTTTGTGCAAAGAATCACACGCTTTTCGTCCGCCATAAACGCCTCCTGCGATGCTTTTCGTTCGTCAAGAGACAGACCGGCATGATAGCGGCACACGGAAAACCCTTCGGCAGACAGACGCGCAAACAGTTCGTCCACCGTTCTGCGCGTGGCGCAATAGACAATGCCGCTTTGCAAAGCGTATTTTTGCAGATATTGCCGCAAGACGCCGTATTTTGTCTGTGCAGTGACACGGCGAACGGAAAGGAAGAGGTTGGCGCGGTCAAACGAAGCGACAAACCGGTTTGCGTTTTGCAGCTGCAAGCTGGCGCAGATGTCGTCGCGCACCCGCGCCGTGGCGGTCGCCGTGCAGGCGCAGACGACCGGACGCACGGGCATTTTGTTGATCAGCCCGGAGATTTCAAGGTAGGCCGGGCGAAAGTCGTGTCCCCACTGTGAAACGCAGTGGGCTTCATCCACAACGAGAAACGGCACCGTCAGCTCCCTGAGCAGCGCAAGAAACCGCGGCGAACGCAGCCGCTCCGGCGCGATATACAGCAGCTTGCATTCCCCGCGCCGCAGCCGCCGAAACAAACGGTCACGTTCATGTTCGCTCATGCCCGCTGAAAGGAACGCCGCCGGAATGCCGTTTTGCTGCAAAGCACGCACCTGGTCCTTCATCAGCGCCACCAAAGGCGAAATCACCAGTGTCACCCCCGGTTTCATCAGCGCCGGCACCTGAAAGCAAACGGATTTCCCCGCGCCTGTCGGCAGCACGGCAAGGGTATCTTGCCCGGAAAGGAGGCTGTCGATGATCTCGCTTTGCAGCGGCCGGAAGGCACTGTGGCCGAAAAAACGCCGCAGCACATCTTCTTTTGTCATACGCGCATCCCCTCTCCCATAGATTTAAAACAATTATACATGAAAGTGCAGCCGCTTGCAAGAAAAACTTGCACACGCGCGCCGAAAGTGTTATAATGAAAGGCAGCAACACGAAAGGAAGTGGGATTATGTCAGACGAAACACAAAAACAGAATCTGACCGGCCTAACCCAAACCATTGAAAAAAACAGCACGCGCGGCAAAACCATTGTGCGCACCAGCATCATCGGCATCGCCGCCAACGTCTTTCTTGCGGCATTCAAGGCCGTGATCGGTCTGATGTCGAACTCGATCGCCATTGTGCTTGACGCGGTCAACAACATCACCGACGCCGGCTCGTCCCTCATCACGATCATCGGCACCAAGCTCGCCGGCAAAGCGCCCGACCGCAAGCACCCCTTCGGTCACGGCCGTGTGGAATATTTGAGCGCCATGCTCATCTCCGTGCTCGTGCTGTATGCCGGCGTGACCTCACTGGTGGAATCCGTCAAAAAGATTCTCCACCCCGAAACGCCGGATTATTCCACTGTCGCGCTCATCATCGTTGCCGTTGCGGTCGCCGTCAAGATCGTGCTCGGGCTGTTTGTGCGCCGCACAGGAGAAAAGGTCAATTCGGAATCGCTGGTCAACTCGGGCAAAGACGCCACGCTGGACGCCGTCATCTCCGCCGCAACTCTGGTTGCCGCCGTGCTCTATCTTTGGAAAGGCATCTCGCTGGAAAGCTATCTCGGCGCTATCATCTCGGTCGTTATCATCAAATCCGGCATCGACATGCTGCGTGAAACGATCTCCGAGCTGCTGGGCGAACGTGTGGATGCGGAGCTTGCGAACAGCATCAAGCGTACCGTGACATCCTTCCCGCAGGTTAAGGGCGCGTATGATCTGATCTTGCACAACTACGGCCCCGACAATTACAACGGCTCCATCCACATCGAGGTGCCCGACACACTCGACGCCAAGGAGCTTGACGAGCTGATTCGAGAGATCACCTATGCCGTGTTTGAAAAATGCGGCGTGATTTTAACAGCGGTCGGCGTGTACGCGTTCAACACCAAGGACCCCGTTGCCGTCGGCATGCGCAAGCAGGTGCGCGAAATTCTGTCCGGCTACCCCGACATCATGCAGATGCACGGCTTTTATGTGGACAGCGAAAAGAAGGTTTTGCGCTTTGATATGATCGTCAGCTTTGACGCCAAGGACCGTCAGGGGATCTACACTGAAGTCTGTCAAAAGGTGCAGACGCTGTTCCCGGATTACAAGCTGATGATCGTGCTCGACTCCGATTTCAGCGAGCCGGAAAAGAAGGCATAATGTTTCCACGAAAAAACCCCGCTGCAAAAACAGCGGGATTTTTGTTTTAATTAGGTCCATCAATAGAAGTTCATCTGCTCTTCCGTGAAGCCGCTTTTTTTCAGCTTCACCGTTGCGGCAGCGCTGCGGATCAAGAGAATCAGCACAAACAGATGGAAGATCGGATCGATCAGCGCGTTGAGCGAAAACGCTTCCGGGAACGACAGCAGATGGCACGTCCAGACCAGCAGCGTATCCACGCCGTAAATCACAAGCTCACCGATAACGAGCATATGCCTGTTACGTGCAAGGATTGCGAGCATCAGGCAGGCGCCGTAAATACACGCAAGTGCGATCCAGACAGCTGCATTCGGCACTTTGCCGTGCAGATGCTCGGCAAAGAAGACGCTGTAGTGCGCGTCAAATGTCGGCGAATAATCGGCCGTAAACGCGGCGCTTTTCAGCAGCAGCTCCGGCACGAACAGGCTGAAGAAAAAGCTGAAGTTTTTGGCAAGCAGTGCGCGCACAACATAGATCAGAGACACGACCATCGCCAAAAAGAACGAGCCCTGTCCGCCCTTCACATCGGTCTGCAGACGCTTGACGACCGGAGAGGTCTGTTCGTTATCCTTCTTCTGCGGCATAAGTTTCCCCTTGCATTGTAACGGATTCTTTCTCATAAAGAGACGTGTATTTTTCCTGATAATAGTTTTCGGCGCTGTAATCAAACGTGCCGTCCGGATGAATCGTGATCGGTGTGCAGCCGCGCTGTGCGCCGAGCTTGTAGATGCCCGGATACGCAAGATAGTCCACGCTCATGCCGTAGGTCAGGCAGATGCCCTTATAGTTGAAAGAGATGTAGTTCTTGTGGTCGTGGCCGAAGAACACGCCCTGCGTGGAGCCGAGCTCCTGCATGGTTTCGAACAAATTGTCCTCGTGCACGCCGCCGTAAACGACCTTGCCGGTCTCGCCGGCATAGCCGTAAACAAGCTTTGTATTCTCTGTGTCCTGATAGCCGTTTGCAGCATATTCATCCCAGGCATCCTTCATCTCGGTCAGCGGGATATGGAAGAACGCAAGCGATTTTACGGTTTCAACATCGTCCGTACCGGCGATCTCGGCGTTTTGGGCGTTGGTCTTGGCAAGGGTGGTCTTATACCATTCAACCTGGTTTTCGTGCATATTGTCATACTTCCACATGATGCCGAAATAGTCGTTGTCGGTGTAAGAGTGGCTGTCGAACAGATACAGCGACTGGGTCACAAGGCCCTTGCTGTTCTTGATGTTGATGATCTGATTGCCGACGCCGTCCACGTCCTCGGGACCCTTCTGGAACAGGCAATACTGGGAATTCTTTGCAACGTCTGCATAGAAGTCGCCCATATCCTCGCGGTCAAAGTAGCTGTAAGCCTCGGTGTCGTGGTTGCCGAACGCAAGGGTCCAGTAAACGCCGAGCTGCTCCATCAGCGAAACGAAGATCTTTGCGGAGGACTTGTTGTTGAACGTGCCGGCCTGGAACGGCACGGGATATGCCACGTCGCCTGTAATGATCACGAGATCGGGTTTTTCCGCGGTGACCATGGCCGCAACGGCGTTGAGCGCCATCGCGTCCTTTTTCAGGCACATCCAGCCGCCGCCGATGTGCACGTCGGTGAGCTGCAGCACTTTGAAGTCATCGTCGGTCGTAAACGTCCAGTTGCCGTCCGCGTCCTTTTCGGGCGCAATGCGGTTTTGAATTTCAACGGGCGGGAACGACGCGGCCTTTTTGGTGTTTGCGCGGTTGCCGAACACTGTGACCAGCGTGGAGATGCCGACAAAGACCACGATCACGCAAAGGATGATGCACAAAACGCGCAGCGCAATTTTTCCGCGTTTTTTCTTCGTCTTGGTTTTCTTGATTTCTTCACTCATGATGTTTCTTCGGCAGCAGCGCTGCCACTCCTTCCTTTGACTGATGATACACACAGGATAAAGCTGAGCTTGATGCCTGTTTGTTCCAAACATTGTGCCGCCAGCGCGTCGCATTTTTCGTGCGTTCCCGCGTCCGGCGTCTGCGTCTGCGGCAAAGTAACAGTTGCGCAAATGTCGCCCGCTTCGTCAATATCATAGCGAATGTCCGGCGTCTGCGCAAACAGCGCGCTTTTTGAAAGCAGCGCCGAAAGCGCCTTGCGCTTGCTTTTTTCAACGATGTTCAGCAGCGCCGTCACGGCGTCTTTGATCATTCTTCCGGCGTTGACACAGATGACGATGCTGATGAGCAGTCCGAACACCGCGTCCACGGCGAATTCCACATGCTGCGTGAGCGCGAAGGAAATCAGCGTTGTCACCGTGATGAAAAAGTCCAAAATGCTGTCCTGCTGCATCACACGCAAAACGCTTGATGTTGTTTTTTTGGAAAAATGCCGATAGAAAAAGAACATGCCGAGCTTTGCCAGCGCTGTCAGCAGCAGCACATAAAAGAACTTCATCTGGAACCAGATCGGCGTCGGATACATGAAACGCTCCAGCGAGGAATAGGCGAACGAAAAGCCGACAAACAGCACCACGATTGCCAGCACGAACGACAAAAGCTGCTGCGCCTTGTCTGTAACGAACGGCAGCTTGTCGCGGCTGACACGCAGTGTGATTGCAAGAAAGCTCAGCGAAACACCGCACGACAGCGCGTCTGCAAGGTTGTTGACCGCGTCGGACCAGATGCTGACACTGTTGGAGGAAAGGCCGATATAGAGCTTTGTAAAAAACAGCGCCAGGTTGCACGTGATGCCGACAGCAAGCACGATCAGCAGCGTTCGGTTCTTTTTCACTCGTTCACCCGCTCTCATTTTCTTCCCAGGTCCCGTGGTGCAGTTGTCCCTTCCATTGCAGCGCCGGATAACCCCATTGCCGCAGCACCTCATACACGCCGATGGCAACGGTGTTGGAAAGGTTCAAACTGCGCGCCGCGTCGCGCATCGGCAAACGCAGGCATTGCTCGGGATGCTGCCGCAGCAGCGTCTCCGGCAATCCGGCGTCTTCCCTGCCGAAAACAAGATAGGCGTTGTCGGGGTATGTGACGTCGGAATGGACCGTTCTGCCCTTTGTTGTAAAATAAAAGAAGGCGCCGTCCGGATTCTTTTCAAAAAAGTCCGGCAGAGAATCGTAATAGGTGATGTCCAAGAGATGCCAGTAATCCAGCCCGGCGCGTTTGAGCTTTTTGTCGTCCACACGAAAGCCCATCGGCTCCACCAGATGCAGCCTTGCGCCGGTTGCGGCACAGGTGCGCGCAATGTTGCCGGTGTTTTGCGGAATTTGCGGCTCCACCAGTACGATATTCAGCGTCGGCATTTGATCGCCCCTTTGATAATCTGTTGTTCATTATAACACAGAAAAAAACAATTGAAAAGTCTTTTCCAGAATTTTTCATAATTTTTCAGGGAAAAACGCCCATACTATTGACACAACCAACGAAGGAGTGATTTTCAATGAAAACAAAAACCGTTCTGAATACCGTAGGCGTCACCATGGGTGTCGGCTCCGCCGCAATGCTCATCGGCGCTGCCGTTATGCAGCCGAAGCTCAAGAAAAAGGCGATGAAAACCATGAATGTTGCCATGAAGCGCGCCGGCGATCTGCTGGACAATGTGCAGGACTTTTTGAACTGAGATGCGAACGATCAAACAAACGCTTGCGCTGCTTCTGAGCTTTGCACTGCTGTTTTCTCTCTGTGCGTGCCGCGACGACCGGCTGCGCGACGGTGTGCCCACCACTGAAAGCACGAGCAGCCGCAACGGCTCGCAGGAGGAGCGCAGCGAATCGGCCGAAGTGACCGACGAAAGCGAAAAGAACAGCGAAGCAGCGACCTCGGACGACGCGGCGCCGATGGAGAAGCCGACGCAGATCGCGGTGCAGACCGAGCCGGAGCCGCTGGCCTTCGGCGGCATTCTCAAGGGCGCGGCCGGCGGCAGTTTGCCGACCGGGCTGATTGCGCTGGACGAGGTGCACTATACGGTTAACGACCCCGACAACACACGCGGGCTTTCCACCGAGAAGAAGGGCCATTCGCACGGACCGGCAGCAAACGGAAAAGCGCACCCGACCGTCATTGCTTTTCAGGACGCCTTTGACAAGTTCGGTGCACTGACGCTTGACCGCAAAAGTAAAGAGCAGGTGCTGTATCTGACCTTTGACTGCGGCTATGAATATGAAAACCTCACCGCCGTGATTCTTGACACGCTGAAAGAAAAAGAGGTTCCGGCGGCATTTTTCTGCACGCGCGACCATATCGTTACGCAGCCGGAGCTGATTGCACGTATGATCCGCGAAGGGCACATTGTCGGCAACCATTCCGACACGCACCCCTCGTTTCCGAGCATTTCGCGCACGCAGATGAAGGACGAAATTGAAAAGACCGAAAACGAGCTGCGCACCGATTTCGGCTACTGCGCAAAGTTTTTCCGCTTTCCTGCCGGAGAATACAGTGAAAGCGCGCTGGATCTTGTGCAGTCGCTGGGCTATTGCAGCGTCTTCTGGTCCGTCGCTTACAGTGATTGGGATGTGAACAACCAGCAAGGCAAGGACAACGCGGTGCGCACCGTGATGGAACGCCTGCATCCGGGCGCGGTGATTCTGCTGCACGCCGTATCGCGTGATAACGCCGAAGCGCTCGGCGAAATCATTGACCGCGCCCGCGAAGAGGGCTATGTGTTTCGGGCATTGTCGGATTATCGTTTTTGAGCGGTGTAAACTTTGGAAAATCCATGAACAAAGCGTGAAAACTGAAAATACAGCGGCATAAATTGACGTAATTTTTTCAAATATTCACCATATATTTCCATTTTAGAATTATAATGTGTTTTTTCAAGAGTATAATCATCTTAAGTAAAGAAACTTAAGGAGGTTATTTCATGAAAAAAATCATTTCTGTTCTGCTTGCATTGCTCTGCCTGTGTCTGACTGCCGCTCCTGTGGCTTTTGCCGATAACGACCCCATTAAAGACGCAGTTGCCGAAGAACTCGACATCGAGATCAGCGAACCGAAAGCCTACGGCATTGTTTATCAGAAAGGCGACGCCAGAACGATGTATATGCCCGCAACGACCGTCGGTCTGCACGCGCCCGGTTATGTACGCATCTCCAAGGATGAGCCCATCGCCATCGGCAAGAAGTTCCGCTGCTGGAAAGATGACAAGGGTAACGATGTATTCCCCGGCACTGAGATTTATGTCGGCACCATGGTTTACCTGACGGCGTCCTGGGCGAACGACAGCACAAACGTGGAAGCGCTTGATACAGTAATTTGTGCGCTCAAGACGATGATCCACATGCTGCAGGTTGCCATCAAGGTGATCGATACGGCAAACAGCTACCGTCCCGCATAAACAACGAACAAAAAAAACGATACCGCACAGTTTTCGGCTGTGCGGTATTGTTATGTTCTTTGTCTCTTACATCAGCTCGCAGATCAGTCGGCTCAGCTCGGCGGGATCGTCGATGCTCTTTCCGCTGATCAGACAGCCCTGCGCATACAGCAGCTTTGCGTAATCCTTCAGCTTTTCCTGATCGGTCACAAACAGCGTTTTGAGCTTTTCCGCCACAGGGTGCGCAATGTTGATTTCCAGCACAAGCTGCGCTTTGATTCCCTGCGCGTTCGGCATCTGACCGAGCGCTTTTTCCATCTCCAGCGACAGTGCGCCTTCGCTTGTCAGGCAGACCGCGTAGTTTTTCAGCTTGTTTGTGAACCGCACGGCATTGACCGAATCACCCAGCGCTTCTTTCAGGAAAGCGAGCAAGTCCTTGTTCGCTTCGTTTTCGCCCTCCAGCGCCTTTTTTTCGTCTTCGCTGTCCAAATCGAGCTGGTCGGCGCAGATATTGGTAAAGGTTTTACCGTCGTATTCCCGCAGCATTTGCAGCGCGAATTCGTCAACGTCGTCTGTCAGATACAAAATTTCAAAGCCCTTGCTCTTGACGGCGTCCGCCTGCGGCAGCAGGTCGATCTTGTCGGTCGTTTCGCCCGGCGCATAGTAGATGGTCTTTTGCTCTTCCTTCATGCGGGAAACATATTCCGCAAGGGTGACGGGCTTCTTTTCGGACGAGGAATAGAACAGCAGCAGATCCTTCAGCGTGTCTTTGTTTGCGCCGAAGCTGTTATAAACGCCGAATTTCAGTTGCAGACCGAAGGCTTTGAAGAATTTCTCATAGGCCTCGCGGTCGTTCTTAAGCAGCTTTTCCAGTTCGCTCTTGATCTTCTTTTCCAGATTCTTCGCAATGATTTTGAGCAGATGATCCTGCTGCAGCGTTTCACGCGAGATGTTCAGCGTCAGATCGGCGGAATCGACCAGACCTTTCACGAAGGAGAAATGATCCGGCAGCAGATCGGCGCATTTATCCATAATCAGCACACCGTTGGTGTAAAGCTGCAAACCCTTTTCAAAATTCTTGGTGTAATAATCGTATGAAGCGTGCGACGGCACATACAGCAGCGCGTCATAGGTGACCTGCCCCTCCGTCTTGGAATGGATCGTCAGCACCGGCGCTTCATAATCATAGAACTTGGACTGATAGAAATTGTCGTAGTCCTCTTTGCTGATCTCGTTCTTGTTTTTGCGCCAAAGGGGAACCATGGAATTGAGCTGCGTCGGCTCAATCACGGTTTCATATTCATCCTCGGTGCCTTCCTTGAGCTTTTGCGTTTCGATATCCATCATGATCGGATAGCGGATGTAATCGGAATATTTGGAGACGATCTCACGAATCTTATAGGTATCGAGATATTCGCTGTATTTTTCTTCCTCGCTGTCCTCTTTGATGTGCAGCGTGATCGTTGTGCCGGCAGTCTCTTTTTCGGTCGGCTTGATCGTGTAACCGTCCACACCGGCGGACTCCCATTGGAACGCCTCGTCGCTGCCGTGCACGCGGCTGACGACCGTGACCTTATCGGCGACCATAAACGCCGAATAAAAGCCCACGCCGAACTGACCGATGATCTCCACGCCGGACGCTTTTTCAAGGCCGTCTTTGAAATCGAGCGAACCGCTGCGCGCGATCGTGCCGAGGTTGCTTTCCAGCTCCTTTTCGCTCATGCCGCAGCCGTTGTCGCTGACAGTCAGCGTGCGTGCGTCTTTGTTGACAGCAAGCTCAATTTTATAATCGTCGCGCGAAAGGCCGGACACGTCCTCGTTCAGGGAGTGGTAATAGAGCTTATCCAGCGCGTCGCTCGCGTTGGAGATCAGCTCGCGCAGAAAGATGTCCTTGTTCGTATAGATCGAATGGATCATCATGTCGAGCAGCTTTTTGGATTCCGCTTTGAATTGTTTTTTTGCCATTGTATTTCACCGTCGTTTCATGGATTTGCAGATTAGATGTGTTTCTGCAAGGAATTAGCACTCTGTTCTCATGAGTGCTAAAACTATTATAGCCGTCTTTTCCCGTTTGTCAAGGGGGCAAAGGAAAAATTCGGCAAAAAGACAAAAACGAAACGCAAGACGGCCCTTTCGCAAAAGTGCCGTCTTATTTCGTATTCTATGTGGCATTCCGTCAGAAGTGCTTGCGAATTTCATACAGATCGATGCAGCCCACAGGACACGCCTCGTGGCATTTGCCGCAGCCGATGCATTTGTCGTAATCCACCTTTGCGCAGAAGTTCTCCACCTTGACCGCCTCCACAGGGCAGGCCTTCTGGCACTTCATGCAGCCGATGCAGCCGGCCTTGCATTGCTTGCGCGTGTTGGCGCCCTTGTCATGATTGACACACAGCACGGCGGCCTTGACCGTATCGAGCGGGAACATATCGATCAGCCCGCGCGGACAGGTTTTGACGCACATCTGGCAGGCGCGGCATTTGTCGGGGTTGATCCGCGCAACGCCGTCACAAATGAAGATCGCTTCATACGGACAGACCTCCACGCAGTCGCCGAAACCGATGCAGCCGTAAACGCAGGCTTTCGGTCCGCCGAAGAGCTGGGTTGCGATTTTGCAGGAATGCACGCCGCTGTAATCGAGCTTGGTGTCCACATTGCAGGTGTTGCCGCAGCACATGACCGCCGCAACCTGCGGAGTCACAGCGCCGGCCTCCAGCCCCATGATCTGCGCCACCTGCGTTGCAACATCGTTGCCGCCGGGGGTACACTTGTTACATACGTCTGTTTCGCCCTTGGAAAGCGCCGCAGCATAGCCGTCGCAGCCGGAATAGCCGCACGCGCCGCAGTTTGCGCCGGGCAAAACCTCGCGGATGGCTTCCGCTTTTTCGTCCTTCGGCACGGCAAAGACGATGGACGCAAAGGAAAGACCGAGGCCTGCAATCAGTCCGATGGCCGCCACAAGAACGACCGGGATCAGAATTTCGTTCATGTTCGCCCCTCCTTAACCGAAAATGTTTTCAACGATGCCGGTAAAGCCGAGGAAGGACACCGACACCAACGAGGCCGCCACAAGCGTGATGGGCAGTCCGCGCATAAACTTCGGCACCTCGCAGGATTCCATGCGTTCACGCACACCGGCGAACATCACCATGGCGAGCATAAAGCCGAGACCCGCGCCGACCGAGTTGAACATCGACTCCCAAAAGCCGTATTCGTTCTGGACGTTCAGGATGACCACGCCGAGCACGGCGCAGTTGGTCGTGATCAGCGGCAGATAGATGCCCAGCGCACTGTACAGCGCCGGAATGTACTTTTTGAGGATGATCTCCACAAGCTGCACCAGCGCGGCGATGACAAGGATGAACACGATCGTTTGCAGATACGCGAGATCCTTGCTTTCCAGCAGCAAATTGATCGGATAGGTCACAGCGGTCGAAAGCGCCATGACGAAAATGACGGCGGCGCTCATGCCCACGGCCGTGTTCAGCTTTTTGGAAACGCCGAGGAACGGGCAGATGCCGAGGAACTTTGAAAGCACAAAGTTCTGGGTGAGAATCGCGGTCAGAAGGATCGCAACAAGTCCTTTTGTCATGATGCGCTCACCTCCCCTTTCGTCTCCTGCGGGGGCACGATCGCGCCCTCATTGTGCAGCTTGCACGTCGCATTCATCGGACAGGCTTCGCAGCCGCGCAGCTCCGCACGCGGTTTGCCTCTGCTTTCGGCAAGGCGGTTGACGACCGCCATCAGAAGTCCGAACACGAAGAAGCCGCCCGGCGGAAGGATGAAGATCAGCATCGGATTGTTCGACAGCAGCGGAATGCTGATGCCGTAAAACGAACCGGCGCCGAGGATTTCACGCACAGAGCTCATCAGGAACAGCGCCGCCGTAAAGCCGACGCCCATGCCGAGCCCGTCCACTGCGGAGGCAAGCACGGGATTTTTGCCGGCAAACGCTTCCGCGCGGCCGAGGATGATGCAGTTGACAACGATCAGCGGCAAATACACGCCGAGCTGTTCGTCAAGTTCGGGCGTGAACGCCTTGACAAGCATCTGCACCACCGTCACGAACGACGCGATGACAACGATGTAAGCGGGGATGCGCACTTTGGAAGGAATGACCTTGCGCAGCGCGGAAATGACGATGTTCGAGCAAACAAGCACGATGGACGCCGCAAGGCCCATGCCGAGCGCGCTTTGCACCGAGGTTGTGGTCGCAAGGGTCGGGCAGGTGCCGAGCACGAGCCGCAGCACGGGGTTTTCAATCACGATGCCCTTGCTGAATTCCTTGAACAGCGATTTTTTCTCAGCCATTGCTCGCACCTCCTGTCAGATTCATAAACGCTTCGGTCGCGGTGTTGACCGCTTTCACTACCGCTTTGGACGTAATGGTCGCCGCGGTAATCGCCTGAATGTTCTGCCCTTCGTTCGAATATTTGTCCACGGTCAGCTCTCCGCTTTTCCCGGGGAAACGGCCCATGAATTCGGGCTTTTTGCTGTTTTGTCCGAGCCCCGGCGTCTCGTTGCTGCAATCGAGGATCGTAAAGCCGGAGATCGTGCCGGTCATATCATAGCCGACCATGACCTTCACATCGCCGCCATAGCCCTTTGCGGTTGCGGTAAAGACATAGCCCACCGTCTCGCCGGCTTCGTTCTGTCCGGCGCAGTAGAGGAGCCCTGTCTGCGGCTCCTGTGTTTCTTCCGTAAACGCGGCGGCCTCCAGCACCTCGGAACGCGCGGCGTTCGCGGTTTCTGCAGCGTTCTGATCGATTGTCTTGGCCGTGACGCTGTTCGTCAGCGCCAGCAGAACCGTTGCGATCAGGCAGATCAGAAACAGCGCCAGCGTGGGAACCAGAATATCTTTGAGCTTCATCTGTTTCATGCCTTTGCCGCCTCCTTCTCTTTCTTTTCCTTTTTCTCTTTCACATAGCCGAACGGTTTTGCCGTGGTCAGGCGTTCAATGTGCGGCACTAGGATGTTCATGAGGATGATCGAAAACGATACGCCCTCCGGCAGAGAGCCGAACAGGCGGATCACCGAGGTGATCAAGCCGCAGCCGATGCCGAAAATGATGCGTCCCTTGCGCGTGAGCGGCGAGGTTGTGTAATCGGTCGCCATGAAGAACGCGCCGAGCATCAGGCCGCCGCCGAGCAGTTCATAGGCGACAAAGGAAAGGTTGAACCTTCCGGCAAAGAGCATGCATACGGCAACGGTGCCGATAAAAGAAAACGGGATTGCCGGGGAAATCACGCGGCGCAGCAGCAGATACAGCGCGCCGGCAAGCAGCGCCACCGTACACACTTCGCCCATGGAACCGCCGTGCATACCGAGCAGCATCTGCGTCAAAGAGGGCAGCCCCTCCACAGCGGAAACATCGCCGCCGGTTACATTTGCCAGCGTTGCCATCGGCGTTGCACCGGTCACAGCATCGGGCGACCAGGCGGATTCCATCGGCAAAATCCATTTTGCCATCGCAGCCGGGAACGACATCATCAGAATGATGCGCGCCGTGATGGCGGGGTTGACAAAGTTTTGGCCGATTCCGCCGAACATCTGCTTGACGACGACAATCGCGATCACGGAGCCGATTGCGGCCATCCAGAACGGCAGCGTGGCGGGCAGATTGAACGCGAGAATCAGGCCGGTTACAACGGCGCTCAGATCGCCGATGGTGTTGTTTCGTTTCATCACTTTGCGCGCGAGCCATTCCGAAAGCACAGCGGTGCCGACGCAAACGGCGGTGAGCGCAAGGGCACGGGTGCCGAAATAGACGCACGCCATCACAAGTGCGGGCACAAGCGCGATAATCACGTCGAGCATGATGCCGGTTGAGGTTTCGCTTGAACGCACATGCGGCGACGCGCTGACAGTCAATTTTTTCGCCATTACTTTCCACTCCTTTCACGCAAAACCTGTTTGCCCAGCCGCATATACTGCACCAACGGGCGGCCGGACGGACAGGCGTAGGCGCAGGAACCGCATTCCATGCAGACCATGGTGTTGCTGCGCGTAAGACCTTCAACGTCCTTGATACGCGCCTGCCGCTCGATCACGGTCGGCATCAGGCTCATCGGACAAACCTGCACGCAGCGTCCGCAGCGGATGCACGCGCGTTCGGGCTTCACGCCGCCCTTTTTGTCGGCAAAGGCAAGCAGCGCGTTGTTCTGCTTGCAGATCGGCGCCTGCGTATCGCAGATGGCGACGCCCATCATCGGGCCGCCGCACAAAATCTTGCGCGGTTCGGCCTTGAAGCCGCCGCAGTAGTCGATGATGTCCTGAATGTTCGTGCCGATGGGCACACGCAGATTCTTCGGCGAAGCAATGGCAGAACCGTCCACCGTGATGGAGCGGCTGATGAGGGGCTTGCCGGTGGCAAGATAACGTGCCACAAACGCAACGGAGCCGACATTCATCACAATGCAGCCCACATCGGCGGGCAGCTTTCCGGGCGGCACCTTGCGGCCGGTGGCGGAAAGCACCATCATTTTTTCCGCGCCCTGCGGATATTTGCTCTTGAGCGTCATCAGCTTGACAGCGTCGCCGATGTCGTTGTCGAGGTCGGCAATCTCCTTGAGGTTTTTGAACGCACGGGGCTTGTTATCCTCAATGGCGATAATGACGTTTTCGATTCCCAGCAGCTCCTTGAGCTTATACACACCGTCCATGATGTTCTTTGTGTTTTCAATGCATTCGCGGTAGTCCACCGTGATGAACGGTTCGCACTCCGCAGCGTTGATCACCAGCGTGTCGATCTTTTTATCGGGCGGGAAGTTCAGCTTGACATGCGTCGGAAAGCCCGCGCCTCCAAGTCCGACCAGACCGCTTGCACGCACGGCCGCGCAAAGCTCCTGCCGGTTCGTCACCTTCGGCGGCTCCAGCCCCTCAAACATGCGCATTTCGCCGTCGGATTCAATCGTCACGCCCTTCGTGATCAATCCGCTCGCCAGCTTGACATCGCCGACCGACTTTACCTTGCCGGAGATCGTCGCGTGGATCGGTGCGCTGACGAATTTGTCGCTGTCGCCGATGACCTGCCCGACCGAAACCGTGTCGCCGACCTTCACCGTCGGCACACAGGGTGCGCCGATGTGCTGCTGCATCGGCAGCACCACGCGCTCCGGGATCGGCATACGCTCGACCGGCATATCCGCCGTGTTTTTGTTGTGTTCAACGCTCACGCCGCCGCGCACACGGCCAACGGCGGAGAGCACCCCTGGGATCACCTTACTCAATGTTCTCAGTCCTCCAGTTTGATGTAAGATTTGCTCAGATGATATAAGAATCAGCCTTTAACAAATGACTGTATAAAAAGGCACGCGCCTTTGGATCAGCAATAAGAAATCAACAGAATCACGATGTATCAATTTAGCGGTATTGGCAATACCACTGTGCCGAAAGCGCTTTCAGGCGCAAACCTTTTTGATAAAAGGCCGTCTGCACCGCTTTCCTTTGCTGACGACCGGATAAAGATCTGTCCATCACATAAATAAAGTTCATTCTGCCGTCGATCGACTTGAAAAAGACAAGATCGTTTTCCACCCGGATACCGTCCAGCTCAACATCGTGTTCCGCAAAGGAACGGGCAACCTGCGCAAATGCACTGGCAACGCTTTCCTCCATCGGCAAGACCGTTTCGGAAATACCGTCATAGACTTCGCCGTGACCGACAGAAAGCAAAAGCGGATGCTCGCGTTTGCTCGACAGGAAAGAAACCACTGCAGTGTAAGCGCTCTCGTTTTCAGCGAAAACTGTTTTGCAAAACGCCGCCTGTCCCGCGTTTGAAATGCCGGACAGCAAAGCATAACCGCCCGCGCCCAAAACGCAGGCACTGATCAAAACCGCTGCAGCGATGCGCAGCATTCTTTTCACAAGCGTTCTTCCCCTTTCAGAAGCACCTGCATCAAGCGCGGCATCAATACGTTCAGCATCACACCCGTGAGCGTTCCCGTAAAAAGCGAAAACAGCAGCAGGTATTTCCCGTAATTCAGCATGGAAACCGTGCCCGTCAGCGCCGCAGCACAAAAGAGCTGACCGAGATTATGCAGCGCAGCGCACAGCACGCTGATGCCGAGAAACGTCAGCGTTCTCCCCTGCTGCCGCAGCAGCAGCACGAGTCCCAACGTGGAAAGAACCCCTCCGCAGGCGCTCATCAGTCCGGCGGTCGCGCCGCGCGTGACGAACGCAAACAACGCTTTGAGCGCCGTGATCAAAAATGCGGCTGGCCCGCCGAGCAGCGCGCCGGTCAGCGTTGTTATAATATTGGAAAGCCCGAGCTTTGCGCCCGGCGGCAGCAGCGGCAGATCCGGCAGCAGCAGATTTTCAAGAAAGCTCATCAGCAGCGCCAGTGCCCCGAGGATGCCGAGCAGCGCCAAATTGCGGGCGGAAAAACGCGTTTTCATCAGTAAGCCACCATATCATAAGGATCGCGTGTGCCCGTCTGCCGACGCAAAACGACCACCACGCGGTTCGGCACGCAGGCGATGCTTTCGCCGGGGAAACGGATCGTGCCGGTCTTTACGCAAAGCTGATCCGGACAGTCGGCGGCGCTTACACGCACGCCCTCACGCGAAAATGAAATTTCACAGCCGCGCACCGTGCGCACGACAGGCATTTCGTCGTTGGAAAGATCGATCGTTTCGCTCACTTCGCCGTCAACGATGATCTCGGCCAGCAGCGGCGCATTTTGCTTTTGAAGAAACGGCAGCAAAAACAGCAGCACGCACAAAGCGCACAGCACGGCGTAAACGATCGCGTCGCCGAACCGAAACATTCTCCGGTCAGCTTTCATACGCGGTAAAATCCACGTTGCCGAACGTGGAGATCGAGCCGTCTGTTTTCACAAACACAGCGGCGGCGTCATAGGTTTTCAGCAGCGCTTTGCTGTCTTCCTCGCCCAGCAAAAAGCAGGCGGTGGAAAGCGCGTCGGAAAGCAGACCGTTGTCGCAGACGACCGTCACGCTGCAAAGCTCGCTTTGCGCCGGATAGCCCGTTCGCGCGTCGAGGATATGGAAATAACGCTTGCCGTCCTGCTCAAAAAACTTTTCATAGTCGCCGGAGGTGGAGACGAAACCCTCTTTCAAAAGGATGGTGCCCAAAAGCGCGTTGTCGTTGCGCGGATGCTTGATCGCAACACGCCACGGCTCGCCTGCCCTGTTGCGGCTGCCGAACGCGACAATGCTGCCGCCGACAGAGACCACGCCGCCTTTGATTCCGCTTTTTTGCAGCGCATCCTTCACCCAGTCGCAGGCAAGGCCTTTGCCGACCGCGCCGAGATCCAGCGATTGTCCGTCATTGACGGTCACGGTATCACCGTCGGCTGCAAGCGATGTGTAATCGACCGTTTTCAGCGCCTTTTCAATTTCACTTTGCGCCGGAAGCCGTTCATGCTCGCCGCCGAAATCCCAAAGCGCGCTGACGTCGCCGATCGTCAGATCGAACGCACCGTCGGTTGCCGCGCTGATGGGTTCGCATTGCCGCACAGTGGCGGCAACAACGCCGTTTTTGCATCGGCCGGTGCGGTTCAGCGCCGCAACGGGAGAGGTTTCGATCCGGCGGGAAATGATCTGTTCAAGCGCATCGATCCATTGTTTTGTCTGTTTGCAGAGCGCCGGGGTCTGTTCGTCATACAGCTTCATGGAAACAATGGTGCCCATGGCGATGCCCTGATAGGACTCCATTTCGTAATCGGCTTTGCGCCTTTGCACGAAAAAAACGCTCAGCACGGCGACTGCCGCCAAAAGCACAACTGCGATGGATAAAAGCACTTTTCGACGCTGTGTCACAAACGAAGCCCCTTTCTGCACAGAATAAAACAAGTATATTCTATACCATAGCGCGAAAAAAAGCAATAAGTGCAGAAGAATTTGTTTGAAAAACAGAAAAAGACCGCCCGCCGACGGTCTTGAACTGTGATAGTTTTGATACGATCTTAGACTCAATCGCAGACGCCGGAAATGCCGTGCATGGTCAGACGGTTGATCAAATCGGCAATCTCCGCCGGCGGAATCTGCATATCGGTCGCCGCCCAGGACCGCATGATCGCGACACTGCCGTTGATAATGAACGAAAAAACGATCTCCATCTTTTCGTCACTGAGCTGCACGCCCATGCGCTCCCAGTTTTCCAGAATCAGTCCCTTGCCGAGCATGATCACGTCCTGCATAAAGGCTGCGTCGCCGTTTGCGGAAAAAAGGACTTTGCAAAACTCCTTTTTCTCCAGCACGATGCTGCAGATCTCCTGCAGCAGATGCTGGATGTTATCCTGCTGCAAGATTTCGCCGATAGATTCCACGAGCTGCGCCGAGAATTCCTCTTCGATCTCCTGCAAAAGATCGCGCGTGGTGTAGTAATGCTTGTAAAACGTGTTGCGGTTGATGCCCGCATGGCGGCAAAGCTCGGTCGGCGTGATCTTGTCGATCGGCTTTTCCTTCATCAGCTCCAGCAGGCTTTCCTTCAGAAACATTTTTGTATAAAGAACCCGGCGATCAATTTTTGTTTCGGAGTTTTGAACCATTTTTGAACCCCCTGTAACTATCGAACTCTTTCAAGAAAAAATGTTATTTATTTAAACAAATCGAAAACAAAATGTCGTTTTTGTCACAATTAGGCAGCGGATATGTCAAATAACAATCAGATAAATAATAAGCTGACTGTTGATTATTTTGCACGTTTCACAGTATAATACAGAAAGCAAAAAAAGTCAACCACAGTTTTGGAGGTCAATCAAATGGAAAAAAAGTTCAGTGTTGTCACGGGCGGCACCGGCTATGTCGGACTGACGCTCGTGAAGTATCTGCTCTCGCAAGGCGAAACAGTCAAGCTGCTTTTGCTGGAGGATCATCCTTGTCTGGATGGGATCGACGTTGAAAAACACGTCGGCAACATCTGCAATCCCATTGATCTGGACGCCTGCTTCCGCGGCGCGGAAACCGTCTATCACATTGCAGGCGTTGTGGACATCTCCGGTAAAAAGGAAGATCTGATGTGGAAAGTCAATGTGGAAGGCACAAAGAATGTTGTTGAAAGCTGCAAACGCTGCGGCGTGAAAAACCTGATCTATGTTTCTTCCATCGACACCTACCCCGACAAGTTTTCCACCGAACAAAAATCGGAGCTTTCCTCTTACAGCGAGGTCGGCCTTACCAGCGGCTACGCCATCACGAAAGCGATCGCCACGCAGATCGTGCTTGACGCAAAGGACGATCTGAAGGTCTGCTGCGTGCAGCCGACCGGCGTGCTCGGTCCCGACGATTACATGGGCTCGAGCATCGGCGCAATGATGGATCTGTTCATCAAAGGGCTGTTCCCCGTTTCCATGAGCTTTGGCCGCTACAATTTTGTGGACAACCGCGATATGGCAAAAGCGATGTATAACGCGGTCAAGATGGGTCGCAGCGGCGAATGCTACATCCTCGGCGGCGAAGTGATCACAGTGGATCAGATGATGGGCTACATGGCCGACGCGCTCGGCAGAAAGAAGCCGAAGATCAAGATTCCAAAGGGGCTGCTGCTCCCGTTTGTGCCGCTGATTTCCGGCATTATGGATCTTGCAAAATTGCCGCCAATGCTCAACAGCTTTTCGCTGAGCAAGCTTGAGGAGAACTGCAACTTTTCCAACGAAAAAGCAAAACGCGAGCTTGCATTCACGCCGCGCAGCGCGCAGGAAACCATTCGTGATACGGTGCTCTGGCATCAGAAGAAGCTGAAAGGAGAACTCTAAAATGAAATATGCATTGTTTACCGGCGCAACCGGCGATCTCGGCCGCTGCTGTGTGGAAGCGATATCCAAGCTTGAAGACTGGACGGTTTTTGCCGCGGGCACCAACGCTGCAAAGTTAGAGGAACTCGGAAAGATTGAGCGCGTGATCCCGATCGTTCTTGACGTCACAAGCGATGAAAGCATTGACGCGGCATATGAGACGATCCGCAAGCACACATATCGTCTGCAGGCCATCATCAATTTTGCCGGCATCCATACCTTCACCTCCATGGTTGAGGGCAACTGTGTGGAAGAGATCGAAAAAATGCTGAACATCAATGTGATGGGCATGGTGCGCGTCAACAAGCGCTTCTTTGAAATGGTGCGCATCGGCAGAGGCCGCATCATCAACTGTTCCTCCGAAAGCGGCTGGATGACCCCACAGCCGTTCAACGGTCCCTACACGATGACAAAATACGCTGTGGAGGCATACAACGATTCTCTGCGTCGCGAGCTGATGTATCTCGGCATTCCCGTGATCAAGCTGCAGCCCGGTTCGTTCAAAACACAGCTCACGGAAAAGATCTTCCGCGATTTTGACAAAGTCACCGCCACAACAAACTATTACAAAAAGATTCTGACCACCATGAAGCCGATGATGACGATGGAGCTCGGACTCGACCACGACCCGCAGAAGCTGGCAAAAAAAGTGATTCTTGCAATGACGGCAAAAACGCCGCACACAAAATACAAGGTCTGCACCGGAAAGCTGCTCATGACGCTGGAGCTGCTGCCGGACAAGGCCGTCGATCTTGCGTATAAAGCGTTTGTGCGTTAAAGAAGCGATTGTTAAAACAAGCCGCCGGGCTTTTGCCTGCGGCTTGTTTTTTGCTGCGTTTTTTCGCGCCGCTTCGCGGCGCGGTCAGGCGGCGGAACGCCCCGCGCGTTGCGCGGGGCCGCCGGAGCGCAATGCGCTCCGGTGCGCGCGGCATTTGCCGC
>JAFTCX010000077.1 GCA_017454485.1 Clostridia bacterium | reverse complement strand
GTAATCTTTGCCCCGTTCGCGGATGCCGCTTTTCTGCTCGTAGGCAAGGCTGATCAATTTGTCGCGGCAGTGCCAGCGGCCGGAGAACGGATCCATATTCTCGTCGATCCAGCAGCGTGTCTGACCTTCCGCGTCCGTGATGCGGTGAGACAGCGCATATTGCCGCAGCAACTGATAATACGCTTCTTTGGAAACGGGTGCGTCTGCGCCGCGGTCGTGAATCAGGTTTGCCGTCGCCGTCAGCGTCTGTGCGGTGGCAAACGGCCAGACGTAACCGTTCCACAGGCAGCAATGCTCGTTCTCAAACAAAAATCGCGGGTGTCGCTGCTCCGCCGTTGTCAGACCGAAGGGCGCCGCAAAGCCGTTTGGATCGGTCAATTGCAAAAACGCGTTGTCCTTGCTTGTGTCGGCAAGGTGGAAATACCAGGGAAGATATCCGGTCTGCTCGCGCACGGTTTGGTCTTCGGACACGGGCGGACGTGTTTTCCAATCGGCGGGATCGTCGCTTTCGCAGGGGATCGTGCGGTAAAAATCCCCGTCCCACAGCAGAGTGTTCATCCGTTCCAAAACTCGTTCGCCGCGTTCACGATACGCCTGTGCCAGCGCGTCGTTGCCGACCTTGGCTGCCATACGGGAAATCGCAAACGCGTCGCCGCACAGATAGCTGTTGAGCGTCGGGCGGATGCCGGAGCCGCTGATGGAAAACTCCATGCCGTCGTTGTTGTCGTTTGACCAGTACAGACCGCACGGACGCAGACTGATGTGTTCCCACTCCCGGAACAGGCGGTCGAGCTTCGGCAGCGCCTCTTTCATGCGCGCAGTGTCTGGATGCAACGCAAAGTACGCTTCCACAGCGGACGCGAACCACATGCTGTAGCTCGTGGCATTGCCGTGCCCGTCCAGCCAGAAGCAGATGTATTCCCAAAGCCGCCGGGGCGCGTCGGCCAGCCAGCGCGCTTCGGTCAGATGGTGACCCACAGGGCAGTTGATTGTGTTAAACGGTCCGGCCCAGCCGACCGTCGGCAAAAACTCCGTCATCACGTGCCCGTGCGGGGTTTGTTTCCAATGCTTGCGCAGCGTCCACCAGCGGAAATAATAGGTTTTTTCCAGCTCTTTGTCCGGACAGTCCAGCAGCGGCGCGTTCTGCGCCAGATAGTCAAAGGCGTCCGCGTTCGGGATTTCCTGCACATAGAGCTCATCATCACCGGCGTTGAACGTTTCCACATAAGCGCGAAGCTTTTCTTTCAGATCGACAATCATAGGCTGCTCCTTTATTCAAAGTCGTCTTTCGTGAAATCACCGTGTTTTTCCGCCATGCCGATATATTCCATACCCCCGGCGCGGCCGTTGTACCAGATGCGCCAAAGATCGCGGCTTTTGTCATAGAGCGCGGAGGGCTTATAGCAGGCGTCCGCGTCCCAGGTGCCGGCGGTCGGCGCAAGCAGGGGATTGTGCTTGCAGCGGTGGAAGTCTGTGACGCCGTCTGCGGAATATGCCGCACAGATACACGCGGTATGGATATCCCGGTAGCCGATGTAGAAAAGGAGATATCCGAGCTCCGGATGCGGCAGCACCTGACAGCCGCCGATACGGTTCTGCTCATATTCTTTTGTCGGATTCTTTTCAAGAATTGGATTCAAAGGCGATTTTTCCCAATGGATTCCGTCGGCGCTTTCCGCATAGCAGAGCACGTTCGGCTCGTAGGTTTCGCCGGCGCTGTACCACATCCGGTATCTGCCGTTTTCAAAAAGGACGCAGGGGTTCATTACGGACGCGCCCTCAAAAGCATATTCAGGCGACAGCACAGGCTGCGCAAAAACGCGGTGAAACGTGAGCCCATTGCGGCTTTCGGCAACGCCGATATAGCTGTTGCCGTGCGCCTGACCGGTGTACCACATTTTGTATGTATCACCGATTTTCAATACACAGTTGCGGTTGACCCAATCCTCCCAGCCGGACGCGTTGTCGGGCGCGAGCGTGGGGATCGGGTCTGTCCAGCGGATGCCGTCTTCGGAAAAGGAGACGGAAAGTGAATTGTCTTTTCTGGTGGAAAGATCCATACGGAACCGTCCGTCTGCCAGCGCCGTCAGATAGACGTCAAACAGCGTTCCAAGCGCCGGATTGCCGAAGATCGGATTGTCTTGATACTTTTGAAACATAGAAAGCTCCTTTCAAAATCAGGATGTATCTAAATGGTAACATATCCTGTGATCACATTCAAGACGCATGAGAAAAATTGGTTGGTTTATTGTCCGTACACCCAGTTGAGTCTGCCGTAGGGTGCGCTGTCTCCGTGGGTATAGTAATTGTAGACATTCGCAGGGTCGCAGTTGTCTGCCCATTTAAACTGAAAGCTGCAGCTTTCGTCGAGACCAAGCAGCGCCTTTTGCACGCTGAGCATGAGCTTGTTGCCTTGAAAGCGTATCTTTGCTTTTCCAACGGTTTTATAGCCGTCCTTTGTCACCTGTTCCACTGTAGCAAACCCTTTTGCGGGCGAGCGGCGGTTGATGATATACTCGTATCCCTCTTCTGTGCCGGACACATTGAGCAAAAGCTGCATCCATTTTTTGCCCGTGGGTTTGCTGAGCGGCTTTGCCGTATCGACATAGAAATAAACGTTTTGCGTATCGGAGGCGACCTTGGCGTTGACGATATCGTTTCTGCCGCTCGTGTCGGCATAGTGGGTGTCGCCGTAGCCGTTGCAGTCTCGGTCGACAACGTCGCCTTCGTAATCGCGATAAACCGCAGTGATCTTTTCGTTTTTCCACTGGGAAAAATCGCCGTCGATATCAATACTGACGCTGCTGTTTTTCGGCAGGACTGCCGTGCTGCGTTTGAATTTTGCAATGTATTTGACAAGCTGCATATAATAGTTGTCGCCGAGGATGCCGGCCTGCGGTTCGATGTCGCGGGAGTATTCCGGATTGCAGTTGTCGCAAAAGCCGAAGGGTTCTCCGTCGCGCAGTGTCAGCCGCTGGGCAACCCATTCGTTAAAGCCGGTGACAAAGACGATATCCGGATCCAGCCGGATGGCGTATTCCCATTGCTCTTCAAAATTATAACCGTGCAAAATGGCGTTGGGCGACGTGTCCTTTTTGCCGTTGTGCCAACTGCGTCCGTGGTCGTTCGCGCCGTACCAGGCGGAGGAGCTGAAACAGCAGGTGTCGCAGTGCTGGGCGACAGAGACGCTCATAATGCTTTCGTCCCACGGAGATTTTTTATAGTAGGAACTCAGCTTGCCCAGACGGCTGAACTCCATCCACGGAAAACCGTCGCGCACCTTGTCGTCCGGCCACTGCTTCGCCTTGATGCGGAAATATTTTTTAACGTCTCGGCGCAGCTCCTTGTCTTTTTTGATCCCGACGATCATGGGCTTGTCGTTCATTTTAAACCACAAATCGTCGATGTCCGGATATTTTTCGCGCACGGACGGGTCGTTGTAAAGCTCATCATACAGCTTGTTCATGACAGCGCCGGAATAGCTTGCGGTATAAAACGCAAGCTTCGGTACCTTCCAGCCCTGCTTCATATAGCCGTACCAGATATCGATCAGCTCCAGCACCCGATCCCGATAAGTCGCGGCGTTGGTCGCGTCGAACACGATAAAGTCCACCCCGGCGTCGGTGAGCATCTGGCAATGCTTGCGGACAACCCACTGATCGGCCTGCCGGTAGTAGCCGAACAACGGCTCGGACCAAAAGTGAAAATCGCCCATCCCACCGCCGCCGGCCGCGATCCAGGCCTTTTCGGAGCGGAAAGCGTCGGGGTTTTGTTCGATGATCTTCGTAATATCATAGGGGCCGGCGGTGTTGTGTTCGCCGTTCCAGAGGAAGTAGAACACGCCGACCTTCTTTTTGCTTTCGCCGGCAGAGACAATCTGCCGGCCGAGCTCATCCGTTGCCGCAAGAGACCCGTTGATCTGTGTTTCAACGCGGCACTCTTTTCTTGCGTTCGGAAACAAATTGCAGAACAGCAAGGTGAAAAGCAATCCGATTAAGACGAGTAAGCGATACATACAGCATCTCTCCTTTTGACCGGAATCCGCATCCCGTGCGAACGCCTATATTTCTATTTTATATAGAAATAACGGAATAGTCAATCATAAAAACTTGTTTTTTTCTTTTTTGGTGATAGAATATAAACAGTGATACTTGGAAGGAGTGTTTTGAAAATGAAAAAAACAATCGCCCTTTTTCTTTCTCTGTGTCTGTTGCTGAGCGGGCTTTCCCTCGGCGCAGTTGTCGAACCCCGCGCGGCAGCGCTTTCTTCTTCGGTGCAGACCGCAGGAAAAGCCGGCGCGGAAAAAGGTGAAAAAGCTGTTTGCGACAAGCCGGCCTACTGTCCGTATTGCAGTGAAATCCACACGGGTTTTTGGGGCTTTTTTGTGAAGGTGCTTCATCGGATTGCCTATGGCTTTTGCAAGCTGTTTCGGATCGAAGTGACGCGCGGACGGATGAAGTTTTCTGAAATCACCATTGACGCCGGGATTGAAACGCCGTTTCAGTTTCTGCATATGAGCGATACCCATCTGGCGCTTTGCGACAAGCGGGACGACGAAAAAAAGCAGGAGTTGTCCAAAAAGCGGCTCAGCGGCTTTCCCCATGCCCTGCGGATGCTCGACGATGCAGGCGAAAAGGCGGCCGAGTTGAACAGCTTTATTGTGCACACCGGCGATCTGATCGACTTCGTTTCCGAAAAGAATCTTGACACTGCGCGAGCATTTACATCCAAGAACGACGTGTTCGCCTGTGCCGGCAATCATGAGTACTCGCTTTATGTCTGGGATGATATCGATGAAACCACGCGAAGAGAAAGCTTAAAGGACAAGGTGCAATCCGCCTTTACGAATGATATCCGCTTTTCCGTGCGGCTGGAGCATGGGGTCGAATTGATCGCCATCGACAACGGCTATCACAGAATCGAACAGTGGCAGCTTGACCGGCTGAAGGAAGAGGTCGCCAAGGGCTATCCGATCATTCTTTGCCTGCACGCGCCGCTTTATACCCCGGATATCTATGATTATACCGTCGAGGTGTTCGGCAAACCGATGTGGATGATGAGCGTGCCGGATGCGCTGATGGATAAAAGCGATGAGGGCGACTATCTTGCGCAAAAGGAGGATGCCGTGACGCACGAAGCCTATGAGCTGATCACGCATTGCGACGCTGTCAAGGCGATTCTCGCGGGACATATGCACTACGATTATGTTTCGCAGGTGACGCCGACCCTCAAGCAATACGTTGTCAATACTGAATCGGGCAACATTGTGAGCGTTCGGTAATGAAAAGAAGAGGTAAAGGGCAGACAAGCGCAGGATGAACGGAAAGGGGAAAAACTATCATTCATTCCCCGCAAAGCACTGTCTGTTCCTTTTTTCTTGCAATCTTTCGGTATCTCTGCTATGATAGGGACAGTAAAACGAACCAAAGGACGGTACGGGGTATGAACATTGCCATCTGCGACGATGAAATCTTTGAGACCGAACATCTCGAACAGTTGATCAACGCCTACGCACAGCAGCGTGATTACGATCTGCACTGCCGGCGGTTCACGTCCGGCGCGGCGCTGCTGGGGCAGGAGGAGAAGTTCGACCTGTATTTTCTCGACTACAAAATAGGCGAGATGAACGGCGTTGAGCTGGCGCAATCGCTCAAGGAGAAGTTTCGCCGGCCGGTGACGGTTTGTTTTTTGACAAACTATGAAGCGGCAGCGCTGGAGGTCATCAACAACCGCGTTTATGCCGACGGCTTTTTGAAAAAGCCTGTGGAGCCGAAGCTTTTGTATGACAAGCTCGAACAGTTTTATCGCGCATCCTTCTCCGATCGGCTGGAGCTGAAAAAGGGGAAGGGCTTTGAGACGGTTTATACGCAGGATGTGCTGTATATTGAAGCCGACGGCAAGCGCTCAACCTTTCATTTTGCCGATCATACGGAAAGCTATAACTATCTTTTATCCAAGCTCGAAACAGATGTGCTGCATAATGTGTGCTTTTGTCGCATTCACCGCTCGTTTATCATCAATCTGAAATTTGTTCTGCGCTATGACAGCAAAACCGTTACGCTGACCGACGGCACGGTTTTGCCGCTGAAAATGCGCAATTTCCGCGCGGTGTATCGGGATTATCTGTTTGAATCGAACACTTGACGGGGGTGCGGCTATGAATGCGATTCTCGCAGGCATCGGAGATCATCCCGTGCTGTACGCCGTGCTCGCGGCGGTGAATATGATTCTTGGCGCAGCGTTCGACTTGGTGGCGGCGAATCTGCTCTTTCGCGTTGTGCCACGCAAAAACCGGGTTTTGCTCGTGCTGTGCAGTGCGCTGCTGCTGAGCGTCGGCGCCTTGCGTCCGTTTGCCTTCGGCAACAGCTTGCAGATGGTGCAGCTTTGGAATCTGGCTTCCACGCTGCTGCCGTTTGTGTGCACAGTGCTTCTTTATCCGCTGCGTGTGTGCTGGAAACCGATGCTCGCCATTCTGGGTTATGAATTTGTGGCGGCGGTCAAATATATCATTTTACTGCTGTTTTTTCATTATGACAACGACAATGTCAACGACCCGCTGGAGCTGATTGTGGAGCTGCTGCTGAATGTTGCGGTGCTGCTTCTTCTGCTGCTTTTGCTGCAGCGCTTTGCCCAAAGGCGCGAGCTGCCGATTGCCGTTACACGTATGGGCGCAGTTTTGTATCTGCTGGTTGTGGCAACGGTGGTGGTTTTTATTGTGTCCATCTCGTTGCTCGGTTCGGTCTATTCCGAAGAGGATTATGCGCGCTTCGCGTTTACGCTGTTGAATATTCCGTTGTTTGCGGCAACGGTCACATACGCAGCGCTGAGCGTTTCAAAAAGCCGACAGCAGGAAAAGGCTTATAAAGAGCAGCTCACACAGCAGATTCGGCACTATGAGATGATGGAAAAAATGAACGAGGACTTGCGCGAATTTCGTCACGATCTTCCGAAAATGCTGCGGCCGTTTGAGGCGTATGTGGCCGGAGACGATTCCGCAGAAGCAAAAATCATCGCCCAAAGGCTTTCCGGCTTTGTTTCCGGTCACGGCACGCGATACAACACCGGCAACTACCGGCTTGACACGGTACTGTTTTGCCAGCAGCAGATTGCGCAAAAAGACGGCATTACGATCAACTATACCTTCGGCTCTGTCTTCCCGGCGCAGGGCATTGACCCGGACGATCTGTATGTGATCTTTCCGAACGCGCTCGACAACGCGATTGAAGCGTGCCGTAAGGTCGGCGGACCGTGCGAGATCACGATCACGTCGCGCTTGCACGAAAACGAGGTGCTTGTTACCATCACAAACCCCTTGGCAGAAAAAGTCACTGTGCGCGGCGGTGTGCCGCAGACAGATAAAAAAGACAAAAAGCTGCACGGCTACGGCTACCGCAGTATGAGAAAAGCCGCCGCCAAATACGGCGAAGACAACATGGATTTTAAACTGGAAAACGGAACCTTTACCTTACGGTTCAATCTGACATTCAAAAAAGACGGCACGGTCTGACTGCGCCGCCTTTTTTAGATACTCTTTTACAGAAAGCATCGTTCATTCCCGTCAAAGCATCATTCATTCCTTTTTGCTTGACTTTTTTGCAGTTTTTGTTAAAATAAAAAAGGAGAACTTTTATGTTTTTTGTTGCAAAGGAGAAATGTTTGATGAAAACGACAAAACAACTTTTCATTCTGCTGTTCGTGTTCATTGCGGTATTTTTGCTTTGTCTCAGTGCAGGCGCACAAACGGAAGGCGAACCGCTGGCGACTGTGGTTGAAACGGGAAACTGCGGCATTGACGGCAGCGACGTGCAGTATCGGTTATACGACAACGGCACACTGGTCATTTCCGGCTCCGGCATGATTCAAAGCTCCTTTTTCAGCGGCCGATCGGACATTTTGAAGGTCACCATCGAAAACGGCGTTACAGGCGCGGATTATTATGCGTTTAATCATTGCAACAATTTGGAAAGCGTTTCACTTCCGAAAACGTTTCAGATGAGCAACGGCGACAGCTTTTTCTGCTGCATGGGCTTAAAGCATATTTTTGTGGATGCGGAGAGTGAATACCTGACAGTCGATGCGTTTGGCGTTGTGTACAACAAGGACAAGACTGCGCTGATCAAACTGCCTACCGGTTCGGACCTGACCGAATACACCGTTCCGGATGGTGTTGAGGTGATAGAACCCGAAGCGTTCTACGTCTGTAAAATGCTGAAAAAGCTCGTGATCCCTGATAGCGTGAAAACCATTCATGTGCAGGCGTTCTGCGAAGATTATGCGCTGGAATCCTTACGGCTGCCGTCGCATCTGAACTACCTCGGCGAGCGCGTCTTCGGCCTTTGCTCTTCTCTGCGCCATGTGGCGATACCAAAGGGTGTAAGCGAGATTGGATATGAGATGTTTGCCGGCTGCAAGTCGTTGGCTTCCGTTGTCATTCCGGAAACCGTGACGAAAATCGGGCTCGGTGCGTTCAGCAACTGCGAAGCGCTGCGCGACGTGTATGTGATGATGGATCGAGCAACGTGGAACCGGAATGTGACGATGGACAAAAACAATGATTGTCTGCTGAACGCGAACCTCCATTTTTTGCCGGATGATTCTGCCTGGCTTGCGCTGCCCTATGGCGCCGACGGACTGGAGGACGGCGACTGGTATTTGGACATTGAGGCGTTTGTGGATATGATCGGCCGCGGCAAAAGCGCCCGGGAAAAAGCCGAGGTGCGCGCGCTGATTGAACAGCATATGCAGTTTTCCTACTACCCCGGCTCAGAGCAGTGCGTTTATAAGTATACGTTCACCGATCTTCCGGCTGAGGACGGCACACCCGTCAGCGGCACCGTGATTTTACCGCTGGATCTGTCGCTCGGCAACGAGGACGCTTTTCCCTATGATTACAGCGCGCTGCAGCAGTGTGTGCGGCAGTATCACGCATCTGAAACGACAGACACGCCGCAGGCGGACGATGACGGCGGCAACTGGTTCGAGCTGTATATCATCCGCCCGCTGCGCTCGGCAATTGCCACGATTCTCAGTTTCTTCCGCCGCTTGTTCGGAAAAAAGAAATAACTCAACATCAGACACGCCTGTCCTTTTGACGGGCGTTTTGTTTGCAAAAGTATCATTCATTCCCCGCAAAGCACTGTCTGCTCCTTTTCGCTTGCAAAATTGAAAGATTGTGTTATGCTGAAAGCAGGCAATCGCCAATTTATAGAAAGAAGGTATTACTATGAAAACCCGTACACGTTTGCTCGCCATTCTTTTGTCGTTGCTTTTGTTGTTGGGCGCGCTGCCGCCGGCCGTTTTTGCTGCCGCTCCGGCAGACGAGTCGGCCGCCGTACCGAATGAAGCGGCGCAATCGGCAAAAGAAGCGGAAAATCTGCCGAACCCCTTCAAAATCGAACTGCCAAAGCTGCGTTTGCCGCGTTCCTCCGGGAGGGTAAAAGCGCCGCGCCGGAACGGCGAAGCGCCGGCAGCCATTGACTTTTCCTGGGACGAAGCAACCCAAACCCTTTCCTTCTCAGGCGTCGGTGCCATGCAGGATTTCGCGCTCGGCGAGAACGATGCCGAAACGCTGCCCGAAACGCCGTGGAGCGCTTATTACGACAAGGCGAAGCAGGTTGTCATCGGCGAAGGAATCACCCACATCGGCGCCGTTTCGTTCACAGCGTTTGATGCGCTGGAAACCGTGTCCTTGCCCTCAACGCTGACGTCCATCGGCGATTATGCTTTTGCTTATTGCTTAAACCTTGCTTCTGCCGATCTTCCGAGCGGACTTCTCGAAATCGGGGAAAGCGCATTTGCACTCAACAGACTGTCAAACGTTATCATTCCTTCCGGCGTCAAAGCCCTTTCCGGATGTTATTTTCAGAATTTTGCAAAGCTTTCCATCGCGCTTCCCGAAGGGCTGCAAACCATCATGAACTGCTTTGACGGAACCGTTGTTGAAAGTCTGACCATTCCCTCCTCGGTTACTTCCTTCGGCTCAGAAGAAGACAGCGAGGGCCCCCACATTCTAAATGTCAAAAATCTCACCAATCTTTCCGCCGAAGCTGCCGTTACGCCGTATCTGAAATCGATTTCGGACGACGATGAAGCCATTGCGGCAAGATTCGCAATATACAAATGCAGCTTTGCCGCGGAGGTCAATTATTTGCGCACCGGCGAATATCCGCAGGACGAAAGCTTTATGCTTCCGGCATATAACGAAATCCTCGGAACAAACTACGAAACATGGGACGCGATGATGACCGCTTATGAAAACGGCGAAATCCCGGAAGAAATAATCGTTGCAATGGAAAGCGCAATGAACGAGGTCGGCGCACCGCTCGGCACCATCAAAATCTATTGCCTGAGCGAGTCGGCTGAGCACGAAGCACTGAGAGTGACCGGCTATCTCCATTACATCATAGATCAGGGCAACGCCCTTTGCACTGAGCCGTTCACGGCAAAATGCGGCGACAACATGACCTGGACGGTGGAAAACAGCGTGCTTACCATCACCGGCTATGGCGAAATGTATGATAATTATAACGCCTGGATGTTTTATCAGGATGAGATCAACAGCATCCGGTTTGTCAACAACGGCGGCCAGATCTCAAAAATCAGCTCCGGTGCCTTCCGCAACCTCGGAACGCTGTCTTCTATTGAAATGCCCGCCGGAAGCGTTTCCTGCGGCTGGGACTGGATCGAGAATTGCACCGTCGGCAATCTGATTCTTCCCGCAGACTTTGCGTATAGTAATCTTGATTATATCTATTATCTGTTCTATGGGTCGGAGATCGAAACCGTCACCGTTGATCCGGCGAATGAATTTTATTTCATTGAAAACGGCGCCCTGTATACCAAAGGCGACGATTCGGTTTTTGCCTATTATTTCGGCGACGGCACCGATGTGGTAATCAAGGACGGTACCGCAAGAATCAATGATTACGCGGTCTACAGAAACGAGAAGGTAACTTTCGTGACCATCCCGGCAAGCGTGGTTTCGATCGGCCAGAACTGGACGTTTGAAGGCTGCAAAAATCTCAAGCGTGTGATCCTTGCACAGCGCACAGATCCGCTTGATATCTCCGCCGGCACATTCTATAGATGCGACGCGCTGGAAGAATATGTGGTCAGCGAAAACGACGCTGTGTTTGCGGAGGTCGACGGCGTCCTTTATTCCAAAGACATGACGAAAGTCTTCGCCGTCCCGGCAACGATGACCGAGCTCATACTTCCGGCTTCTGTCGCTTCGATCGGCGACCCTTACGGCCAGAAAGCAGACAACTTCCGCGTCGGCCTTGAAAAGCTGACGGTTGAGAATCCCGACTTTGATTTCGGAAACACAAGTGAAGGTAACACCAGCGCATTCGCAACTGCGCAAGACGCCTCAACCGTCACGGTCACCGGCCACACCGGTTCCACGGCGGAAGCATTCGCCCTGAGATACGGCTTCCGGTTCGTCTCGCTGGAAGGCATCACCGTTGAAAGCGTTGTGTTCGATCTTTCGGGCGTTCCGACAACCGTTGCCATCGGTGATGAAGCCTCCTTCCGGGATTGGGGCATCACCGGCGTTGTGACCTATTCCGACGGCACAACAAAAACGATCCGCTATGCAGACGTTTCCGGCAACGATTTTAACATTCAGTACAAATATCCGCGGGAAACCGGCTGGAGCGAAAACAACTGGATCAGTTTCGACTATCTCGGCAATTACGAATTCAAAATTGTTTACGGCGAATTTGTGGAACCCTTCACGATCACCGTCACCGAGCCGAACTACAGCTTCGAATTCGACACAAGCGAAGCGATCACCGAAGTGAAGCAATACAGTCCCTCCAGTAACTATCAGCAGACGCGCTGGATTCAGATTGATGAGCATAGCTCAACAAGTGTTACCGACAGCATTCTGGGTGTGAAACTGTATAAAGTGTATGACGACGGCGAGACGGAACAGGAATTGGCTGATCTCGGTTCCAATACCAATATCACTTATGGCGACAACTACAGCTATTGGGGCGAACTTGTCAATGAAGAGCTCGGCACCTATACCGTCACGTTCACCAAGAGAGACAGAAACGGCAATACGGTTGCAGAAACAAGCATCGACGTGCAGGTCGTTGCCGGCGATTATTCCTTCAGTGTTGACACCAGCGCTGTTCCGGCAACGGTTACGCAGTTTGACGAATTCAACACCGGAAACTGGAGCCTGCAGGCAACCCTCAGACTTGACGATGGCACAGAATATGACATCAGCGACAAAGTGACATTCTATGACGTCGCGCATGAGAATGCGCTTGACACGTCGGTTCCCGGCGAAAAAACAATCAATCCCTACCTTTGGATTTCCAACTATTACGAAAAAGCAAACGGCCAGTATGTCTATGTCACGATTGGCAAGTCGCTGGATCCGATCACTGTTACCATCCTTCCGGACGAAACGATTGACTCCATCCGGATTGAGGCGCCCGCAGAGCTGAATCTGGAAAAGAATCATGAATACGACCTTACCGATTACGTCAACATCTATGTCACCAGAAACGGCGTAGAGCAGCAGATTGAAGACGAGAACGATATTCAGTTTGCCGGCCGCGATGTTTCGGGCGGCGGCACATACGGCGGCAAGTTATGCTACCTCTACAACTACGGCGAAAGCAGAATCTACACCGTCTCCTATGCGGGTGAAAGCGTGCAGATGAAGATCCGCTGCAAGCAGCTTTACACGTACAAGGTAGTTGTCAATGAAAACATTGTGATTGAAAGAGCAGATAGAAATGTGACCGCCGCTGATCTCGGACTGATCGTCGGTTGGTTCAATCCCGACGGCATTACGACGGACATCACGAACGAAGTGACGTTTTCCGGCAACACGAATCTTTCGTCGGTCGGCGAACACACCGTCACCCTTCAGTTCTTTGAGAACAAAGAGATCAACCTCGGCTGGAGAACCGTCGGCACAGTGACCTTCCAAGTGGTTTGCGGCAGCCACGATCTCAGCTTCGTGGAAGCGGTTCCCCCGGTCGATTGCGAACACGCCGGCACCATCGCGCACTACGTCTGCACCGCCTGCGGCAAGACCTTCAACGACGCGGCAGGTACCGAAGAGATCACCGATCTCACCGGCGCATACGGCGCCCACACCTTCGGCGAATGGATTGACGAAATCGCTGCTACCTGTGTGGATACCGGCGTCAAGGGACACTACATCTGCAGCGTCTGCGAAAAGAATTTTGACGCAGACAAGAACGAACTCAGCGATCTTGCGATCGCTATTGATCCGGCAAACCATGTTGGCACGGATGAGACAGTCGGCGCAAAGGAAGTCACCTGCAAGGAAGACGGCTACACGGGCGATATCATTTGCTCCGCATGCCGCAAGGTGAAAACGGCGGGCACAGTCATTTCCAAAGCCACCGCCTCGCACGCCGCGCAAAAAACCGACGCAAAGAGCGCAACGTGCGAAAAGGACGGCAACATCGAGTACTACACATGCACGGTTTGCGGCAAGCTGTTCAAGGACGCCGCCTGCACGCAGGAGACGAATGCCAATGCCGTGAAGATCGCCGCCAAGGGTCACGCCTACGGCGAATGGACGACCGTTCGCAAGGCGACCTGCACCCAGGAGGGTCAGGAGCAGCGCGTCTGCGCCAACGACAGCAGTCATAAGGAAACCAGACCGATCGCCAAGACTGCCCACGAAGACGACGGCAACGGCTATTGCAAGAACTGCGGCGCCGACCTCAACGCCGGCAACCGCTGCAAGTGCGGTCAGGTGCACACCGGTCCGTTCGCGTGGCTGATCAAGTTCTTCCACTCCATCCAGTACTTCTTTAAAAATCTGTTCAAATAAGCCCTTGCGCTGCCGGTCAGCGCAAGGCGGCGACAGATTCATCCAACCGGTAGATATCTGAACCACCATAACAAGGGGGCTGCTGCAAGTTCAAGCGAACTTGCAGCAGCCCTGCTTTGTTTTCTTCCATGCTTCTCCCTCAAATGTTGGGCGAAATCTTATTTCCCGAGCAGCCGCAGCAGCTGTTCTGCCGCTGCTGCGGTCTCCTTGGGATTTCCAAAACAGGAAAAGCGGAAGTATCCTTCGGCACAAGCGCCAAAGCCCACGCCGGGAGTGCCGATGATCTGAGCGTTTTGCAGCAGAGAATCAAAGAATTCCCAGCTTTTGAAGCCGTTCGGGCATTGCAGCCAGATATACGGCGCATTTTTGCCGCCGGTGTACCAGATGCCGAGCGCGTCCAGTGCGTCGGTCAAAACTTTCGCGTTGTGCTTGTATACGTCGATTTGCGCTTTGATCTGCTTTTGTCCTTCGTCTGAAAAGATCGCGGCGCCGCCTTTTTGCAGGATGTAGGAGATACCGTTCGTTTTGGTGGTGCGGTTGCGCACCCACATGGCGTTGAGGTTCTGCCCGCCGCGTTCAAGCGCCTTCGGCAGCACCGTATAGCCCAGCCGTGTGCCGGTGAAGCCCGCCGTTTTGGAAAGCGAGCAGATCTCGATCGCGCATGTTTTCGCGCCAGGAAGTTCAAAAATGCTGTGCGGCAGTGCGCCGTCTTCAATAAACGCTTCATACGCCGCGTCAAAAAGGATCACTGCGCCGGTGCGGTTGGCGAAATCGATCCAGAGCTGCAGCAGGTCTTTGGACAGTACCGCGCCGGTCGGGTTGTTCGGCGAACAAAGATAGATCACGTCCGCCACGATCGTGTTGTCCGGCAGCGGCAAAAAGCTCTGCGCCTTTCCCGTCGGCAGATGGACAATGCGGTTGCCCTCGATTACGTTTGCGTCCACATACGCGGGATACGCCGGCTCCGGAATCAGCACCGTGCTTCCACGCGCGAAAAGATCGAGAATATCGCCCAGCTCGTCGCTTGCGCCGGAAGAGACAAAAACTTCCTCTGCTTCCAGCGTAACGCCGCGTTTTGCATAGTGCGCTGCAATCGCTTCGCGCAAAAACGGTGCGCCGCATTCCGGCATATAGCCGTGAAAGGAGCCTTCTCCGGCCTGATCGTCCACCGCTTGATGCAGCGCGTCGATGGCGGCCTTGCACAGCGGCTGTGATACGTCGCCGATGCCGAGACGGTAGAGATGCGCGCCGGGGTTTTCGCCAAGATAGGCTTTGGTTTTCTGCGCGATGTGATAGAACAAATAGGAGTCTTTGAGCTTTGCATAGTTTTCGTTCGGCTTCAGCATTCGACGGTCTCTCCTTCATAAACAAATGTTGCAGGGCCGGTCATTGTGATTTCACCGTCGGGCGCAACCGTAATTTCCAGTGCGCCGCCGTCAAGGCGAACCGTGATCGGCGTGTCGGGCATGCAAAGACCGCTTTTCACAGCGGCCGCCGTGCTGGCGCTTGCGCCGGTGCCGCAGGCCAAAGTGACGCCGCTGCCGCGTTCCCAAACGCGCATGCGCATTTCGCGCGGGGAGAGCACCTGCACGAATTCCACATTGACCCCGTCGGGAAAGGCAGGATGGCGTTCCATCGCCGGACCGAGGGCTTCGACCGGGGCGCAATCAGCGTTTTCGCAAAAGATGACCGCGTGTGGATTGCCGACCGAGACAGGCACATAGGTGACCGCTTCGCCGTTCGTTTCAATTGTCTGCGGCGGCGAAACAACGGCTTTGCCCATAGAGACTGTGACTCTGTCGACCGCGCCGTTCTTCAGATGGAGCTTTAGCGTTTTGACGCCGGACAGCGTTTCAACCGTCAACCGTGTTTTGTCGGTGAATCCTTTGTCATAAACGTATTTTCCGACACAGCGGATGCCGTTGCCGCACATCTTCGCTTCGGAACCGTCGGCATTGAAAATGCGCATGGAAAAATCGGCGATACGGGACGGCGCAATAAAGATCATGCCATCGCTTCCTGCACCGAAATGACGCTCGGAGAGCCGTTGCGAAAGCGAAACGATGTTTTCCGGCACAGCGCCGTAGACATAGAGATAATCATTGCCGAGTCCGTGCATTTTTGTAAATTTCATCTGTTGTTCCTCTTTTCCTTTGCCGCTGCAAGAAAGCCCGAAAACAATGGGTGCGGCCGATTCGGGCGGCTTTTGAATTCGGGGTGGAACTGCACACCGACATAAAACGGACGGTCGCTGAGTTCCACCGTTTCCACAAGGCTGCCGTCGGGGGAAAGCCCCGAAAGAGTCAGTCCGGCGCTTTGCAGCGTTTCGCGGTAGTCGTTGTTGAATTCATAGCGGTGGCGGTGGCGCTCGCTGATCGTGCTTTCGCCGTAGCAGCGCGCCATGGTTGTGCCTTCTCTGATTTCACATGGATATGCGCCGAGCCGCAGAGTGCCGCCTTTGTCAATGGCGTCGCTTTGCCCGGGCATGAAATCGATCACCTTATTTGCGCAAAGCTCGTCGAATTCGCCGGAGTTTGCGTCGGCGATCAAAGCGCAGTGGCGAGCGTATTCGATCACGGCGATCTGCATACCGAGGCAGATGCCGAAGTACGGCACATTCTGTTCGCGTGCATATTTTGCGGCAAGGATCATGCCTTCGATTCCGCGGCTGCCAAAGCCGCCGGGCACCAGAATTCCGTCCGCATCGCCGAGCGTTTGCGCGGCAGTTTCCGGTGTGATGGTTTCGGCGTCGATCCAGTCAATGTCCACCTGCAGGTTTTGGGCAAAGCCGGCGTGCCGCAGCGCTTCCGCAACCGAAAGATAGGCGTCGTGCAACTGGACATATTTTCCGACAAGCCCGATTTTCACCTTCTTTGCGGCAGTTTTCGCGCGCTGTACCATCTGCTCCCACTGCTGCAGCTTTGGCGGCGGCGCATCCAGTCCGAGCTCACGGCACACGACGCCGGAAAGACCGCCGCGTTCCAGCATCAGCGGCGCTTCATACAGGCAGGGGAGCGTGAGGTTTTCGATCACACAGTCCTGCTTGACGTTGCAGAACAGCGAAATCTTTTGAAAAATCGACTTTTCCAGCGGGCGGTCGCAGCGCAAAACGATGATGTTCGGGTGAATTCCCATACCCTGCAGCTCCTTGACGGAATGCTGCGTGGGCTTCGATTTGTGTTCCTCGGAGCCATGCAGATACGGCACGAGCGTCACATGGATAAACAGGCTGTTTTCGCGTCCGACCTCCAGCGAGATCTGCCGCACCGCTTCAATGAACGGCTGTGATTCAATGTCGCCGATGGTGCCGCCGATCTCGGTGATGAGCACATCGGCGGCCGTCTTTTTTGCCGCACGATAGATGAATTCCTTGATCTCGTTCGTGATATGCGGAATGACCTGCACGGTCGAACCGAGATATTCGCCCCGGCGCTCTTTGCTCAGCACGTTCCAGTAGACCTTGCCGGTCGTGAGATTTGAATATTTGTTGAGGTCCTCGTCGATGAACCGCTCGTAGTGACCGAGGTCCAGATCAGTCTCCGCGCCGTCTTCGGTCACATAGACTTCTCCGTGCTGATACGGACTCATTGTACCGGGATCCACATTGATATAGGGGTCAAGCTTTTGCGCGGCAACCTTGAGTCCACGTGCTTTGAGCAGCCGTCCGAGCGATGCGGCGGTGATGCCTTTGCCAAGCCCGGACACGACGCCGCCTGTGACGAAAATAAATTTTGACATAGCGTTCTCCTTATTCCCACTCCACCGTTGCCGGCGGTTTGCTTGTGATGTCGAACACCACGCGCGTGATGCCTCGCACCTCGTTTGTGATGCGTCCGCTCGCTTTTTCCAACGCTTCATACGGCAGACGCGTCCATTCTGCGGTCATGAAATCGTCGGTCGTCACAGCGCGCAGCACAACCGTGTAACCGTAGGTGCGTGCGTCGCCCATCACGCCGACCGAGCGCGATTCGGTGAGCACGGCAAAATACTGGTTCGGCTTTTGCGCAAGTTCATCAACCGTCTCGCGAAAGATCGCGTCGGCTTCGCGCAGCAGCTCCAGCTTTTCTTTGGTGATCTCGCCGAGCACGCGCACGCCGAGACCCGGCCCCGGGAACGGCTGCCGCCAGACGAGCTCACGCGGAAGACCCAGCGTTTCGCCGATTGCGCGCACCTCGTCCTTGAACAGCTCACGCAGCGGTTCGGCAATTTCGGAAAAGCCCATGCGTTCCGGCAGACCGCCGACGTTGTGATGGCTTTTGATCACAGCGGAATCACCTTTGCCGCTTTCGATCACATCGGGATAGATCGTTCCCTGCGCGAGGACGTCAGTTTTTCCGAGCCGTTTCGCTTCACTTTCAAACACGCGGATGAATGCTTCGCCGATGATCTTGCGCTTTTGTTCCGGGTCGCTTACGCCGCGCAGCGCATGCAGAAACAGCGCTTCGGCGTTCACACGGATCAGCCGCACGCCGAACTGATCGCGGAAGGTGCGCTCCACAAAGTCGCCTTCTCCCTTGCGCAGCAGTCCGTGATCGACAAACACGCAGACCAGTGCGTCGCCGATCGCCTTTTGCAGCAGTACCGCCGCCACAGAGGAATCTACACCGCCGGACAGGGCGAGCAAGACTCGTTTGCCGATAAGTTTTTTTCGATAGCGCGCAATCAGCTCCTGCGCAACATTTTGCATCTGCCAGCTTGCTTTGCAGCCGCAAACGCGAAACAGAAAGTTGTGCAGCACCGTTTCACCGTAAACCGTGTGCGTGACCTCCGGGTGAAACTGCACACCGTAAAGCTTTCGTTCGTCGTCTGCCATGGCTGCAACGGCACATTTTTCAGAGGAGGCAATCGTGTGAAAGCCCGTCGGAAGAACTTGCACGGCGTCTGTGTGGCTCATCCAGCAGATGCTTTCCTTCGGTACGCCTTCAAAAAGAACACTGCTTTGCGTTTGCACTTCGGTTTTCCCGTATTCGCTGCCTTCCTTTGCCGGCGCAATCGTTCCGCCGGACAAAAACGCGAGCAGTTGATGTCCGTAGCAGATGCCGAGCACGGGAATGCCGAGCGAGAGCACTTCCTTTTGACACCTTGGCGCATCGGGCGCATAGACGCTGTGCGGTCCGCCTGTGAAGATGATGCCGCGATAGCCGGAAAGAGCGATCTCTTCGGGTGTGATTTTATTGTAAGGCTTGATCTCGGCAAAAACCTGTGCAGCTCGGACACGCCGGGCGATGAGCTGGTTATATTGCCCGCCGAAATCCAAAACGAGTATTTTATCCATAAGCTACCTCAATTATGTTCCGCTTTCGCCGTAGTTTGACAGCACACGCGCGGAGGGATCGTTCACATTGCATCCGTCCCAGTCCTTGTTCGGCATCCAGAATCCGGCAATCATTTTCGCCTGTCCCGGATAGTATTTTTCAAAGATTTCACGGTACAGCAGCGATTCCTTGGTGAAGGGCTGTGCGTGGGTGAACTGTTTGCGCTTTTCTTCAAACTGTGCGTCGCTATAGCAGCTTTCTGCATATTCTTTCAGATCGTCCACCATCGAGTGCCCGACCGCATCGGAGAACGCCGCTTTTTCGCGCCATAGGATCTCCTCCGGCAAAAGGTTCTGCCCTTCGAATGCATGCCGCAGCAGATATTTTCCTTTGCCGTAGGTGTTGAGCTTTTTTTGCGGATCGAGCGCTAAAACGTAGCGCACGAAATCAAGGTCGCCGAACGGCACACGAGCTTCAAGTGCGTTGACCGAAATGCAGCGGTCGGCGCGCAAAACGTCATACATGTGCAACTCCCGCACCCGTTTTTGCGATTCCGCCTGAAACGCTGCGGCAGACGGCGCAAAATCCGTATATTTGTAGCCGAACAGCTCATCCGAGATTTCTCCCGTGAGCAGCACGCGGATATCGGTCGTTTCATGGATGGCCTTGCACAGCAGATACATCCCCATGGAGGCGCGGATGGTCGTGATGTCAAATGTGCCGAGCAAGCGGATCACCGTTTCCAGATTTCCCAGCACTTCCTGCTTCGTCATGTAGACCTCGGTGTGTTCACTGCCGATGAAATCCGCAACCTGCCGCGCATATTTCAGATCGATCGCATCGGTGTCCATGCCGATGGCGAAGGTACGAATGGGGGTCTTGCTTTCCTTTGCGGCAATCGCGCACACCAGCGAAGAATCCAGTCCGCCCGAAAGAAGAAAACCGACCTTTGCGTCTGCAATCAGGCGCTTTTTTACGCCTGCCGTCAGTTTTTCGCGGATGTTCACACACGCAGTCTCCAAATCGTCTTTGCAGACCGTCTTTACATCAGCGATGTTGCAGTAAGGGAAAAACCTTCCGCCTTTCCAATAATGGCCGGGTGGGAAGGGGAGGATCGATGCGCAAAGCCCAACAAGATTTTTCGGCTCGCTTGCAAAGACGATCACTCCTTTTTCGTCATAGCCGTAATACAGCGGGCGAATACCGATCGGGTCGCGCGCAGCGAGAAACTCCTTTGTTTTTCCGTCATAAAGAATGAGGGCAAACTCCGCGTCGAGCATGGAGAACATCTCTGTGCCGTATTCAAAATACAGCGGCAGCAGAATTTCGCAGTCGGAATCGCTCTCGAAGGTGTAGCCCCGGTCTTTGAGCGCCTGCTTCGTTTTCTGAAAGCCATACAACTCACCGTTGCAGACCACGGCGCTGCCGTCACGCAAAAACGGCTGCATGCCGGTTTCCGTCAATCCCATAATGGAAAGGCGGTGAAACGCGAGCGTACCGGCGCCGAGATCGAGAATGCGGTGCATGTCCGGCCCGCGGGAAACCGTTTCGGAAAAGCCGCGTAAAAATGCGTCGGGCAGCGGTTTTGGACCGCAATAGCCCATAATGGAACACATGAAATCACCTCAATCGAACGTCGTTGTGTTTTGTGCGTAATCGCTTTGCTCGTGGTCATCGGCGTTGAAACAAGCCGATTGAAATAGCGGGGTCGTTTGTGAACTGTTCAGCTCCATTTCTTCCCGCTTTTCCAAACATAAGACTTGCGATTTTTGTTTTTCAGTTGCCGGTTTCATAACATACACTCCTTTACCAGAATAATAAATCATCATAGGTCGGGAACGGCCAATCTTTCTTAGCGACCAGCGTTTCTGCTTTGTCGCAGCTTTCACGCAGCGCGTCCATCGCGGGCAGCAGATCGTCGCGGATGGCAAAGCTTTTTGCTTTTGCATCCGCTTCGCCTTTGACGGTCTGCGTCAAAGCTTCAAGCACCGCTGTGCGTACACTGATAAATCTTCGCGGGCAGCATGGCTTTCATCACGCGGTCGTCAAACACGCGTGCGCCGAAGGTTTCCGAGATTTGCTTCATCACAAAACATCCTTTCCGCTGAAAAATGAGAAACGGCGTCTTCGCAAAAAATGCAAAAGACGCCGTTGCCTTCGTTTTAAATGAAAAGGGGGTCTTTGGGCGTTATACCCAAAGACCCCGTTGCCTTTTTGTGCATTATAGCGCTAAATACGCAGAATGTCAACCCTTTTTTACAATTTTTTATTGTTCATTCAGTCGAGTGTATATTTCATAATTTCCGGCTGGCAAATTGTGCCGCGCTTTCCGCAGGTAGTGCAGTACACAGCGATGTTCGGGGAGGAATCCCAGTCCATTTTTTCCCAGCCGCAATGCATATAATAGGCCGGTTCCTTTGCGCAAGCCCAAAGCTCTTTGACGCCGCGTTTTCTTGCTTCTTCAAAAACAACCGCCTGCATCACGCGACCGTAGCCGGTGCGGTGCAGATCTTTGCGCACGGCGATATCGCCGAGGGTGTGAACGCCGTCGCGGATCTCTAAAGTGGACGCTGCCATCAGCGCGCCGGTCTGCGGGTCGTCCATCCGCCACATTTTCAAAACACGGTCCGGCTTGCGTTCCTCAATCGCAACGCCCATGCCGCTTTCATGAAAAAGCGTGGAGAGCGCAAAAAAATCGTCTGTTTCCCGAATGATGTATTCCTTCATGTATGAATCCTTTCCTTTGATATTCTATTTCTTTGTTTGAGCAAGCAGATCGGTCAGCTTCTTTTGATAAAAGAAATCGTGCACAAGCTGATCGTACTCGCGCCAGAGGGGGAGTGTCAAACAGTGTCCGGCACGCGGACAGTCTGCGGCTTCCTCTGCAAGACAAGCAACCGTTTTCAGCGGCCCTTCCATCTGCTCGATGATCTCGCCGACGCTGTAGCTTTCCGGCGCACGGCAAAGCGTATAGCCGCCGCCCTTGCCGCTGGAACCCTTAATCATTTTTCCTTTGACAAGATCGCGAACCAGAATTTCCAGATATTTTTTTGAGATCTCCTGCCGCTCGGCAATGTCCTTGAGCGGAACAGGAGCATCTTTGGCGTTTTCGGCAAGATCAAGCATGACGCGCAGTGCGTAACGTCCTTTGGTTGAAATCATCTTTTTCGCCTCATTTCTCTGCATAGTATAACACAGAGCGGACAGATGAATCAAGAGCAGAAGATCAAAATTTTAAAAAAGCCAACAAATTTGCAAAAACCTATTGACATAGTAGGTAAAAGGTGGTATAATCCAGAAAAAATTGCACAGAGGTGGATGGTTATGATCTATGCCGACAACGCGGCAACGACCAAAATGAGCAAAACGGCAATCGCAGCCATGCTGCCGTTTCTGGATGAAACTTATGGTAACCCGTCCGGTTTATATTCCGTCGGACAAAAGGCAAAGGAAGCGCTGGAGGGCGCACGGCAAACGATCGCACGGCTGATTGGCGCCGCACCGAACGAGATCCTTTTTACCTCCGGCGGCTCGGAAGGGGATAATCAAGCAATTTTGTCTGCTGCAGCGCTTGGAAAAAAGAAAGGGAAGACGCACATCATTTCCGATACGATCGAGCATCATGCGGTGCTGCATACATTAAAGAAGCTGGAAAAGGAAGGCTTTGAAGTGACATATCTTCCGGCGCATGAAAACGGCATTGTCCGGCCGCAGGAATTGGAAGACGCGATCCGTGACGATACCTGTCTTGTGACGGTCATGTATGCCAACAACGAGATCGGCACAATTCAGCCGATTCGTGCGCTCGGCGAGATCTGCCGCAAACACAGCGTGATTTTTCACACAGACGCGGTACAGGCCGTCGGACATATTCCGGTGAATGTTAAAGATGACAACGTCGATCTGCTTTGCGCTTCGGCACATAAATTTCACGGACCGAAAGGCGTCGGCTTCCTGTATGCCAAACGCGGCGTGCGCTTGCAGAACCTGATTGAGGGCGGCGCACAGGAGCGCGGCCTTCGCGCCGGAACGGAAAATGTCGGCGGCATCGTTGCGATGGCTGCCGCGCTGCAGGAAGCGGTCGACGGCATGGAGGAGAACACAAAAAAGCTCACCGCGCTGCGCGACCGTCTGATCGACGGGCTGTCAGAAATTGAACACAGCGCCCTCAACGGTGACGCCGTACAGCGCCTTCCGTCCAATGTCAGCTTTTGCTTTGAGGGCATCGAGGGCGAATCGCTGCTGCTGTTGCTCGACGATCTCGGCGTGTGTGCCTCCTCCGGCTCCGCTTGCACCTCCGGTTCGCTCGACCCGAGCCATGTGCTGCTCGCCATCGGCAGAGTGCACGACGTTGCGCACGGCTCGCTGCGGCTCACACTGGGCGAAGATGCGACCGAGGCGGATGCGGATGAGATCATCCGATGTACCAAACAGGTCGTCGCACATCTGCGTTCCTTCTCGCCGGTGTGGCGCGATCTGTGCAACGGAAAAGGCAACTTTATTCTTTAAGGAGGGTCCACAATGGCATTATACAGTGAAAAAGTGATGGATCATTTCCGCAATCCGCGCAATGTCGGCGTGCTGGAAGACGCCAACGCCGTCGGCACGGTCGGCAACGCCAAATGCGGCGACATCATGAAAATGTATCTGAAAATCGAAAACGACATTATTGTCGATGTGAAATTTGAAACCTTCGGCTGCGGCAGCGCAATCGCGTCCAGCTCGATGGCGACGGAGCTCATCAAAGGAAAACCGATTTCGGAAGCGCTGAAGCTGACGAACAAAGCCGTGACTGAGGCGCTTGACGGTCTTCCTGCACATAAAATTCACTGTTCCGTTCTTGCGGAAGAAGCCATTCAGGCAGCGTTGCAGGACTATGAACAGCGAAAAAACGAAGGGTGAGAATGAATGAAACTTCTCTTTGAACATCTTCTGCGGCAAAACTACCGATTCGGACGAATGTGAACCTGCTTTTCTGAATTTCCAACAACTAATAGTTTTAGAAAAGAGGTACTCTGTTATGTCAAATTATCGTTTTGAAACACTCCAGCTCCATGTCGGTCAGGAAAAGGCCGACCCGGCAACCGACGCACGCGCTGTGCCGATTTATCAGACGACCAGCTATGTGTTCCACAATTCCGAACACGCTGCGGCAAGATTCGGCCTGACCGACGCGGGCAACATTTACGGCAGACTCACCAACTCCACGCAGGATGTGCTGGAACAACGTATCGCTGCGCTGGAAGGCGGCGTGGCGGCTCTTGCGGTGGCGTCCGGCGCTGCGGCGATCACCTATACGATTGAGGCGTTGGCGGCAAACGGCGGTCACATTGTTGCGCAAAGCTCCATTTACGGCGGAAGCTTCAACCTGCTGGCGCACACCTTGCCGCTATACGGCATTGAGACGACCCTTGTGGACATCCACAACATCGACGCTGTGAAAGCAGCCCTGCGTGAAAACACCAAGGCGATCTATATTGAAACGCTCGGCAACCCGAACAGCGACATTCCCGACATTGAAGCGCTGGCTGCTCTGGCGCATGAAAACGGCATTCCGCTTGTGATCGACAACACCTTCGGCACACCGTATCTGATCCGTCCAATCGAGCACGGCGCCGACATCGTGGTGCATTCGGCAACAAAATTCCTCGGCGGTCACGGCACGACGCTCGGCGGCGTCATCGTCGATTCCGGCAATTTTGCCTGGTCGCCGGAAAAATATCCGAACATTGCCGCGCCGAATCCGAGCTATCACGGTGTTTCCTTTACGGCAGCAGCCGGAAAAGCCGCGTTCGTGACCTATATCCGCGCCATTTTGCTGCGCGACACAGGCGCCGCGATTTCGCCTTTCAACGCATTTTTGCTGCTGCAGGGTGTGGAAACGCTTTCGTTGCGGCTGGAGCGTCACGCGGAAAACACGAAAAAGGTGGTCGAATTCCTGTCTAAGCATCCGCTTGTGGAAAAGGTCAATCATCCTTCGCTGCCGGCGCACCCCCAGCACGCGCTGTATGAGCGCTATTTCCCGCAAGGCGGCGGCTCGATCTTTACGTTTGATATCAAGGGCGGAAAAGAGGAAGCATGGAAATTAATTGACGCGCTGAAAATCTTTTCGCTGCTTGCCAATGTTGCTGACGTCAAGAGTCTGGTCATCCACCCGGCGTCAACCACGCATTCCCAGCTTTCCAAAGAGGAGCTGGAAGCACAGGACATTCACGAAAACACGATCCGTCTTTCCATCGGCACGGAGCACATCGACGATATTATCGCCGATCTGGAAAACGGTTTTGCAGCTATTTAACGATATAGGAGGATATGACGATGTCTAAGATTTATAAAGGTACATTGGATCTGATCGGCAATACCCCGCTGGTTGAGATCACCAACATTGAAAAAGAACTGAGCCTGCAGGCAACCGTGCTTGTAAAGCTCGAATACTTCAACCCGGCCGGCTCTGTCAAAGACCGCATTGCAAAGGCGATGATTGAGGATGCCGAAGCCAAGGGACAGCTCAAGGATGGCTCTGTGATCATTGAGCCGACCAGCGGCAACACCGGCATCGGCCTTGCCGCCATTGCCGCCGCAAAGGGCTATCGCATCATTTTGACGATGCCCGAAACGATGAGCGTTGAGCGCAGAAACATTCTCAAGGCGTACGGTGCCGAGCTTGTGCTGACCGAGGGCGCGAAGGGCATGAAGGGCGCGATTGCCAAAGCGCAGGAGCTTGCCGAAGAAATTGAAAACGCGTTCATTCCCGGCCAGTTTGTCAACCCCGCCAACCCGGCGATCCACAAAGCGACGACCGGCCCGGAAATTTGGAACTATACCGACGGCAAGGTGGACATCTTTGTTGCCGGCGTCGGCACCGGCGGCACAGTCACGGGTGTTGGCGAATATCTGAAAGCGCAGAATCCGAACGTGAAGGTCGTTGCAGTTGAACCGGACGCCTCCCCGGTGCTTTCCGAAGGCAGAAGCGGTGCGCATAAGATTCAGGGCATCGGTGCGGGCTTTGTGCCGGATGTTCTGAACACGGCGGTGTATGACGAGGTGATCCGCGTTGTAAATGAAGACGCGTTTGCCGCCGCAAAGAACCTTGCGATCAAAGAGGGCGTCAGCGTCGGCATCTCCTCCGGCGCAGCGCTGCACGCGGCGCTCACACTCGCGCAAAAAGAAGAAAACAAGGGCAAAACGATTGTTGCGCTATTGCCCGACAGCGGTGATCGGTATTATTCCACCGCACTGTTTACCGAATAAAAAAGAATAGAACGACGGCAGAGGTGTTTCGCTTTGTGCCGTCGTTTTTTTTTGCAACAACTGTATGAAAATGATGGAAAAGTATTTACTTTTTTGTAAACTTTGCTATAATTGAAACGTAGAAAGGGGAGATCCAAATGAAAAAAGTAATGAGTTTTGTTCTGGCTTTTCTGCTTTTGTGCAGTTGTGTTTCGGTTGCGGCGTTTGCGGCGGAAACGAAACCTGTTTTGCCGGTGATCGATCTGCGCGGTTTTATGAGCAGTCAAATTCGGGAGAACAGAGACGATGAAAACAGCACCCGTTTGTTTCCGCCGGAAACGAATGCACTTTTGCAGCTCGCGCGGCGGCTTCTGCCGTCTTTGACGCGCTTTTCGATCGACAAGAACTGGGACGTGCTCGGCGATACGCTGATTCCTGCGCTGCGGGATGTTTTGCTCCCGGTTGCCAGCGATGAAAACGGCGATGCTAAAGGCAACACCGGTCCCTGGTTTACCTATCCGACCAAGCAGGAGATCACAGAAAACCCCGATCTTTCCTTTATCTATGATTGGCGCGATGATCCCTACAAAAGCGCAGCACGGCTCAACGACTTTGTGCGTTATGTCACGGATGAGTGCGGCTTCGGCAAGGTTGCGCTGGAATGTCACAGTTACGCCGGCGTTGTAACGCTGACCTATCTTGCGACCTATGGCGTTGAACGTATCGAAAGCGTTTGCTTCAACGCCACGGCGGTGTTCGGCGCAGCGTTTGCGGGCGAATTGATGCAGGGCAGAGTCAATGTGAGCACCGATGCTTTGGCTGCCTTTTTGGACGGATTGATCGACCAAACCGAATATGAGGGGCTGCTGCGCGGTCTTGTGACGATTTTTGACGATCTCGGCGGGCTATCTTTCCTTTGCGACTTTGTCAACGGTCTTTTTGAGCATCTGTCCGACCGCATTTGGAAGCAGGCCATTGTGCCTGTGTTCGGCAGTTGGCTGAGCGTCTGGGCGATGGTGCCGGATGCCGAGCTTGCGGCTGGGAAGGCGTTTATTGCAAAAACAGGCGTGGCGCAAAGCGAAATGTTCCGCACACGCGTCGAAAAATTCAACAGTAATATACGCAAAAATCGCGCTTCGCTGTTGTGCGCAATCAACGATCAGCGTCCACTGTATGTGATCGCTCGTTACGGCTATTCCGGTGTGCCGCTTGGCGGAATTTGGACTGCCAACAGCGACGGTGTGCTGACAACGGAAGCAGAGTCCTTCGGCGCAACGTGTCAGCAGCTTGATTTTACAGCGCCGCCGACTATGGAAAGTGTCAATCTGCTTTCGCCGAACGGCGCCATTGATGCGAGCACCTGCCTGTTCCCGAACCAGACCTGGTTTATTCGCAACTGCAAACACATTGAAAAGGATCCCTCTCTGCACACGTTTACAACCACGCTGCTGCGCACACAGGGACAGCAGACCGTAAAGAGCTTTGAACAGTATCCGCAATTCATGGTGCTGGAAAAAACGCTTGGCGGCTTGCTTCCGGATGACGGGCTGATCCGCGCGCCGCGCAAGTGGCAGGATGATTTAAAAAAGCTCTTTAAAATGTTGATCGAAAAACTGATTGCTGCGGTAAAACAGCCGTTTGCGGCGCTGAAAAAATAATCGGAAACTTTGCCGAAAAGGGGGAAACGTCATATGAAAAAGCTGATGAAACGCGCCTGCTCACTTGCGCTGTGTTTGCTGCTGCTTTTTGCGGTTTGTTCCAACGTTTTGGCGGCACAGCAGGGGAGTACCATACTGAAAAATGAAACCGTTGACGCGCAGGATGAAGGCGTCGACGAGCAGGATGAGGGCGCAGATGTGCCCGATGAGCCGCAGCCGCCCGATACGCCCGACACGCCGGATGCACCCGATACACCGCAGCCGCAGATCGTTGCGCGGCTTTACATCTGCTGCCGCGTGCTGTTTTTCGGCCACACCTGGATCTATGTGGAAAACAAAACGCAGCAGCCGCTGCAGGTGGGTGTTGTGTATGTTGCGCCGGGACAGGGCGTTTCTGTCGGTACGCACAAGCTTCGCCGTGCGGATGGCGGCGGCGTCTACTATAATGTGGAGGCCTATATGACGCATAAGCGCGGATCCTCCGGCACAGTTGCACGCGGCATGGATTTGACGGCCGCACAACTGCAGACCGTCAACGATAGGATCGTCAACAACAATAGCTGGAGCTTGAGCAACAACTGCAACCGCTTTGCCACGCGCGTGTGGAACAGCGTTGCGCCCGATCACGTGAACTATACCTTTTTGCCGCTTTCCGAAAAGGGGAAAATCGGCTCCGGTGGTGCGCCGTCCATGACAAACCCCTCGCGCGATCAGGTGCTGCGTCAAAACGGCAGCGGCTTCGGTGCATCGACCTATCGTGTCAAGGACGGGTCGCTCATTCTTGCAATCGGATAAAGCAAACCGGGAAATAAAATCTGACGAATTCTGAAAAAAAGGTTGACAACTGCGATAGAATCTGTTAAAATCTTTTGGCAATGGAGAGTTGTCCGAGTGGTCGAAGGTGCAGCACTCGAAATGCTGTGTACGAAAGTACCTAGGGTTCGAATCCCTAACTCTCCGCCATAAAAGGAACCTCTTTTGTCCGTCAGGATAAGAGAGGTTTCTTTATATCTGTAAATAAAGCTGTTTTGCTTTCTTCTGCCTCAATTTAATAAAATGAAAAAGGGCGTGTTGCTTTGGGTTTGCAACACGCCCTTGTATTTAAAGAATAATTCTGCTTTTGATGTTTCTTATTTCATCAGGTAAAGTCACTGATGCGGGCAGCCGTATGGACAAAGAAATGAATCAGCGTAACAAGCCAGCCAAACGCAGGGAATTCTTTCCACGTTTCATATCGGTCGCAGAAGCCGCAGCGGAAATCGTCATGGCTCGGTTCGTCCTTAGTCGGATCGTCGGGTGTCGGATCGTCCGGCGTCGGTTCGTCGGGTGTCCCTGTGGCGGGAATGACCTTGCCGACCTTGATCGTTTCGCCGCAAACGGTGCAAACCTCGTCGCCGGTGTAGCCGCCTTCTGTTGCCGTGGCTTCCTTCGCGCCGACAATTACGGTCTTATGACCCTTTGCCGGGATGATGGAGCCTTCGGAAAGCCTTGCGCCGCAAACGGAGCAAACTTCGTCGCCGGTGTAACCTTCGTTCGTGCAGTCCGCGTCGCCTGCGCCCTTCACGATCACGTTGTGGCCTTCATATGCCGTCTGACCGCAGACCGTGCAGGTGCGTGCGTGCCGCTCAGCGTCAACCGATGTCCATTCAACATCGGTGTAATCATGTTCGCCGGTGGCAGGGACAACGAGCGTTGTCGATTCAAGCACCGTGCCGCAGACCTCACACTTTGTTGTTGTTTTGACAAAGCCGTCTTCGCCGCAGGTTGCGGGTTTTGTTTCAATTTCGGCGTTGCCCGCAGTATGATGACCGGTCGGCTGAATCGCCCGATAGGTCGTGTAGCCGCAGTCGACGCCCCGG
>JAFTCX010000076.1 GCA_017454485.1 Clostridia bacterium | reverse complement strand
GGTCACAGACCTTGACAAGCTGACGCTTGAGGTTTGGACAAACAAGACCATCTCGGCAACAGAGGCCATTTCTCTGGGAGCCAAGTTTCTCAACGAACATCTCGCTCTGTTCGGCGATTTGTCGGGAGAGGCGTATGAGACAGAAATCATGGTCGATAAAGGCGAGGACGCCAAAGAAAAAGTCCTTGAGATGACCATTGAGGAACTTGACTTGTCTGTGCGCTCGTTCAACTGCTTGAAGCGCGCAGGCATCAACACGGTGGAAGACTTAACCACAAAGACGGAAGACGACATGATGAAAGTGCGCAACCTCGGCAAAAAGTCGTTGGGCGAAGTCATCAACAAGCTGCATTCTTTCGGTCTCGACCTCAGAAGTGAGGACGAATAATTCATCTCAACGAATACAAAAGGAGTGATTTCAAATGGCAGGTACCAGAAAACTCGGCAGAGCCAGTGATCATCGCAAGGCCATGCTGAGAGGCTTGGTTACTTATCTCTTGGAAAAGGGCAGCATTGAAACCACCGTTACAAGGGCGAAGGAAGTGCGCGCCATGGCCGAGAAAATGATTACGCTCGGCAAAGAACCCACGCTGCACAACAAACGTCAGGCGCTGGCCTACATCACGAAAGAGGATGTTGTCAAGAAGTTGTTTGACGAGATCGGCCCCAAGTATAAGGATGTAAACGGCGGCTACTGCCGTATTATCAAGACTGGCCCCCGTCGCGGCGACGCTGCGGAGATGTGCATCATCGAGCTCGTCTGATAGTACAAGGGTAAATGTTCGGCTGCTGCAGCTTTGTCTGCAGCAGCTTTTTTGCGCGCGTTTTTTGCCGGGCAGCTTCGCTGCTCGGCAGGGGCGGCGGCGGATCGCCTCGCGCATTGCGCGAGGCGCCGGACGCACATGTGCGCCCGGGCGTGCGGCAGTTTGCCGCACGGTTCCGCCGCCGCCTTTTTGCGCAGCGAAGCTGCGCAAAAAAAGCGCTGCCGCTTCAAGCGACAGCGCCAGTGAAAGGGTCCGTTTTGGTATCAGCCGCGGATCAAGATTTCCGCTTCGCATTCCATCACTGCGTCCTCCCGGATGATTTCGCCGATGGAATCCGCCGTGATGCGCCCACTCTTCGGGTTCTTGATGGAATCAATGTGGCCGCGAATGTCGGCAATGACGTCGGAATATTCAAACGAAAGGTCCGTGTCGATCATTTCGCAATCGATCAGCTTCAGGTCTTTGCAGTAGCACAGCGGCTGCGTGCCGATGATCTTGCAGCGCACGAGCGTCAGTGCGTCCGAATACCAGCCGAGGTATTCGCCCTTGACAATGCTGTCAGTGACCGTGACGTTTTTGCTGTGCCAGAACGCATCCTTTGTGTCAAGGTTGCTGTTTGCGATCTCAACATCGCTGACGTACTGGAAGGAATATTTCCCGTGCAGCTCCACGTCATGCAGGCGCAGGTGCGCAGAATCAAAGAAGGGATATTCCGCCGTGAGCTGTGTGCGCTCCAGCGTCAGATGCTGTGATTTCCAGCCGAACTCCGGCGAATGGATGTCGCAGTCCAGCAGGCGGATGTTTTCGCATTCGCGCACGGCCTTGATCCCGTCGAGCACGCTGTGTTCGATCAAGCCGTTTTTCGCGTACCAGATCGCGGCGCGCGTTTTGTCGTCCATCCGGCTGTGCCGCATAACAAAATCTGTGGTGTGCCAAAGCGGATAGCGCAGAGAAAACGCACAGTCTTGCAGCGTGATATCGTGCGCTTCCTTGAGCGCGGATTCTCCGTCGGCAGGACCCGCAAAGGTGATGTGTTCTAAATCGGCGTGCATCGCGTGATACAGGGCACGCTCTTCGTCAAAAGTTTGGTTTGCAATTCGATTTCTCATCGTTCTACCTCATTTCCGCACGGTATTATAGCAGAAATCGCACGAAGATGCAATGAAGAATTATAAAAAACAGGCAAAGGATTTGCTATTCTTTTGCCTTTTTGTTATAATGAAGAAACCTGATTCAAAGGTGGCATCAACTTGAACGAAAAAACAAACAACCATCACCTGCTCGCGCAAATGCGAAACGGCGCTGCGCTCACAACGCCGCAGCAGCTTTCCCTGATCGTGCGGCTGAGCATTCCGGCCATTCTCGCGCAGATTTCGAGCATCGTGATGCAATACATCGACGCTTCCATGATCGGCCGGCTGAGTCCAGGCGACGGCGCGGCAATCGGACTGGTTTCCTCAAGCACCTGGCTGCTCGGCGGCCTGTGTATGGCGGCCGGCACCGGCTTTACGGTGCAAATTGCAAACCGCACGGGCGCAAATGAGCTGCAAAAGGCGCGCGCACTGGTCAAGCTCGGCCTGCGCGCCGTGCTGCTGTTCAGCCTTGTTTTGGCGGCTTTTGCCGCATTGCTCAGCTTTCGTCTGCCGGTCTGGCTCGGCGGGGCGGCAGACATACAAACCAAAGCGGGGCAGTATTTCCTTGTGTTCGCGCTTTCACTGCCGTTTGTGCAGCTCAACTCCGCAGCGGCGGGTATGCTGCAATGCAGCGGAAATATGCGCACACCGGGGCTGCTTGAGGTGTTCATGTGTCTGCTTGACGTGGTGTTCAATGCGCTGCTGATCTTCCCCTCGGCTTCCTACGATCTTTTCGGCGTGCAGATTCGCGTTTGGGGTGCGAACCTCGGCGTTTTGGGCGCCGCGCTGGGCACCGCGCTTTCTGAGGTTGTCACAGCGGGACTGATGCTGTGGTTTTTGCTGCGCCGCTCCGAAGCGCTGCGTCTGCGCAAAAACGAGCCGTTTCGCTTTGAAAAAAGCGACCTGCGCCGTGCGCTGAAGATCGCTGTTCCCGTGGCGGTTGAACAGATCATCACCTGCTCCGCCTATATCGCCTTTACGCGCATTGTTGCGCCGCTGGGCAATATTGCTGTTGCGGCAAACTCGTTTTCCATCACGGCCGAAAGCCTTTGCTACATGCCCGGCTACGGCATCGGCGCTGCGGCGACAACGATTGTCGGGCAGGCCATCGGCGCAAAGCAGTTTCGGCTGACGAAGCATTTCGGACGGCTGACAACGGTGTTCGGTGCGCTTGTGATGGCGGCGAGCGGTGCGCTGATGTACTGCTTTGCGCCGCAGATGATCGGCGTGCTTTCGGTCGATGCGCAGATTCAAGCCCTCGGCACACAGGTGCTGCGCATAGAAGCATTTGCCGAACCGCTTTACGCCGCGTCCATCGTTGCGTCCGGTGTGTTTCGCGGCGCGGGCGACACCGTGGTGCCAAGCGTGCTGAGTCTGGTCAGTATGTGGGGTGTGCGCATTCCGCTGGCAGCGTTTCTTGCGCCGCGCTACGGACTGGCGGGCGTCTGGAGCGCCATGTGCATTGAGCTTTGCGTGCGCGGACTGCTGTTTACCCTGCTGCTCGAGCTGCGCTTTTGCCGCCGGATGCAGCGGCGGGCAAACGAGAAGGGTACTTTGGAATAAAAACAAGGGCTTCACCAAGCGTGACAGCCCTTTTCTTTTATAAAAACCTTATTGTTTCTTCGGCAAGCATCGGTCGGCAACGCGTTTGGCGCTTTCGCAGTCGAAATAGTCAAAATTGAACGTGCGGAACGCCTGCAGCTTCGGGTTGTCTGCAGGCGCTTTCAGTGCGTCAAGTGCAGCTTCAAAGGTTTCGGCAACCGGCCCCGGCACATAGGACGCGTAATCAAAATAAAAGTCGCGGCTTGCCTGATAGCGTTCCAGGTCAAACGCAAAGAACACACACGGCTTTTCCAGCAGCGCAAAGTCCATGCAGATGGAAGAGTAATCTGTGATCAGCGCGTCGCAGGCGAGCACGAGCGAAAGCACATCGTCATAGTCGGTCACATCCGTTACCTGCAATAGATCGCGTTCGACCGGATGAATCTGCGGATGCAGCCGCACAAGCAGCGCGGCGTCTGCGTCGAAGCGTGCATGAAATGCCGCCGGGTCAATCTTTTGCATGAGCGCGGCGTTTTCGGCGTCTGTGTCACGAAATGTCGGCGCATAAAGGATCAGCCGCTTTCCGGAAAGGAGCGGAAAGGCGTCAAAGAGCTTTTTTTGCGCCGCCTGTTTTGCGCCCGGCTGTAACAGAAGGTCGGCACGCGGCGCCCCCAGCGGAAGCACCTGCGCCAAAGAGACGCCGAACGCTTCGGCATAGTAGGGCGCGACCGCTTTTGACGAGCAGACCACATGGGTCAGCTTGCGGTTGCCGGCAAGCTCTCTTTTGCGCATACCCTCCGGCTGCGACATGGAAAGGCCGAATTTTTTGAACACCCCTTCGGCGTGCCAAAGCTGGGTGACGCGCACTTCTTTGCGAAAGCGCAGTGCGCCCATCGGCATAAAGTTGTCGTTGAGAAAGACCGCTTCGGCGGTGGCGAGCTTTCGCGCGCCGACAAAGAAAAAGCGCAGCGCGTGCAGCGGATGGGTGCGCGCCTGTTCCAGATCGCGCCGGGTGAGCAGCACCGTTTCAAAGCCGCGGTTCTTCGTTTCCTCCATCACGGCGCCGAGACTGTCGTGCAGCGCTTCGTTGTGCATGGAAAGAAAGGCCACGCGTCCTTTTTTCAGCGGAAGCACCGCGCGGCTGAGATTGAACAGCAGCGCAAAAAAAGCATAGAGCAGTCGCTTCATGTTTTGTGCCTCCGTTTCAAAAGCAAATTGACCGCCCGAACGGCAAGGCCGGCAGGCAGCGGCCCGATGCGGAACAGAGTCTGCAGTGCGCCGGGGTCGAGCACCGGCAGCTTGCGCAGGCGCAACACTTTGCCCCCGGCGGGCGACGGCGTTTCGTCCACATGGACGTTCGGCATGGAAAACAGCAGTGCGGGCAGCCCCTTGGCAGCCCGGGGCGTCAGCAGCAGCTCAAACAGCGGACAGGTTTGCGCAAGCAGTGCCGCAGCCGCTTGCGGCGAACAGCGCCGCGATACGGCAACGGAAACCGTTGGGTGGGCGGCAGCTTCCGCTTTTGTGGCACAGGGCGCGGTCAGATTCAGATCCGGATGCTGCCCGCAAAGAAGCGCGATGTGCGCCTCGTCCAATCGCGGCAGCAGCGCACGCATCTGTTCGGCGCAAAGTGCGGCAGCGTCCGCAGGCATATGCCAAAGCGCACGGTAAAACTGCGAGGCGAGGATGTGCAGGTGTTTATATAGGATCTCCTGCAGATAGTCCTCGTCCTGCTTTTCTGCTTTTTGCAGGGCGATCACGGCAGCGTCATAGATATGCCGCATGGACACTTCAAGGCTTTGCAGGTTCTTTTCGTTCGCCGTCTGGCTGACAGACGCGCCCTCCTGCGCCGTGTGGCGGCGATAGAGCGCAACGCTTTTTGTTGTTCCTGCCATGCGTGCGCCGGTGTAAACGGCGTCCATGAAAAACGCGCCCTCTTCGGAAAAGCCGGAGGCAGGGAAGCGGACGGACTGTTCGTTCAGCAAGCTGCGGCGGTAACATTTGTTGCAGACCAGAAAGTTCCACAGCAGCCGTTTGTCAAAGGTTTCGATCGTTCCGCAGGCGGCAAGCGTGTCGGCAGCGGCATGAAACGCGCCCTTTTTCCCGTTTTCAAAAAAGCGCAGCCGCCCGAGGATGATGTCCGCGCCGCTGCGCTTGGCTGCTTCGGCAAAGGCGCACAGTGCGTCGGGCTCATAGAGATCGTCCGCGTCAAGAAAAACCACATAATCGCCGGTCGCTTCTTCAAGGCCGCGGTTGCGCGCGGCGGAAACGCCGGCGTTTTTTTGTTTGATGCAGCGGATGCGGCTGTCCTTTTCGCAATAGCGGGCGAGGATGTCCCCGGTGTTGTCGGTGGAGCCGTCGTCAACGACAACAGCTTCCCAGGCCTGCAGTTTTTGCGCGAGCAGGCTGTCAAGCGTTTGTGCAAGAAATGCGGCGCTGTTATAGGCGGGGATGATGACGGAAATGGTCATAAAGGCTCCTTTCGCTGCGTTAAAACCGGATGCCCCATTTGAAAAAGTAGGTCAGAATCGATTTGATATGGATGAGCAGCAGCTTCTTGCTGCGTTTGCTTGCGCGTTCCCAAAGGTGGGTCACGGTCGCCATCGGGTAGTGCAGCGCCTCATATTCTTTGCTTTCGCTGACGCGGCGGGCGATGTCGCAGTCCTCCAGATACATGAAAAACCGTTCGTCAAAGCCGCCGAGGGCACGAAAGGCTTCGGTGCGGAAAAACATAAAGCAGCCCGTGGCATTGGTGATCGGAAAGGGCTTGTCCTGCGGCTGATCGAGCATACAGTAGTCGATCATCGTTTTTGAAGGTGTGTCGCCCTTGTGGAACCAGTGGTCGCCGAGATAGCGCACGGTGGGACTGCGTTTGCCGAGAAATTGCTCACGGCCGTCCGCAAAGACGATGCGCGGCGAAAGCAGACCGACGTTCTCATGCGCGTCGGCATAGGCGCAAAGCTCGGAAATGACGTCGCTTTGCAGCAAAATGTCGGGGTTGATGACCACATGGTACTTGCTTTCAAGGAAGGGCAGAACCTGATTGTGGCCGGCGCCGAAGCCGCAGTTGCGTGCGCTTTCGATCACAACGACCGACGGAAACGCCGTTTTGATGAACTGCGCTGTGCCGTCTGTGGAGGCGTTGTCCACCACGTAAAGTGTGAATGGCACGCCCTTTGTCTGTGTGAGCACACTCTCGATCGTTTGGGCGATCTTGTCTTTGTTATTGTAGGTCACGATGCAGCCGGAAACCGTATATGCTTTCATAAGTTCACCTTCCGAAAAATACTCTGCCGATCAGCTTCTTTAACAGATATTCGCGCCAGCGCAGCTTTTGCTTTGTGTCGGTCCGTCCGCCGGTGACGTTTCCCTCATGGCGGCGGTAATACAGCAGCGGCACATCCAAAAACACGGGCTTGCCGTAAATTTCCGCGATCAGGCCGATCCACTGGTCATGCATCGGCACAGCCTTCGGCATGGGCATGATTTTTTTGAGCAGCTTTCGGTCGAACGCCATGCAGCAGCCCATGTAGGAGTTTTTGATGAGATTGTGCACCAGTCCGGGCTTGCTGCCGCGCAGGGCGAAAAACGAAGGGTGCGTGATCTGCAGCTCTTCGTCCGTCACATAGGCGTTGTGCAGCACAAGCGACGCGCCGCTTTCAAACGCTTCCGTCACGCGCTGCACCTTGTCGGGCAGCCAAACGTCGTCCTGATCGGCAAGGAAGATCTTGTCGCCCTTGCAGTGGCGGATGGCGTTGATGAAATTTGCCGCAACACCCTTGCCCGGACCTTCCGCATAGCGCACACGCGCGTCCTCTTCGGCCAGACGGCGCACAATTTTTTCGGTCATGCCGCCCGGCTTGTCGTCGGAAACGATGACTTCATCTTCCTTGCCAAGCTGCGGCAAAATGGAGCGAAGCTGCTCTTCAATATAGCGTTCGCCTTCATAGGCGGCCAGCGCAACTGAGATCATGGGAATACCTCCGGGTAGTTGTTGGATTAGGAAGTAGGGAATAAGGGATCAAGGGATTGAGTGAAGAGTGAAGAGTGGAGAGTGAAGAGTGGAGATTAAACTGTACCCATAAAAATGGACACAGTGATTTGAGGGGAAAACTGGAACGTCCCTGAAAAACGGACAGGGATCAATAACAGAAACCCCGAGAATCGGACAGTGGACAGAATGGGTAAGGATATGGTAGAATGTATCCGG
>JAFTCX010000075.1 GCA_017454485.1 Clostridia bacterium | reverse complement strand
GCTGCGGCGCGGCGGGGCGCAAAAACAACGTCCTTCCCACCTATTACAGGAGAAGGACGTGAAAATTCAATCGTAATAACGCATCAGGCCGACGACCTTGCCGAGCACGGCAACTTCATCCACGATGATGGGCGCAAACGCGTCGTTTTGCGGCTGCAAACGGAAGTGACCGTCCTCTTTATAGAACGTCTTGACCGTGGCTTCGTCGTCGATCAGCGCAACGACCATGTCGCCGTTTTCCGCAATGGGCGTGCGCTCGGCAATGATGATGTCGCCGTCGAGAATGCCGGCGTTGAGCATACTTTCGCCGCGCACATGCAGGGCAAACAGCGGCTTGTCCTTGGACGCATAGCCCGTGTAGGGGATGTAGGCCTCCACCTGCTCCACCGCAAGGATCGGCAGACCGGCCGTGACCGTGCCGAGCAGCGGCACATGCTGCATCCGTTCGCTTTGCCCAACCAGGCGGATCGAGCGCTTGTGCATCGGGTCGCGGGAGATGTAGCCTTTTTCCTCAAGCGTGTCCAGCAAATGCTGCACCGTGGATGTGGACGGCACATTGCACGCGCGGCAGATCTCGCGTACCGTGGGCGGCACGCCGGTGCTGATTTTCTCCTTGAGATACTCGAACACCTTCCGCTGCTTTTCGTCAAGTGCGCGCCTTTCGGTTCCTTCGGTCTTATTCATTGCCCGTCGTCTCCTTTCGCAGAACAAATATTCACAGTGGTATTATAGCACACTTTTCCTGCGAATGCAAACGAATGTTTAAAGTTTACAAAAAATTCTTTTTCCGTTCATAATTGCATAAGTGCTCGCCTGCCTGCGCAGACTAACGGCAGAAACTTTGAAGAAACGGCGGTAAAGATCATGAACGAAAACGAACGCAAAGTCAAACGATATTCCGTGGTGGCCGTGGTTGTGCTGTGCGCTGTGCTCAGCAGTATGCTGGTCATGCGTCAGGCCACAAAGCGCATGGCGCGCGATCTGCTGCATATTCCCGCAACGCAGGCGACCACAGACGCAGCACAGGAGATCACAAACGCACCCGATCCGCGCTTTACGCTGCCGACCGAGGAATCCACCCAGCCCACCACACAGGCGAAAACGGAAAAGCAAACCGAGGAGCCGCGCACGACCACCTCTGCCACTACGAAGGCGACGACCTCCCCTGCCCCGCAAAAGGCGGCGACGACCGCGACAACAGCGCCGACCACGACAAAAGCGCCGACTTCTGCGGCTGCGGCGGCTGCCACTGTGAAAAACACACACTTTATTTTGCCGATCGAAGGGGCAAAAGCGACGAAAACATTCGCGCCCGACACGCTGCAATACAGCGAGACCATGCAGGACTGGCGCACGCACAACGGCGTTGATTTTGCCGCAGAAAAAGGCGCAAAGGTGCTGTCCATCGGCAACGGAACCGTGCGCAAGGTCAGCTCCGATCCGCGCTGGGGCTACACGATCGAAATCGATTACGGCGCGTTTACTGCCCGCTATTGTGCGCTGTCGCAGGAGGATGCCGTCGGGATCGACGCCGAGGTGCACACGGGCGATGTGATCGGCACGCTGGCGGACATTCCGCTGGAAAGCGCCGAGGAGCCGCATTTGCACTTTGAAACTCTGCGCGACGGAGCGCTGATTGACCCGATGCAGGCGCTGGGGATTCAGTAAAAAACGAAGTACCCACTGATTCACTCGGATACGTGAATCAGTGGGTATCTAAATGTAACAGCCCCTTTTTCGCGCTTTTCGCGGTGCGAAAAGCGCGAAAATGGCGGCGGGGCGAGCCGCACAGCGAACG
>JAFTCX010000074.1 GCA_017454485.1 Clostridia bacterium | reverse complement strand
CTCCCTCGGCTACGCCTTCGGTCGCTTCCCAAGGCGCTTGCATCCATCCGCTAAGCTTATTCTAATCTCGTACTTCTTTTTTCAACAACTTTGTCTCACATCATTGACAAACGTACATTCGTGCCGCCGGTTTTCAAATCGCCGCTGCTTGACAAAACCCGACAGATTTGCTATGATACTCACGGTGCTTTGGCATCCCTGAGAGTTATCTACATAAACGGTAGGCGGTTAGTCCCTTTCTTCCGAAAGGGTTTACGCCCTTTCGAGACTGCTTGAAAGGGTGATGCGTATGGAACTGACACTGGTAGCATTTGTGCTGATTTTGTGTATAATCCTTGCAATAAAAAATTAACCGCCCGATTCGACCCTGAGCAGTTAATTTTTTAACATTTTGGGGCTAACCGTCTATCGGATAGCTCTCTTGTATTTTCATTATACCCGTTTTTGTGCAACTTGTCAAGCCTTTCGTGCTGCCGATTTCAAACCGTCGCCGCTTGACAAAACCCGACAGATTTGCTATGATACTCGCGGTGCTTCGGCACCCCTGAGAGTTATCTACATAAACGGTAGGCGGTTAGTCCCTTTCTTCCGAAAGGGTTTACGCCCTTTCGAGACTGCTTGAAAGGGTGATGCGTATGGAACTGACACTGGTAGCATTCGCGCTGATTTTGTGTATTATCCTCGCCATAAAAAATTAACCGCCCCAATTTGCCCTTTGCTGCGGTTAATCTTTTAACACATCAGGGCTAACCGTCTATCGGATAGCTCTCTTGTACTATTATTATACCCATACCTACGGCATTTGTCAAGCATTTTTCGGCGGCCGAATTGATGTTGCTCAGCGGCCGAAAAGCACAAGATGTGGGGGAGTTTATCGAGAATTATACAGACCTGCATCAAAAACGAACAAAAAATTACAATTATGTTTGTGCAATTTTACGTATTGAAAACCTGTGAATAATGTGTTAATATATACACAGCAAAACAGATATGTTTTGTAATTCTTCGAGGAAGGAGGACACTCATAATGAAAGATATCGTTGCAAAGATCACTGCTATTTGGGACAGCCTGAAGAACTATGCTGAAGCTTTCATCAACAGCTTCCTTGGCGCAAACGACGCTGATCTCATCACCAAGATTAAGGGTCTCATTGATGACATTCTTGGTACTGCTAAAGTCGCTGCTGAGCAGATCGAAGAAGAAGAATAATTATTCTTAAACATAAACCGTCGGGTTTCCGGCGGTTTATGTTTGTTTTGATGAAAAATGGACAAAAAAACTTTATTCTTTCTTAAGAAAATGTTTATAACCCCTTGCAAATAAAAATCAATGGTGCTATAATAACAATGAGCAGAAACTCAATATTTAAAGAAGGAGGACATGGTAATGGATAAGTACATCGCTGCTGCCAAAGCTTTCTGGGAGACCTTCAGAAATTCTTGGGAGGCATTCATGGGCTACGTTTCCGGTAAAGATGCACCGCTCTTTGGTTTTATCAAAGACCTCATCTCCAAGACGCTCGGCCTTGACACTGACGCTGCGGCTTCCGACGCAGAAGAAGAGGAATAATTCAACCTCTGCCAAATTCGGCAACCGGCGGTTTCTAACCGCTCCATTTTTCCAAGAAGGAGGATACTATAATGGCTGATACTCTGAAAAAGATTAGTGAGTTCTGGGCTGGCATCAAAGACGCGATCGTGAGCATCGTTTCTTTCACCGATGGTGAAAACAGCAAGGGCATTCCGTTCGTTCAGGCTTTTATCGACATGATGAGAGATTTCTTTGGCGGTGCTTCCGAGGCTGCTGCTACGCTTGAAGACGAATAATTCATGAACCAATGAAACAACGACCGTCGGGGCAATCCGGCGGTTTTTGTTTTTGCCTTTTCGGCGCCTTTGCAAACTGCGGCTTCGGTGAAGGCTTCGCTTTTATTTGCGCTTTGCGGTTCACGACCTCACCCGTCATCGCGCAAATATACATGCGCTTTTTCTCGTTGCGTTCGCAGCGCGATGCCACCCTCCCCAAAGGGGAGGGCAAGTTAGGTTCGCTTTTGTTTTGGACTTGACGCTCTAAAATGAATTTGCTATACTGGACGTGGTGATTAGGATGAAATCTTTTAGAAACGGGCACTTGACTAAACGAGCGCAGGAGCTTCGCTGCAATGCAACCGAACAGGAAAAGAAACTTTGGTTTGTTTTTTTACGAAAATATCCGATACAGTTCCGCCGACAAGTTCCGATGAGTCATTATATTGTTGATTTTATTTGCACAAAAGCAAAAATGATTTTGGAGTTGGATGGTTCTCAACACTATTCTGATACAGGGTTGGCTTATGATCGGGAGCGGGATGCGATACTTGAATCATTAGGGTATTCTGTATTTCGTATTTCAAATTATGAAATCGACAACAATTTCAGAGGTGTATGTGAATGGATTGACCGAACTGTAAATGAACGAATTCAGAATCCACCTAAATAATAAAAGCGAACCTAACTTGCCCTCCCCTTTGGGGAGGGTGGCAGCCGAAGGCTGACGGGTGAGGTTTGTAAACTTTGTTTTCCTTTTGCGCAACTTACTGCGAACAAGTGAAAAATCTTAAAACTTTGTTCATTTTCCCTTGCGCGCCGGATGCGGCGGTGCTATAATTTGCACAGAGCAAAAAGCTCAAACAACATTATTTGGAGGTTCCAATCATGGCAAGAGTTTTTAAAATTTTCGCAGATTTTTACACCGGCGTTCTGGAGAACATCTACAACATGCTCGATTCCTTTGACGGTCTGGGCGGCGAACTGTTCGCAAAGCTGAAAGATGCGATCGGCGAGATCCTCGGCAAGTTCAACAAGGACGCGGACGCTGAAGAAGAAGAATAAGCAAAAAAACACCGTCGGAAACCCGGCGGTGTTTTTTTGTCCAAATTTCGTTGTACGTTTTGGGCAATTTTGTCTATTGATTCGGCAAAAGCGACTTGCTATAATGATACTGATCTTAACGATCAAAAACAAGGGAGGTTTTCACAATGGCAAAAGTGCTCAGAGGAATTTCCGATTTCTGGAATCTCATTCAGGAGGAGCTGCAGCGCGTGCTCAACGCGTTCCTTCCTGCCGGCGGCGATGCTTTCAGCAAATTCAAAGACATCATCGCGTCTCTTCTCGGCAAGACCGCAGACGCTGCGGAAGCGCGTGAGGAAGAGGAATAACCTTTTTTACATCGGCAAAAACAGACGGCCCTTTCTTTGAGCCGTCTGTTTCTTTTTTGTTATGCTTTTTTCAAATAAACGCGCGTTTCAAACGGGCGCAGCAGGCAGCCGTTGTGTACCACGGCGTTTTGTTCGTAGTTTCCGAGCACCAGCTCCTCCTCGCACATTGCAAACGTCTCCGGTGCGCGGAAGGGCTGCACCTGATCGGAAAAAGAGTTGACAACCAGCATCTGCTGCCCTTGGTAGGTGCGCACATAGGCGAACACCTCTTTTTGCGTTTTGAGCATCGTGAAATCGCCGTAGCGCACGATCGCGTTGTCCTTGCGGAAGCGCAGCAGCTTGCGGTAGTAATGCAAAATGGAGTTCGGGTCTGCCTCTGCGGCGGCGACGTTGATTTCGGGGTAGTTCGCGTTGACTTCAAACCACGGCTTGTCGGCGGTGGTGAAGCCTGCGTTTTTCTCCGCCGACCATTGCATCGGCGTGCGGGCGTTGTCGCGCGAGGCGTATTGGATGATCCACATGATGAACTTTTCGGGCACATGCAGCTTTTTCATCAGTTCATAGGTGTTGATGGACGAAACGTCCTTATAGCGGTCAATCGTCGGAATGTTCGCGTTGAGCATACCGATCTCCTGTCCTTGATAGATGAACGGCGTGCCGCTTTGCAAAATATACATCGTGGCGAGCATCTTGCCGCTTTCCACCCGGAATTTTTCGCTGCCGTAACGGCTGATGATGCGCGGCTGGTCGTGGTTTTCAATGTAGTTTGCGTTCCACGCTTTGCCGTAAAGCCCCGTTTGCCAGTTGTTATAGACCTTTTTCAGCTTGCCCGGGCGGAAGGGCGTGCGCAAAAAGTTGGTCAGCATATTGTCGCAGTTCATGTGCTCAAAATGGAACATCATGTCGAGCACGCGGTGACCGTCCTCGCCGATGAATTTCAGCGCACGCTTTGGCGTCATCATCGGCGCTTCGCCCACGGTGAAGCAGTCATATTCCTCCTGCACCGCGCGGAACTCTTCCAGATACTCATGCAGGTGCGGGCCGTTCATGTAGTGCTCAATGCCCGTGGCGGTCGGCAGCGGAAAACCGTTCGGCAGTCCCTCTTTTTTGGAGATGAAGGTAATCACGTCTTCGCGGAAGCCGTCCACGCCGAGCTCCAGCCAAAAGCGGATGATGTCCTTGACCTCCTGGCGCACTTGGGGGTTGTCCATGTTTAAATCGGGCTGACCCTTGGCGAACACATGCAGATAGTAAAGCCCGTTTTCCTTGCAAAACTCCCACGCCTTGCCCTGAAACGTGGAAAGCCAGTTGTTCGGCTCCTTTTTGCCGCCCTTGCGACCCTTGCGCCAAAAATAGTAGTTATGGTAGGGGCTGTCGGGGTTCTTGCTTTCCAAAAACCACTTGTGCTGATCGCTTGTGTGGTTGATCACAAGGTCCATGATGATTTTCAGATCGCGCTTGTGCGCCTCGTCCAGCAGCGTTTTGAACTGTTCCAGCGTGCCGTAATCGCTGCTGATGTCGCGGTAATCGGCAATGTCATAGCCGTAGTCCGCGTTCGGGGAAGGGTAGAGCGGCGAAAACCAGATGGCGTCCACGCCGAGGCTTTTGATGTAATCCAGCTTTTCAATCACGCCGGTCAAATCGCCGATGCCGTCGCCGTTGCCGTCGCAGAACGAGCGCGGCCAGATCTGATAAACGGCGATGTCCTTATACCATTGTTTGTGTTCCATCGTAGCATCATCTCCCGTTTTTTCTTTATTGTAGCACATCCTGCCGCTAAACACAAGAATTATTTGCATCGTTTTCCTTGATTGGAAGGATCTTTCACTGCGCAAAGCGTCCGCTTCCGGACATACTATTTCCGGTGGAAAAAAGTTCTACAAGAACACAAAGAAAGCGTGCTATGATGAGAGCGAAGAAAACAACAGGACTACATAAACAAAGGAAAAGGAGACCATCATGTACGCATTTTCGACCGCACCCAATGAGGGCAAACACCTGACGATTGCAACCGACCGCGGCACCTTTGCCCGCTATCCCATCCGCACCCATGTGGTGCGCTGCGGCGAGGACCTGCACGAGATCATGCGGGAATACGTCCTTGGCAAAACGCAGCCGGACGACCTGCTGTTCATCAGTGAAAAGATCATCGCCATCTGCCAGAACCGCGCGTTCAACATCGATGATATCCGCCCGTCGCCGCTTGCAAATCTGCTTTGCCGCTTTGTCTATCGATCGCCCTACGGCATCGGGCTCGGCTCGCCGTGGACGATGGAGCTGGCGCTGCGCGATGTGGGGCTGCCGCGGATGCTGCTTGCCGCCGGCTGCTCCGCCGTAACCAAGCCGTTCGGCGTGCGCGGCGTGTTTTACCGTGTGGCAGGCACAAAGGCACGCGCGATCGACGGTCCGTGCGACTGCACGATTCCGCCGTACAACCATTTTGCAAAGCTTGCGCCGGCAAAGCCGGACAAGGTTGCGGCAGACCTCGCTTCGCTCGTCGGCTGCGGCGTGGTCATCATTGACGCGAACGACATCGGCGTGAATGTGCTCGGGCGCAGCAGCAAAGAGATCAACGAAAAATTCTGCAAGCAGGTCTTTTGCGACAACCCCCTCGGGCAGGGGCATCAGAGCACGCCGCTGTGCGTGGTGAGGAGAGTGGAGAGGAATTGAGGGATTGAGGGATTGAGTGAAGAGTTGAGAGTTGAGAGTGAAGAGAACAACAGCCGCTCCGTAAAGGGGGCGGCTGTTAAAGATTTTGCTATACTCTATGATCATTGTTTATCTTTCTGCATTTCGTTTCAACATTTCGTTGAATTCGTTGGCTGCTTCACTTCCAAACACTTGAGTTATTAATGCGACAAATGAATCTTTACTTATATTTCCATCTTTTATATAATTCCAAAAGCTGATTTGATTTTCAAGAGAACCCCAGTCATCATTTTCTAGCCACTCCGCTTGTCTTTCACGACATAGTTTGTCAAATGCTATATAATTGTTTAACATGTTTTGGGTCATTAAGAACAAATCTTCGTTATCGTTTTTTTCTTTTAGTTTGATATATTGATTGGTTTCATCAGCATATTCGGTTTCATAGATTAATTTCTGTGAGAACCCATCGCTCATAGACCAAGTGGAGTTATCATACATTTCATAATACCATTCGGTTTCGGTGTTATAATTGATTTCATAATTGCCATCATCTTCAAGTTTGATTCTGAAACCAACTATGTGAGAACTGTCTTTCTTTTTCATTGCGCAGAAACTACCGTCAAAGATTGAGTAAACATATCCTTCTTCATCTGCAAGCATTGACCAGCAATTTGTCGAATTTAAAGCACCGCTGGAAACATCGCTTGATGAGTCTAAACTCGAATCAACATCTTCAAAGGTATCATTGCTGATAGAACTCCAAAAGCTTACATGGCTATCAAAACCATCAAACAGGTTTTCTCTTAAGTAATTACTGTTAAAACCGACTTTGGCGAACTTGTCAAACATAGTTTTGCCCATAAGAACCAATGAAATCGGCCATTCGATCTGATTGTCGGAAGTGTAAAAGGCAAAAGATTTGTTTTCTGCTTGATACTCCGGTTTAAACATATAACTATCAGAGTTTCCATCATTCATTTCCCATGCGTCGTCGCTGTAAACATAGAAATTCCAATTCTGAATTCTTTCTTCATTAACTGTGTATGTTCCATCTTCCTGAATGTTAATCGGTTCCACCCTGATATGGGTATCATCTATCACTTTGAATCTTGAAATCTCAAAGACACTGTAACCGTTATAGATATAACCATCTTCTTCTGCAAAGCGAGCAACATCAGCAGGTAGTTCAGACAAGGATTGTTCTTTTAAAGGCTGAGATTTATTCTCCGGTTTTTGAAAACCACAAGCAGTAAAGCAAAAAATAATTGATAAAACGATGATGGCTGAAACAAATTTTTTTCCTGATTTCATGCTTGAATCACCTCTATTTCAGTTTAGTAAAGAATTCATCAATCCAATAGTTATCACCCTTGAGCAAAAAACCATTTTGCGATTGAGAAAGATCAGCATAAAGATGATATGAACCAAAGGTAACGTAGAGTGTTTTTTTCTTGATTTCCCAAGTTCCGCTTTTGCTTCCTTTGTATACATATAAACAAGAACCGTCTTTATTCAATTGGAGAAATGAACCATCGTTTCCCGACCATTCTCCAACATAAGACTTTTTGCCGCAAGCAGATAAAGATGTAATTAGTATAATTCCGATTAATAGCAAAGCAAGTGGAGCTTTAAAAGATTTTTTCATTTTGCAAGATTCCGTCCCTTTCATCAATAAATAAACGTAAACATATTCTTTGCTCCGCAATTTGTACAACGTTTGTTTCTGTACCCGTCACCGTGTTTGCCGCTGCGGATTGCCAATACGACAACCGCATAGGCGATGCCGGGAATAATTCCAAGAAGCAAAAATACAATGGTAAGAATCCAGTCAACAGGTCTGAAAACAGGATCCTCTTTCCATGGCCCGATGTGGCCGCAACAATTGCATTTCGGAACATTGTGCGTTGTTTGTTGCTGATTGTTTTCCTGCGTTGGTTGCGCATTGTTGTTGAGCGGTTGATAATTTGCGTTTTGGTAATCCATGATTCTACCTTCTTTTTTTATTTTTTGCACCTATATAAGTGCAAATACAATTATACATTATCATACAATAAAGTCAAGTACTTTTAATGGAAAAGGTTGATTGTATGGATACCTGTATTGAGAAAGCGGTGGGGCAAAATATCCGAAGACAACGATTGGAGAAGAGTTTGACGCAAGACGAGGTCGCCGCAAAGCTGCAAGTAATGGGCTGCGATCTTACAAGGTCTGCCTATGCAAAAATTGAAGTTGGACAGCGGCATTTATACCCGGATGAGTTGATTTTGCTGAAAGAGGTGTTTGGCTGTTCCTATGAAGCGTTGTTGGACGTTTCTCTCAATTCTTGATTTTTTCACTTTTTTCTTGACAAATGCAGCCGGGATGAGTACAATAAGACGCGATAACAAAAATGCGTTGACAAAGAAGCACTGTGATTTTGCTTTGCAGAGAGCGCGGTTCGTTTATAACGGCTGAAAGACCGCGTAAAGGAAAAAACAGTGTGCCGCTTTGGAGCAGCCGCCGAAAGGACGGACGTTTTTCCGCGTTAAGGAAGCCGAAAGTGGTGCTTTTGCACAAACCGGGTGGTACCGTGGGCTTTGCTCACCCCGGTGGCAGGGCATCGTTTTATTTTTTTGACTGGAGGAAACCACTATGGAATGGATGGGACTCAACGACATCCGCGAAAAGTATCTCAGCTTTTTTGAAAGCAAGGGCCATCTGCGCGCGCCCTCGTTTTCGCTTGTGCCGCAGGGCGACAAGAGCCTGCTGCTCATCAACGCCGGTATGGCGCCGCTGAAAAAATATTTCACCGGCGAACTCACGCCGCCGCGCACACGCATGACCACCTGCCAAAAATGCATCCGCACGCCCGACATCGAGCGTGTTGGCATCACGGCGCGCCACGGCACATTTTTTGAAATGCTCGGCAACTTCTCCTTCGGCGATTACTTCAAGCACGAGGCCTGCCCCTGGGCGTGGGAGTTCTGCACCGAAGTGATGAAAATGCCTGTCGACAAGCTCTGGGTCACGATCTATCAGGACGACGACGAGGCGTTCGACATCTGGACAAAAGAAGTCGGCGTGGACCCGTCGCACATCGTGCGTCTGGGCAAGGAAGATAACTTTTGGGAGCACGGCGCAGGTCCCTGCGGTCCGTGTTCGGAAATCTATTTTGACCGCGGCGAAAAATACGGCTGCGGTTCGCCGACCTGCGGCCCCGGCTGCGACTGCGACCGCTACACCGAGTTTTGGAACCTGGTATTCACACAGTTCGAAAGCGACGGAAACGGCAATTACGCGCGGCTGAAAAGCTGCAATATCGACACCGGCATGGGTCTGGAACGTTTGGCGTGCATCATGCAGGGCGTGGACAATTTGTTTGAAGTGGACACCGTGCAGAATATCATGAAGCATGTGATCCGTATCGCCGGCGTAAACTATCACGAGGACAAGGAAAAGGACGTCTCCCTGCGCGTCATCACCGACCACATCCGTTCCACCACCTTCATGATCGGCGACGGCGTCATGCCCTCCAACGAGGGCCGCGGCTATGTGCTGCGCCGTTTGCTGCGCCGCGCCGCACGCCACGGAAAGCTGCTCGGCATCAATCGCACCTTCCTGTATGAGGTCTGCGAAACGGTCATTCAGGAAAACAAAGACGCTTATCCGAATTTGGAAGAAAAGCACGATCTGATCGTCAAGGTCATCAAGGCCGAAGAGGAATCGTTTGCCAAAACGATCGACACCGGTCTTTCCATGCTCAAGCAGCTCATCGACACGATGGACACCAAAACCCTTTCCGGCGCGGACGCGTTCAAGCTCCAGGACACCTACGGCTTCCCGATCGACCTGACGCGCGAGCTGCTCGCGGAGCGCGGCTTCACTGTGGATGTGGAGTCCTTCCGCAAGCTTGTGGAGGAAAACCGCATCCGCACAAGGGCTGCCCGCAAGGACGCCGGCGCGGAAGCGTGGAAGGGCGTCGGCACCGTGACAAAGGGTCTGACTGCCACGGCGTTCCTCGGCTATCAGACGCTGGCAGCCGACACCGAGATCGTTGCCGTGATCGCGAACGGCGCGCGCGTGGAGTTTGCGGAAGCGGACACCGATGCGACGCTTGTGCTGCGCGAAACGCCGTTTTATGCCGAAAGTGGCGGTCAAATCGGCGATTCCGGTCTGATCAAAACGGAAAGCGCGGTCTTTGAAGTGGTTTCCACCACCAAGACGGCCGACGGCGTGTTTTTGCATCACGGCCGCGTGATCGAAGGCGACTCTGTCGCTGCCGGTCAAAGCGCAAACGCTGCGGTGAACACCTTTCGCCGCGTGGCGATCACGCAAAACCACTCAGCGGCACATCTGCTGCAAGCAGCGCTGCGCACCGTGCTCGGCACCCATGTGGAGCAGGCCGGTCAGCTTGTGGACGACCGCTTCTGCCGCTTTGACTTTGTACATTTCTCCGCGATGACGAGCGACGAGATCGCGGCTGTGGAGGCGCTGGTCAACGAGCACATCCTTGCCGCCATCCCCGTGCAGACGATGGAGATGCCGATCGACGAAGCGAAAAAGCTCGGCGCAATGGCGCTGTTCAGCGAAAAATACGGCGACGTGGTGCGCGTGGTCAAAATGGGCGATTTCTCCGTGGAGCTTTGCGGCGGCACCCATGTGCAGAACACCGGCAACGTCGGGCCGTTCCATATCATTTCCGAATCCTCTGTGGCCGCCGGTGTGCGCCGCATCGAAGCTGTGACGGGACTGAACGCGTTCAATTATTTCCATGACACGCAGCGTTTGCTGAACGAAACGGCTGCCATTCTCAAGAGCGGCAGCGTAAAAGAGCTGCCCAACAAGGCCGCCGCGCTGATGGCGGAATTGAAAGCGAAGGACAAAGAGATCGAAAAGCTTTCCGGCGTGATCGCAAGCGCAAAAACGCAGACGATGCTGGAAAACGCGGTCGACGTCGGCGCCTGCAAGCTGGTCACGGCATTTTTGGAAGAAACGACCGTGGACGAGCTGCGTAAAATGTGCGATCTCGTTAAGAGCAAGGGCGAAAACTACATCGGTGTGATCGCCGGCATCCAAAAGGCGAAGGGCACCGGCAACATCTGCACCTGCTGCGGAAAAGCGGCCATCGCCGCGGGCGCCCATGCGGGCAACATTGCGCGCGCCGTTGCACAAAAAGCCGGCGGTTCCGGCGGCGGAAAACCCGATTCCGCAATGGCCGGCGCAAAAGACACCGCCGCGATCCCGGCTGCGTTGGAGGCTGCCGCAGCCATCATCAGCGAAATGCTGCACTAAGGAGGAACCATGATGAGTGATTGTATTTTTTGCAAAATCGCGAACGGGGAGATCCCGTCCACAAAGGTTTACGAGGACGATCTTGTGCTCGCGTTCAACGATCTGGAGCCCCAGGCGCCGATCCATGTGCTGATTATCCCAAAACAGCACATCACATCCTGCGACGACATCACGCCCGACAACAGCGCCGTAATCGCGCACATCTTTGAGGTTGCCGCGCTTTTGGGCAAGCAGTTCGGTCTGACGAATGGCTACCGTATCGTCAACAACTGCGGTGAGGACGGCGGACAGACGGTCAAGCATTTGCACTTCCACTTCATGGGTGGACGGCAGTTCGGCTGGCCTGCCGGTTGAGTCAATGTTTACAATGATTTGTTGAATATGTTAAAAAATCTATAAATTGTTCACAAACGCTTGCATTGCTTCTTCAAAGATGCTATAATCAATACAAGCGAAAGCGAATTTATTCAGGAGGTATTTTTATGGATAAAATCATGAATGTTTTGAAGAACCTGTTCCAGGATATCATCAATATCGTTGTCGGCAGAAACGGCGAGGGCGGAGTTGCCACGCAGGTGCTGGAAGCGATCAAGAACATCTTCGGCAACGCTGCCGACGGTGAAAAAGCCGAATAAGTTTTTTTGAAAACGCCCGCCGCAGAAAATCTGCGGCGGCATTTTTATGCGGCGGCCTGCATAGGCCGTTTTCGTCACAGCCAACGCGGCGGGGCGGGACCGCGCGGCCAAAGCGCACTCCATGGTTTCCCGCCGCCAAAAAGCCGCGCGGAAGGCGCGTTTTTTCGCTGCGTTTTAAGCTGCCGAAGCCTTGCGCGCCTTTGCACCGTGCAAAGCACGGTGCGTCCCGCCCCGTCGCGTTGGCTGTGACGAAAACGGCTCTTGACAACCGCCCTGCTTTGCGCTATGATGGAATTGAACAAAGAAAAGGAGGCTTTTCCATGAAAAAAGCATTCGTGATCTTTCTTTCGATCGTGCTGCTGTTTGGCGCGGTCAGCATTGCCGTTCCCGCAACGGCGCCCACCGCTGCGGCGGCAAGTTCCTCCTCCGGCGGCTTTGTCGGCGGGTTTGCGGAAAAACTGCAGCAGGCGATCCGCTCGTTTTTCAACTGGCTGCTGTCCCTGTTCCGCAAAGCGCCGTCTCCTGCGCCGGAAATTGAAGTGGACGAACCGACCGCGCTGCCGCCGACGCAGCCGGATGTACCGACTTCCGCCACGCAGACGACCACGGAATCCACAGCGATCTGCGATTCGGAGCCTTCCTCGGGCAGCACAACAACGACCGGGGAAGCTCAGACTTTGCCGGACATGGAAACGCTGGTGTTTCAGCCGAGCTGGGAATACGCGTCCTTTTCCGCCATCCATACGGACAGCGTGAAGCTGTATCACTCCAAGGCAACGCCGCGTAAAAACAAAACGGTCTGCGTGAATGCGGGACACGGCACGAAGGGCGGCGATCAGCAGTTCACGCTCTGCCACCCCGACGGCAGCGCAAAAGTCACCGGCGGAAGCACTGCCGCAGGCGCAACACAGGCGACGGCTGTCAGCGGCGGCACAACGTTTTTGGACGGCACGCCGGAGGCCGAAGCAACGCTCTCTTTGGCGCTGCTGGTGAAGGAAAAGCTGCTTGCTGCGGGCTACGATGTGCTGATGATCCGCGAAGATGACGACGCGCAGCTCGATAACATTGCGCGCACCGTGTTCGCCAACAACTGCGCGGACTGTCACATTGCGCTGCACTATGATTCCTCCACAACCGACAAGGGGCTGTTTTACTGCGGCGTGCCGAATGTGGCATCCTATCGGAATATGGAGCCGGTGAAGTCGCATTTTGAAGCGCACACTGCGCTCGGAGAAGCGCTGCTGCAGGGCGCCCGTGCAGAAAGCATCAAGATTTACAGCAGCGGCCGGGTGAATATCGATCTGACGCAGACGTCCTATTCCACGGTGCCTTCGGTCGATCTGGAGGTCGGCGACCGCGCGAGCGACCACGGCGCGACACAGCAAGGCAAGATCGCGGACGGTATCGTGCGCGGGGTGAATGCGTTTTTCGGATAAAGAACACAGAAAAGAAGAACCGAAAGGGGAGACGATCCTCTTTCGGTTCTTTCTATTGTTTCTTTCGCTGATATGCTTCTTTGCAATCCGTGAGTCCGGCAAGATAGTCCATACTGGTGCCAAGCGCAACGGCGATTCGTTTGCATTGTTCAAAGGTGTAGTAACGTCTTCCGTTTTCGATTTTTGAATAGTCGCTTTGATCGATGCCCGTCAGCATTTGCATCTGGATTTGTGTGAGCCCTTTTTCTTTTCTCAGGTCTTTCAATCTGCTCATAATCATCACCACAAAAAATTATGGCACGTTGACCTATTGACAATAGGGTAAAATTGACCTATAATAATAAAAAAGAGAAAGGAAGCAACAAAAATGAAAGATTGGGAATATCGAAACATGCAGGAAAAAATCGCAGCTGACCAAACAGATCGCATTCTGACTGAGATGAGAGATGCAGAGCATCGATCCAAAGGTACTGGAAGCGCCGCATCATCGAGCGGGGCTGGTATTCCGAAATGGTTTTGGTGGGCGTTGTTTATTGGATTACAAATCTTTGGGGCGTATATGGGAGCAAAGCTGTACTAATCTGTTTTAATAGTTGCCTTTTTCGCTCTTTTGTGCTACAATAACCCTATCAAATTGCAAAGGAAGCGATTTTATGCAACCAGTTCGTATCGGTATCGTCGGTTTCGGCAATCAGGGCAGCGCCTATGTCAACCTGATCCACCAAAAAAAGCTGATCGACGGCGCAATCATTGCCGCCGTTTGCGACATCAACGCAGCAAAGCTTGCCGCGCAGTGTGAAAAATTCGGCCTTTCCTGTCCGACGTTCACGACCCATGAGGCACTGTTCCAAAGCGGCCTGATCGACGCGGTGATCATCACCACGCCGCACTATTTCCATCCCCCGATCGCGATTGACGCCATGCGCGCCGGCTTGCATGTGCTCTCCGATAAGCCCGCCGGCGTTTATACCAAGCAGGTCAAGGAGATGAACGCCGAAGCACAAAAGCATCCCGATCTGGTGTTCGGCATGATGTTCAACCAGCGCACGAATCAGGCCTATCGCAAAATGCGCGAAATGATTGCGCACGGCGACCTCGGTCAGATCAAGCGCGTGAACTGGATCATCACCGACTGGTACCGTTCGCAGTCCTATTACGATTCCGGCGCGTGGCGCGCAACGTGGCGCGGCGAGGGCGGCGGTGTGCTGTTCAATCAGGCGCCGCATCAGCTCGATCTGCTGCCGTGGATCGTCGGTATGCTCCCGAACGCGATGCAGGCGCACTGCCATTTCGGGAAGTGGCACAACATTGAAACCGAGGACGATGTGACGGCGTATATGGAATTTCCGAACGGCGCAACGGGCGTGTTTGTGACAACCACGGGCGATTTTCCGGGCACGAACCGGCTGGAGATCCTCGGCACAAAGGGCAAGCTCGTCTGCGAAAAGGGCGAAAAGCTGACCTTCTTTGAAAACGAGATGGACGAGCGCGAATTCAACCGCACCTATAAGGGCGGCTTCGGCACGCCGAAAATGACCGAGACCGTGCTGATTGAAAAAGCCGAAGCAAAGCAGCACGCGGCGATTTTGCAAAACTTTGCCGACGCCATCTCCGGAAAAGCGCCGCTGCAGGTGCCCGGGATTGAGGGCATCAACGGTGTGGAAATGATGGACGCCATGCTGCTGTCCGAGTGGCTGGGCAAAAAGGTGGAAATGCCGATCGACGACGAGCTGTATCTCGCCGAGCTGGACAAGCGCCGCAAGAGCGGAAAGCCCCTTGCCGAAGAGAGCGCCACCGTGCTTGACACCGCCGGAACCTATTGATTCTTTAGGTACCCGCTGATTAACTCGGATATGCAAATCTTGACGGTAAATTTTCCGTCATTTTGCACAGAAATCTCTTGAAAACCGGAAGGTTGTCTGCGCGATTTCTGTTGCATCTGACGAAAAATTTCCTCGCCAATCTTCACACACCGAGTTAATCAGCGGGTACTTAGCAAGAAGAAAAGATGACAGAGGCAAAGCTTCCGTCATCTTTTTTGCTTACTGTTCCCTGTAACCTGCTGTCTGCTGTCTGCTCTCTGCTCACGCTCCGAGCGTTCGGAACCACACGGCCATATCCGCTTCACCGCGGTTGGCAAAGGCGTAGTAAGGGATGAACGCGGTGGTCGTTTTTTCGCGCGGCACATCGTCGCAAAAGTAAAGCGGCGACGCGGCGGCGCAGCTTTTTTCGGCGGGCAGGGTGATCACGTTTGCGCCCATTTGCGCGTCAAAGCGCAGCGTTGCAGCGCCCGCTGTGTCCACACGCAGATCAAACAGCGCGCCGTCGTTATCGATGCCTTCCAGACAGTAGACGATCGGACCGCGCATGAGCGCACATTTGCCCGCGTCGGCACGCACGGCAGGATTTGCGTGATAAAACACCGGCTGCATCGGAAAATCGATGTCAAGCGTGAAATGTTCGCTGTCGGCCGTCAGCTCGGCGTAGCCGCGATTGATGCGCACCGGCACGGAAAACGCGGCGTTTTTGCACCAACCGGGCACGCGCACCAGCAGACGCTGTCCCTTGGCGCCGTCTAAGTAAAGGCGAACTTTGCCGTCGTGCGGATAGTTGGTTTCCATCGTCAGAACCGCGCCGTCGGGCAACTGCACGCGGCAGGGGAGAAACTGGTGCACACAAACGGTGTTTTCACCGACGGAGCAGACCGAGTTTCCGAGCGAAGCGTACCAGCGTGTGACGTTCGGCGGGCAGCAGGAGCAGCCGAACACCTCCAGCCGCTGTGTAATCGGCAGCCGGTCGCCGTCGCGCACACTGGTGTGGCGCGTATGGTCAGCAAGGTTGATCTCCAGCGGATTCTCATAGAAAAATGCTTTCCCGTCGAGCGAAAGACCGGCGAGCACGCCGTTGTAGAGCGCGCGCTCCACCGTGTCGGCGTATTTTGCGTCCAGATCGATCTCCTTCATGCGGTCGGCGAACATTGCCAGCGCAATGGACGCGCAGGTTTCGGCATAGGCGGTGTCGTTCGGCAGATCGTAGGCGACGGTGAACGCTTCGCCGTGGTGGCTTGAACCGATGCCGCCCGTGATGTACATCTTTTTTGTCACAATGTCGTCAAACAGATCGCGGCAGGCTTCAAATAGCTCCCGGTCGCCGGTCTCCTTGGCCGCGTCCGCCATCGCGCTGTAAAGATAGCACGCGCGCACGCTGTGCCCCTCGGCGGTATGCTGCTGCCGAACAGGCAGATGCGACTGGTTATAGCGTTCGTTACACCAGCCGATATCGTTTTCATTTTTTTTGCCGCGCTCGTTCAAAAAGAACATTGCGAGTTTCAAGTATTTCCGCTCGCCGCGCAGCCGATAGAGCTTAAACAGCGCCAGCTCAATTTCCTCGTGCCCGGGCGTTTCAAAGCCGGCCGAATGCTCCACACAGAACACGCGGATGACAAGGTCGATGTAGCGGTCAAGAATTTGAATCAGCCGGTCGCGTCCCGTGGCGTTGTAATAGGCAACGGCGGCCTCGATCAGATGGCCGAGGCAGTAAAGCTCATGGTGGTCGCGCACACGAAAGCGGTTTTCCGGCTCCACAACGGTATGGAAGATGTTGAAATAGCCGTCCGGCGACTGGTGTGCTTCGATCAGATCAATGACCTGCTCCACCTGCTGCTGCAACGCGTCGTTCGGCGCCTTTTGCAGCAGATACGCCGCGCTTTCCAGCCATTTTGCGATGTCGGAATCCCAAAAGTAGTGCGGCCGCGGCAAATCGCTGCCTTCCGTCCAGCCGCACTCGAACGCCTGAAAGCGCCCGGTGTCTGCAAAGCGGTCGCGCACGGCGAAGATGGTCACATCGCGGATGAGGGCCTGCTTTTGCGCCCAAAAGCCGCCGGTGACGTCCACGTTTGAAAAATCAACAGGAGAAAAATGATCCATGGTGCACCTCGTTTTCTTTGATACTGAAAATATAGCACATTTTGCACGAAAAAGCAAGAGGGGAGGTCAGGGGGGTAGGGAGTAGGGATTGAGGGAATAAGGGAATAAGGGAATAATAAACTGTACCCATAAAAATGGACACAGTGATTTGAGGGGAAAACTGGAACGTCCCTGAAAAACGGACAGGGATCAATAACAGAAACCCCGAGAATCGGACAGTGGACAGAATGGGTAAGGATATGGTAGAATGTATCCGG
>JAFTCX010000073.1 GCA_017454485.1 Clostridia bacterium | reverse complement strand
TCTAATTTCAGGGTGCAAAGCAGTTTTTGAAGTGCAATTTTTTTCAAAAGGCAAAGTCGAGACCCGCAGAAAACCTGACGGTTTTCAAGGGGTGAGACAAAGCATTTTGGAAAAATTGCCTTCAAAAACCAATACTTCCTTACGGAAGGAGTCCCAAATCCGGCGCCTTTTTCTGCTTGACCGGTCAAACTTGACAAGCGGCGCGCTTTTCGATAAAATAGTCAAAGCACAAAACGAAAGGAGCACTTTGCCGATGCAGTATTCCACGTTCCTCTTTGATGCGGACGACACGCTGCTTGATTTTCAAAAGGCGGAGCGCACGGCGCTGCGGCAGGTGCTGCTGGCGTTCGAAATCACGCCGACGGACGCACTCATGGACCGTTACAGCGTGATCAACGCGTCGCTTTGGCACGCGTTTGAACGCGGCGAGGTGACAAAAGAGGAAATCAAAAACGAGCGCTACCGAAGGTTGTTTGCAGAGTTCGGCGTCGGGCAGGGGATCGACACGCGAAAGGTCAATGACCGCTATCTTGAATTTTTGTCGCAGGGCGGCTTTCTTGTTGACGGCGCAAACGCGCTTTGCACTGCGCTCAAAGAACGCGGCTGTCAGCTTTATATCATCACGAACGGCGTGCCGCACACGCAGCGAATGCGCCTTGCGCACAGCGGGCTTGCACCGCTGTTTTCCGACATTTTTGTTTCGGAGGCCGTCGGTGCGCAAAAGCCCTTCAAAGCATTTTTTGATTATGTGCTCTCGCACATCGGCGAGCGCGACAAGCGGCGCATTCTCGTTGTCGGCGATTCCCTCGGCTCCGATATTCAGGGCGCGGCGAACGCGGGGCTGGACTGCGTTTGGTATAACCCGAAGGGACAGCGCAACGACAGAGGACTGCCGGTCAAGCGGGAAGTGCAAACGCTGGCCGCTTTGGCGGCATGGCTCGGCGTTTGAAAGGAGAAGGAAGCATGGAACACGAACACACCCATGTGCGCGAGGACGGCACCGTTGTGACGCATACGCACGAACACACCCACGAACACGCACATACCCACACCCACCAGAACACAAAGCTGGTGCTGGATCGGCTTGCCCGCGCCACGGGGCATCTCAAAAAGGTGCGGCAAATGGTGGAGGACGGCGTGGACTGCAGCGAGGTGCTCATTCAGCTTGCCGCGGTGAAATCGGCAATCAACAACACCGGCAAGCTCATTTTAAAGGATCACATCGAGCACTGTCTGGTGGACGCGATCGAATGCGGCGATATGGCGGCCGTGGAGGAGCTGAAAAAGGCGATCGACCAGTTTATGAAATAATGTGAAAAGAAAAAGGATCGTGCAGGGGCAGTCCCGAGACGATCCTTTTTTGTTTGGTTTTTATTTTTTCAGTCTGGCTTTGATCACGCCGCGCGGATCCTTGATCAGCAATGCAACGACCCAGATCACCAGCGCAAGGGCGATCACGGAAAGGCCGAGGAAGCTGTCGTTGATCATATCCTCCGGCGCGGGGGTGAAATATTTCGCTCGCAGCTCGATGTATTCAAACACTGCGTCCACAAGCCACATCAGCGACGCGCCCCAGAACATCCAGCAAAGCAGGCCGAGCAGCAGCGTTTTGTCGTTTTTCTGATACCAGACGGCGGTTGCGATCACTGCTGCAAAAACAGTCAGCAGCAGCGTCATGCCTGCGCCTCCGCCTTCGCTGCGGGTCTTTTTTCGATGCTGCGCGATACCACGAGCATCACCGCCCAAACAGCCGTCACAAGCACCGCCATGGTTACGCCGACGCTCGCCATTTCAGAAAGCATTTCCGCAACTGCGCCTGCGCCTTCGGTTGCCGCTGTCAGGAAGGGGAAGAAGGGCTGCACCTCGCCGTGCCACAGATGCTCAAACGCAAGCAGCACCACGCCGCCCCAAAGCAGACCGGCCAGCCAGAACAGCTTGCGCGAAAAGCCCTGTTTTGCTTCGCTTTGTACGGAACCGGCGGGCACGCCTGTCGGCTGCGGCAGCGCTGCCTTTTTTGCTTCTCTCTGCTTGAGGATGAGGGCGGCAGCCGTTACAACGATGGCTTCCGCGCCGGGAACGATGAAACATGCCATAATGATGATCTCCTTTTTGTTTTTTCTCATTTTAGCACAGTAAAGCGAACGGTACAAGCCCCCAAGGGGGATGTTTTTCATTTGAATGTGCGCTTGTTTTTCATTTGAATGTGCGCCCGTCTTGACAAGCGGTGCACTTCATGCTATAATTTTTGCAAGAAAAAACGAAAGGAGACTTTACGATGTACGAATGTCCCTGCGGCTATGTGTATGATCCGGCAGTCGGCGATCCCGACGGCGGCATCGCGCCCGGCACTGCGTTTGAAGACATCCCGGAGGATTGGGTCTGCCCGATCTGCGGACTGAGCAAAGACATGTTCACGCCGGCCGAATAATCACCGAATCGATCACAGCGCACGTCTTCGGATGTGTGCTGTTCTTTTTCTTAAAATGTATTGCAAATATTGCCAAAACGCGCTATAATATAAAATGAATTATTGTTTTGAAAGGGTGCATGCCAATGAAACTCACGCTTGAAAGCACACTGGCGGACGTTTTGCAAACGCCGGTTGGCAGCGATCTGGTTGCCATGGTCGGCTACCACGCCGGCATTCCCGAAGCGGTTTTGAACAACCCCGCCGTCGGAAAAATCAAGCTGAAAACAATCTCGAAGCTGCTCGGCGACAAGCTGCCGACCGAGACAATGGAGCATCTGTGCAAGCTGCTCGGCTACACGGGAGAAAAGGTGATCACAAAGGACGAAACCGACCCGAAATGGTGGAAGGAATCCGTGATCTATCAGATTTATCCGCGCTCGTTCTGCGACAGCAACGGCGACGGCATCGGCGATCTGCAGGGCATCATCTCCAAGCTCGATTACCTCAAGGATCTCGGCGTGGACGTGATCTGGGTCAGCCCGATCTATGATTCCCCGAACGACGACATGGGCTACGACATCCGCGACTACCGCAAGATCATGACCGAGTTCGGCACGATGGACGACTTTGACGAAATGCTTGCGGAGATTCACAAGCGCGGTATGCGCCTTGTGATGGATCTTGTGGTCAACCACACGTCCGACGAGCACGAATGGTTCCAAAAGGCGCTTGCCGGCGACGAAAAATATAAAAACTACTATATCTTCCGCAAGGGCAGGGGCGAAGGCGTTCCGCCGAACAACTGGACGAGCTTGTTTTCCGGTTCTGCGTGGAATTATTATCCCGAACTCGGCGAGTGGGCGCTGCATCTGTTTTCCAAAAAGCAGATGGACCTCAACTGGGAAAACCCGGACGTGCGCGCCGAGGTGGCTGATATGGTGTGCTGGTGGCTGGAAAAGGGTGTGGACGGCTTCCGTATGGACGTCATCAACATGATTTCCAAGACCCACGAGCTGCCCGACGGCAACGCGCTGGTCGGCGAGGTGATCGGTTACGGCGGCGAGCATTATTTCTGGGGCCCGCGCCTGCACGAATATCTGCATGAGCTCAACGAAAACGCCTTTGCAAAATTCCCCGATTCGTTCTGTGTGGGCGAAACCGGCGGCATCGGCGTGGAGATGGCAAAATATCTGGTGGACGACTCCCGCGGCGAAATTCGTGAAACGTTCCTGTTCGATCAGCTTGAAAATCCGGGCAAGGAGCGCTGGAGCGATTACAAATATGACCTCAAGTATCTCAAAAAGCTCTTCACAAAATATCAGCTTGCGCTGAACGGCTCTTCCTGGCCGACGCTTGTGGTGGAAAACCACGACAACCCGCGCATGACGAGCAAGGTCAACCCGGATGTGCTCTATCGCAAGCCGCTGTCCAAGCTCATCGGCGCCATGCTGCTCACCGGGCGCGGCACACCGTATATCTTTGAGGGCGAAGAGCTCGGCATGATGAACTGCGATTTCCGCGATATGTCGGAAATCCGCGATGTGGAATCGATCAACAAATTTGCAGAGCTGCTGAAAAAGGGCAAAACGCGCGCCGAAGCGTGGAAAACAATCCTTGCCGGTTCGCGCGATCACGGCAGAACGCCGATGTGCTGGAGCAGCGCGAAAAACGCAGGCTTTACCACCGGTACCCCGTGGATTCGCGTCAACGGCGACTACAAGCAGTGCAACGCCGAAACCGAGCTTGCCGACCGCACGAGCGTGCTCAATTATTTCAAAGCGCTCATCGCGCTGCGCAAGGCGAACAAGGACATTCTGGTCTATGGCGACTTTGTGCCGCTGGAGACGAACGATCAGACCTTCTGCCTTTACAGAGACGGAGAGGGCGGACGGTTCTATATTGAAATGAACCTCACCGCAAAGAAGATTCGCCGTCCGCTGCCGGCACAGGGCGAACTGCTGCTGTCGAACTATACAGCGCTGACCGAAATGCTGCGTCCGTATGAAGTGAACATATATCGCGTATAACTATTATTGGGAGGAACTGCAATGAACGATATCCATGCGCTTTATGATCTTTGGAAGAAAAACGCAACGGCCGACCCCGATCTGACGGAGGAGCTGAACGCTGTTGCCGGCAACGAGGACGAAATTCTCGACCGCTTTTATAAGAATCTGGAATTCGGCACAGGCGGTCTGCGCGGCGTGATCGGCGCCGGTACGAACCGTATGAACGTCTATACCGTCGGACAGGCGACGCAGGGCTTGGCGACCTATTTGAACGCCACCTACCGCAAGCCGTCTGTGGCGATTGCCTATGATTCGCGCATCAAATCCGAAACCTTCGCGCGCTTTTGCGCCGGTGTGCTTGCGGCCAACGACATCAAGGTCTATCTCTACCCCGAGCTTGTGCCCACCCCGATGCTCTCTTTTGCGGTGCGTTATTTTTCCTGCAAGGGCGGCATCATCCTGACCGCCAGCCACAACCCGGCCAAATACAACGGCTATAAGTGCTACGACCCCAACGGCTATCAGATGACCGACGAGGCCGCCGCCGAAACCTACAGATATATTCAGCAGACCGATATGTTCACCGGCATCAAAACGATGGACTTTGACGCGGCGATGGCGCAGGGACTTGTGGAATTCATCGGCGACGATGTGGTGCAGGCGTTTTACAAAGAGGTGGAAAAAACCTGCCTTTCCAAGGAAATCTGCGCGCAGAGCGGGCTGAAGGTGATCTATACGCCGCTCAACGGCACCGGCAACAAGCATGTGCGCGAAATGCTGCGCCGCATCGGCATTGCCGAGGTGCGTGTGGTCAAGGAGCAGGAACTCCCCGACGGCAATTTCCCGACCTGCCCGTATCCGAACCCGGAAATTCGTCAGGTCTTTGAGTGCGGCCTTGCCATGACAGAGGAGTTCCCGGCCGATCTGCTGCTTGCGACCGACCCCGACTGCGACCGTGTGGGCATTGCCGTGCGCACAAATGAGGGCTACAAACTGATGACCGGCAACGAGGTGGGCGTACTGCTGACGGAATATCTGCTTACGCGCCGCAGCGAGCTCGGTCTGCTGCCGCAAAAGCCCGTGGTCATCAAATCCTTCGTCACAACCGATCTGGTTGCCGCCGTTGCAAAACGCTTTGACGCCGAAATCGTCAACGTGCTCACCGGCTTCAAATACATCGGCGAATATATGACGAATCTGGAAGCGAAGGGCGAGGCCGGACGCTTTGTGATCGGCATGGAGGAAAGCTACGGCTACCTCGTCGGGATGCATGTGCGCGACAAGGACGCTGTGGTCGCGTCCACGCTGATCTGTGAGATGGCCGCCTATTACAAGGCCAAGGGCATGAGCCTGTATGAGCTGATGCAGAGCCTTTATCAAAAATACGGAATGTATCAGAACAGCCTGATGAACTTTGCTTTTGAAGGCGCGGCAGGGATGCAGAAGATGACCGATCTGATGGATTTACTGCGTCAAAACGCTCCGAAGCAGATCGGCGGCCTTGAAGTCTTGTGTGTTTCCGATTACAAAACGAGCGTGCAGACCGATTGCCGCACCGGCAAAACGACCGCCATCACGCTGCCGAAGTCGAACGTGCTGTGCTACGACCTTCCGGACGGCAACAAAGCGATCGTGCGACCGAGCGGCACCGAGCCGAAGCTCAAGGTCTATCTGACGGCTGTGGCCGCCGACCTTGCCGCAGCGCAGGCGATCACCGACCGGCTGGCTGCTGATTTTAAAGAGAAAGTGAAGTGATGCGCCATGATGAGTAAAAAGGCGATCAAAGTGATCTGTATTATCCTTGCGGCGCTGATGGCGCTGAGTGTGTTTGCCGTTGTGCTGCAAACCTTTGCCGTCGGCGATTTTGCCGCTGCCGCCATTCCCGCAACCGGGGAGAGCAATCTGCCTTATCTGATTCCGGCCATCGTCATCGGCTGCGCCGTGGTTGCAATTCTTTGCGCGGTGCTGGTTCCGAAGCTGAAAGCGAAAAAGAAGAACGACGAAGAATAAAAGTTTTTTTTGAAAGGAGTTCTTGAAAATGACGAAAAAAATGCTCGCTTTGCTCTGCGCACTGATCCTGTTGGTCAGCACGATGGTGCCTATTCTTGCGCACGCTTACAGCATGGAGGATGTGAAAAACATCGATGTCGGCGAGGTGGTCTCCGCCTTCCGGCAGGATCTTGACAACGCACGCGTGGCCGGCGGTATGCTGAAAAACGCCGCGCACGGACTGCGCGAGAGCATGGTGCCCTATGTGCAGAACGTGGTGCTGACCGAAGAGAATATGGATAAGCTCCTCTCCCTCGCGTCCACACTGATGGCAAAGGTGATTGCAAAGCTGCAAAACCCGGACACTCCGGTACAGCCTACCGAACCGACGGAGCCGACTGAACCGACGGAGCCGACAGAACCGACAGAACCCACGCAGCCGACCGATCCGACCGCGCCCACACAGCCCACCGCGCCGACGAAGCCGACGACCACGGAATCCCGTTTGGAGCAGGCGCAAAAGAAGATTCGCGAGCTGGTGGACTTTTTGAAGCGCAACTTCTATGTGGAGCTGGACAACCCCGGTGAGGTCGCACAGTATATTGCCGACGATTCCGGCATTGAATACGACGTCATCGAAGGCGAGGGCGGCACCTATTACCTGCATATCGACATCGAAAACAACCGTCAGATGTTCAACTATGCGGTGTTCCGTGACCTGGTGGACGATCTGGTTGCCAAGCAGAACGCCGAAATGCTCAAAGACCCGAACGGCAACTATGACTATGTGATGACCTATGAGCACATCGCCGGCGAGCTGGCGTTCCATATGCTGGTCTGGGCAGGCGCCAAGGGCATTATGAAGGTGACGAACTCCCAAAGCGAACAACTGCTGAAAATTTATGAATCCGCTTCGCAGGCGGACTTGAACGCCAATGAAAGCCGCCTTCCGAGCGAGGTGTTTGCGATCGTCGGCCTGATCCTTTACAATTTCTTCTTCTTCAACACTCTGCGTGCGCTCGGCATTATCAAAGCGTAAAGTACGCACCGCGTGCATCGGCATATATGAAACCGAAGAACGGGGCTGCTGACCCTCCATGCAGCCCCTTCCTGCTTGGGTGCATTTCAGAGGTGCTTATTTGAGAAAATTAAAAATGTTTTCCAAAAGGCTTGACAACGCGCCTGCTTTTCGTTATAATATTCTCCGTCACAACGCAATTGCGGGTGTAGTTCAATGGCAGAATCCCAGCCTTCCAAGCTGGTCGTGTGGGTTCGATTCCCATCACCCGCTCCAAAATGCGGTTTTAGCTCAGCTGGATAGAGCAACTGCCTTCTAAGCAGTAGGCCGGGGGTTCGAGTCCCTCAAACCGCGCCATATATGTGGTGGGTATAGCTCAGTTGGTTAGAGCGCCAGGTTGTGGCCCTGGAGGCCATCGGTTCGAATCCGATTATCCACCCCATTTTTTTATACCCGTTTCGTAGGGGTGTAGCCAAGGGGTAAGGCATCGCACTTTGACTGCGACATTCGTAGGTTCAAATCCTGCCATCCCTGCCAGCAAAAACGTCTCATTTGTTTTTCAAATGAGACGTTTTTCAGTGTTGCATAGCTACCTGCTTTTGCATAGTTACCTGCTTTTTTTGAAAGGATGATATGATGCTGCTTCATGAATACGGAAGTCCTTCCGCTGACCTTGTTTTGCTGCAACCGGTCGATGCTCACGATCTTTCCTTGATGGAACGCGAGCTTGCGGCCATTCGTGCGCAGTGCGGCGACGATTTCAGACTCATTGCCGTGGAAGTCGAACACTGGAACGCCGACCTTTCCCCGTGGGAGAGTCCGGCAGTGTTCGGCAAAGAAGGTTTTGCCGGAAAAGCGCGTGACACGCTGGAAAGCATCAAGCCGCTTTGCGCCGACATGAGCAAAACCTATCTCATCGGCGGATACTCTCTGGCCGGATTGTTTGCCCTTTGGGCGGCTTGCGAAACAAATCTGTTTGCGGGCGTTGCCGCAGCGTCGCCCTCTGTCTGGTTCCCCGGTTTTGCCGATTACATGAAAGACTGCCCGGTGCAGTGCGAAAAAGTGTATCTCAGTCTCGGCGACCGCGAAGAAAAAACGCGGAACCCCGTGATGGCAACTGTCGCCGCGAGAGCTCGCGAAATCTATGAGGATTTATGTGCTCAGGGGTTGAACTGTACGCTGGAATGGAACGAAGGCAACCATTTTCAGAACGCCGACGACAGAACCGCCAAAGCGTTTGTCTGGGCAATACAGCATTGCCGTTGATGTTCAGCCCACGCGCTCCACAATGTAACGAACCGTTGCCTCTTCATCCAGCCCAAGCGCATAGGAAAATTCACCCTGCACCTTCTTTTCTGCTTCCTGCAACAGCCGCTCGTCGCTTTGACGCGGCTTTTTTCTTTCTTTCAGCGCCTTTTGCCGGTGCTCCAGCAATTCGCCGATCATCTTCAGCGTGCGCTCGTGATCCTGCGCTTTGAGAATCTCATCGAACGCGGCGGCGCGCTGGTTTGCGTCCGCGACCCACAGCGAGGGCAGGTGATGCACATGTTCCAAAATTTCGTCGATCTGCGTTTTGGACACCGGTGCGCGCAAAGCGACCTTATCGCTTTTCACAGGGACAAAGATTTTGCTTTTGAGCGCGTCGTTCAGCGGCGTGAGCACATAATAACGCTCCGGCGTGCCCGCAAATTTTTCCGAGCGGATATCCTGAATTTCACACGCGCCGAAGGTGGGATGGATGACGATTTCATGAACCTGAAACACGGCGGTTCCTCCATTCTTTTGATCTATCCTTTTTTTATCAAAATTTCGGTGCATCTGCAAAGGACATTTTTCACAAAAAAGGCTGCGGAAGAACGCTCCGTTCTGCGCGGCGAGCGGCAGGGGCGGGACGACCCGTGCACAGCACGGGTCTGCAGGGGCGCTTTTTGCGTCCTTTCTGTTGGAACGCGCGCTGAGGTTCTTTCTTTTCTATAAGGCAAAAGCGCGCGGCCTGCGCCCCTGTGCGCGGCAAGGCGCCGGAAGGAGGCACGCTGCCGTGCTTTTTGTGTGAAGCTTGCTGTGTGTTGCGGCCGTTTTTTTGCCGCGCAGTCCCGCCCCAGCCGCCGCCGCGCAAAAAAAAGATGCAAAAGGGCTTGACAAACGTCAAAAAATATGTATCATTGTATTAGTCAAGTAATACAGTTAAGGAGAAAGCTATGAACTTTCAATTCGACAACGAGCGACCGATCTATTTGCAGGTTGTAGAAACGCTGCGGCGAAGCATTGCTTCAAAGCAGTTTCTGCCCGGCGAACGTCTGCCCTCGGTGCGCGATCTGGCACTGCAGGCCAAAATCAATCCGAATACGATGCAAAAGGCGCTTTCCGAGCTCGAAAGCGCAGGCCTCATCTATACGGAGCGCACCAGCGGAAAATTCGTCACCCGGGATGAAGCTGCAATCGACGAAGCGCGCCGCAGCCTTGCAAACGAGGTGGCGCGTCGCTATTTGCACGAAATGGAAGGACTGGGCTTTTCCGCCGAGACTGCAGCACGTTACTTGACAGAGGAGGCTACAAAATGAATTTGCTGGAATGCAAACATCTGAGCAAGCGCTTCGGCGATACAATGGCGCTGCGGGATGTGAATCTGACGCTGCCGCGCGGACGCATCATCGGTCTGCTCGGCAAAAACGGCGCGGGCAAAACCACGCTGATCAAGTTGATGAACGATTTGCTGACGCCGAGCGAAGGGGCGGTGCTGTTTGAAGGCGCACCGCTCGGCGCTGAAAGCAAGCAGGCGATCGCCTATTTGCCGGAGCGCACTTACCTTGAGCGCAGCATGACGGTTGCGCAGACCCTGCGCTTCTTTGCGGCGTTTTATGCGTCGTTCGACGCGGAAAAAGCGCGGCGGCTGCTGACGGATCTTGAGCTGCGGGAGGATGTGCGGATTGCAACGCTGTCTAAGGGCATGCAGGAAAAGCTGCAGCTTGTGCTTGTGATGAGCCGCAAAGCAAAGCTGTATATTCTGGATGAGCCGCTCGGCGGTGTGGATCCCGCAACGCGCGATTATGTTTTGGATACGATTCTGCAAAACTTCGCCGAAGACGCGAGTGTACTGCTTTCAACGCATCTGATTGCCGATATTGAACGTATCCTCGACGATGTGATCCTGATAGATCAGGGACAGATCACAGAAGTCTTATCCGCAGATGCGCTGCGTACCCGTGAGGGCTGCGCAATCGACGAATACTTCCGGAGGCGATTCAAATGCTGAAAAAACTCATGCGCTATGATTTACAATGGATCATCGGCAAGGTGCTCTCCTATTATTCCGCCGTAACGCTTGTGCTCGCACTGTTGGCGCGGTTGTTTCATGCGCTTTCTCCGCAGGCGTTTTTCCTGCATTTGCTGGAAAAAATCTTCGCGGGCGCGTTCCTGTCCTGCGCTATCGCAATTCTCATCAACGCGCTGATGCGCTCGCTGGTTTGTTTTCGCCGCACGCTTTACGGCGACCCGTCGTATTTGACGCACACGCTGCCGATCAAACGCGGCACCGTTTTCACCGCCAAGGTGCTTGCAGGCGTTGTGTCGCTGCTGTTTGCGCTCCTTGTGGCGGCGCTCGGCTATTCGATTGCCGTTTTGACGCGGGCGGATGTGTGGGAAGCTTTGAAAGAACTGCTGCACCGGCGCACGGTATTGAATCTGTTGCTCGTTTGCGCTGCGGTCGTGTTACAACTGTTCGAAATGCATTTTTCCGCTGTGCTCGGGCTGGTGCTCGGACACCGCAGAGAAAAGGGACGCATCCCGTTCTCCGTGCTGTTCAGCATGCTGATCTATATCGCGGTTTCCGGCGCTTTGACCGGCTTGCTGTTTGCACTGTCGCTGCTCAAGCCGCAGGCGCACGCGCTTTTGACGCAGTCGCTCAGCACACAGGAGATGTTCACGATGGATGGCATGCGCTTCTTGCTGGCGGCCGACGTTGTACTGTGTCTGCTTGCCAATTGCGGCCTGTATCTTGCGGCAAGGCATGTGTTCTGCAAGGGTGTGGACGTGGAATAATGGGCGAGATCCGCAACTGCGCCGTGCTTCCCGGAAGCACGGCGCGACGCGGCGGCGGAACGCTCCGGGCTTCGCCCGGAGCTGCCGGGCACCCACAGGGCGCCCGGCGCGTGCGGCCATGCCGCACGGTTCCGCCGCCTGACCGCGCACGGCTGCTGCCGTGCGCGTATTCGCTTTTTTCGAAAAACCGACCGCCCGACACCACATTGCATAAAAAAGCCATAGTTTTTTTGGCGCTTTCGCCGAACCACATTTGAGAAAAAAGCGTGAAAAAAGTGCCGGAATATGGTATAATCAAAAAAATGGATTATTTGGAGGTAACTTTTATGGCAAGCGTCAAAAAAGAATTCACATTCCCCTCGGCATCCGGCCTGTGCGACATTTCCGCAATGTCTTTCCTGCCCGAAAACAAGGACAGCATCAAAGCGGTGCTGCAGATCGCCCACGGCATGGCAGAGCATAAGGAGCGCTATGAAGCGTTCGCCGAACGGCTGAACGAAAACGGCATCGCTGTTTATATCAGTGACCATCTCGGCCACGGCAAGAGCGTTTCAAGCGACGATGAGCTGGGCTATTTCGGCGAAAAAGACGGCTGGCTGAACTTCATCGAGGACTGCCGTTCGCTGATGAAAATTGCGCAGAGCGAAAACCCGGGCAAGCCCTACATCTTCTTCGGCCATTCCATGGGCTCGTTTGTTTCCCGTGCGTTTTCCGCAAAATACGGCGATGAGCTTGCCGGCGCTGTGTTTATGGGCACTTCCGGCCCGAACCCGGCCACTTCCGCCGGTCAAATGATCTCCAAGCTGGTCGCTGCGCTCAAGGGTGACCACTATCGCAGCAAAACGATCGACAAGATCGCGTTCGGCTCCTATAACAAGCGCACGCAGAACCGCACCAGCTTTGACTGGCTTTCCCGCGATGATTTCCAGGTTGACAAATACATCGCCGACCCGTATTGCGGCTTTTTGTTCACCGCTTACGGCTACCGCGATATGATGGGTCTGCTCAAGCACGTTTCGTCCAAGGAGTGGTTTGCGACCTTCCCGAAGGCGCTGCCGGTGCTGCTGCTTTCCGGCGCGGATGACCCGGTCGGCACTTACGGCGAGGGCGTGAAAAAGGTCAAGGAGCTGCTGGAAGCGAACGGCAAGGACAACGTGACGATGAAGCTCTATGAAGAAGGCCGCCACGAGATCCTCAACGAAAGCGTGCTGTTCGATACCGTCTGCGCCGACCTTGTTGCGTGGATCAATTCCGTGATCTGACGTATACTATATGGAAAACAAAGGCTGCTGCATCTGATGCGGCAGCTATTTTGAATGAAGATACCCAAATGCGAGGCGTTTTATGTCCGTTGAACTCTTAAAAGACCGTTTTACGATCGAAAACGATTTTATCTCAAAAACCTACCGCATCGAAAAAGGGCGGCTGTCGTCCTTTTCGCTGACGCATGTGCTCAGCGGAACAACATACACGCCGGCGCCGGACAGCGAGCTGTTCACCCTGCATTTTCTCGGCGTTCTCGGCGGCGAAACGATCAAAGCGAGCGAACTGAAGGTGCAGGACGCGCTGAAAACAGAGGATGCGCAGGGCAGCGGGCTGAAGATCTTTTTCAAGCCCTTCCGTGTGCGCGGCTGCAAGGTGGAGCTGCAATATGCGGAAACGCTCGGCACGCTGGACGCCTTTTTGACTGCGCACCTTGAACTGCGCACCGCCGGAACGGAAAAAGCGGTGCTCGATTACCTTGACTTTGCGCCGCTGCGCGTGCCGCAGGGGGCTGCGGTCGGCGGTGTGGTTTTGCCGGAAAAAAAGAAAGACCCGATCGCGCCTTTGCTCGGCCAGCCGGTCTTTTTGGAAAACGCCGTTTTCTCGTGTATGTTCCCTGCAAGCGTGAACGCGGTGGACGGCGATTTTCTTCAGGCGCGCAGATACTACGGCCGGAGCCTGTCGGCGCTTTGCGCGGGCAGCGGCGTGTTTGTCAGCGACAGCGTGCTTTGCGGCGTGGCTGCAAAAAGCGACCCCGTTACGGTGCGCGGCGCGTTTTTGCGCTGCTTGGAAAAGCTGCTGCCGCCGGTGCAAAACGTTGACGCGCTGCGTTTTTCTTCTTCGCCGCTTGCGCCGGACGCGGTACAGCGTCTGCTTGCGGAAGAAAAGCGGCTGCAAAAAGGCGGCGAACGCTTTTATGATTTTGTGCAGCTCGATCAGCGTACCGTTTTTCCTGAAAGCGCACCGTTCTCCTTCCCGGACGAGATTCCGCTGGGACTGCGCAGCTTTTCCGCTGCCGCCGCGTCGCTGGGCGTTTCGCTCGGCATGGCGGTCGGTCTGCCGGTGAAGGGAAGAGGACTGTTTCGCCGCAAAGAAACGCAGGGTGAAGTCTGCCTGGCGGACGAAAACCTGCTTTCGGCGTTTCAGCAATTCGTTTGCTCGCTGAGCGAAAAATGCGGCGTGACCGACTGGCAGCTTCATCTGCCGTTTGACACGGTTTGCCGCGACAAGACACACAATCATCCGCTGGGCGGCGAACGAAATCTGTATTATTTGAGCGACGTGTTTGAAAAATGGATCAACGCTCTTTGTTTGCTGAAAAAAACAGCAAAAAAGCCGCTGCATTTTTCTCTTTGCGGTGTTCTTTCGCCCTGGCTTCTGCAGTGGGTCGATGCGCTGGCTCCTGCGCAAAGCGGCGAAGCGCTGCCGTTTGACCGGCTGCTGTTTTCGCTGAAAACCATAGGCGTCTGCGTACCGGCACAGCGGCTGTTTTTGCCGCAGCAAAGCGCACCGTTCCCCGCCGCGTTTTCAAAACGCACACTGTTTCCTGTGGATGCGCCGATCGATTCCCTGCGCGCTGTGCGCCGCCGGCAAGCGCAGCTTTCCGCGCTGCTTTGCCGGGCCGTGCCGTTCGGTGCGCCGGAAAAGAACGAACCCTATGCCCTTGCCTCGTTCGACACCGGAGAAGGGCTGCTCGTGCTTTGCAATCCGGCCGCCGAGGAGCGCGAATTGACGCTCACGCTCGATGAGTCGCTCGGTGTGCCGCCGCGCTTTTTGTGCGTCGGCGCGTGCGCATTGCTGCCGCCGTCGTGTGTGTCCCGTGCGCCGTTTCGCTACGGCGACCATCTGACGCAGACACTTTCACCCTATGAAACGCGCGTGCTGCATCTCGGAAAGCAGAAAACGCCGCTGGTGTTGTGCGCTGCCGCAGCGGCAAACGCGCAAACGCTGCACCTGCGTTTCGATCAGCCGGTTGATTGCGCCGACGCAGCCTGCGCGGAAAATCCCATTCAATCCGTCGTGCCCGACGCCGATTCCTGCGGCGCGGTGCTGCGCTTTTCCTATCCGTTTACGCAGTCGAACAAGCTGGCTTTGCAAGGTGTGCGCGATCTGTTCGGCGAAACCGCCGCGGTTTTTGTGTCCCTGATGTTCAGCGAAAACGGTCTGCTGCCGCCGGGCGCACTGTTTGGCAAAGGCGCTTTTTCCATCAAAGTCACCTTCGGCAGCGAGACAAATCTGCAAATGTATCTGCAGGGCGAAAATCTCGCCCTTGCCGCCGAGGACGGCCACATCACGTTCCGCGTGGGCGGCAGCGTGCTGCGTTCGATCCGGCGGACAGACGACGCGGTGCAGGTCTGTGCCGTGCGCGAAGAAAGCGGCACGCTCAAGCTTTATCTCAACGGCAAGCTCGATAACACCCTGCAGCCTGTGACAGAAGCGGCCGAATTGCTTCCTGCAGCGCCGCTGTGCTTTGATGAAAAGCGCACAAAGCTGTATGCCTTTTCGCTCGCGTTCGACGAGGTTTGATCAGTGCACGGATATTTCCGTGACCGCCAGTGTGACAAGCGGCAGCAGCGCCAGAAAAAACGCCAGCAGCGCCGTCGGTAAAAGATAAGCTCTCATATTTTTCCTCTCCGGGTGCCCGAAGATGACCGCGGATGTGTAAAAAACAGCTTTTTACACACCGATTGAATCATCGGGCACTTAAAAATTCACTTTTATATTGACTTTGTTTATGTATATGTTGTATAATATCACATCATACCTTTTGTTAGAATTATATAAAGGAGGGGCAAGCTGTGAATATGCAAAGTTTTAATCCGATTGCACCGGATATTATGGAGGCCATGTGTGCAAAAATTGAGCACAAAAGCCAGATCAACCCCGAAGATTTCTGGAAATACGGCGTGAAGCGCGGACTGCGCAACCCCGACGGCACAGGCGTGATGGCAGGACTGACCAAAGTTTGCAGCGTGGAGGGGTATTATGTTGACGACGGCGAACGTGTGCCGAAGGACGGCGTGCTGAAATATCGCGGCATCAACATCCGTTCCATCATTGAAGGCTGCGAACAGGAAAACCGCTTCGGCTTTGAAGAGGTCGCGTATCTGCTGATCTTCGGCTCCTTGCCCTCGCGCGATCAGCTCGCTTTGTTCCAGCAGGCGCTCGGTTATTCCCGTGAGCTGCCGCCGGATTTCATTGAGGACGTACTGATGAAAAACGCGTCGTTCGACGTGATGAACAAGCTCGCGCGCTGCATTCTTGTGCTGTATTCCTTTGATGAAAAAGCGGACGACATCAGCTTGGACAATGTGCTGCGCCAAAGCGTGCAGATCATGTCGCAAATGCCGCTGCTTTCCTGCTACGCCTATCAGGTCAAGCGCATGAAATACTATGGAAAGAGCATGTATTTCCACCCCGACCGCAAGGAGCTTTCCACCGCGGAAACGATCCTGCGCTCCATCCGCTCCGACCGTAAATATACCGACGAGGAAGCAAAGCTGCTCGACATCTGCCTGATGCTGCAAGCCGAGCATGGCGGCGGCAACAACTCTACCTTTACCTGCCGGGTGCTCACCAGCAGCGGCACGGATTCCTATTCCGCCTATTCTGCGGCCGTCGGTGCGCTCAAAGGTCCGCGGCACGGCGGCGCCAACCTCAAGGTTTGCAAGATGCTTGCGGATATGCTCGAGCATATCGACGATGTGACCGATGACGCGCAGGTGATTTCTTATCTTGAAAAAATTTTCCGCAAGGAAGCCGGCGACGGCAGCGGCCTTGTATACGGTATGGGTCATGCGGTGTATACGCTCTCCGACCCGCGCGCGCAGATTTTGCGCGACAAAGCTGAAAAGTTCGCTGTCGGCAGTCCCTATGAGAGGGAGTTCCTGCTTGCAAAGGCGATTGAACGGCACACGCCGGAGGTTTTCCGCCGCGTGACGGGGAAAACCAAGCCCATGTGCGCAAACGTCGACCTGTATTCCGGCATCGTCTATCACATTCTCGGCATCCCCGAGGATATGTTCACCCCGCTGTTTGCAACGGCGCGCATCGCCGGCTGGTCGGCGCACCGGATGGAAGAGCTGCTCACCGGCGGACGCATCATCCGCCCGGCCTATAAGAGCGTGGCGCTGCCGAAAAAGTATGTTCCGATCGACGAGCGCATCAACAATTTTGCGAATCCGAGCCATTACATTCCCTCGGAGGAGCGTTTGTATACTGAGGTGAAAGACATATGAAACTGAAAAACAATGTTGCTTCGCTCAAGCTGCTGCCGCTTGCCGTGTGTGTAAGCTGTGTGCTCGTGCCTGTGGCGGCGGTGCTGCGGTTTGTTCAGGTGTACACGCTCATCGACCCGGCCACCGGCTTTTATACCCGGAGCAGCCCGCTGACCTGGATCGTCAACCTGCTGCTGCTCGGCGGCGCGTGCTGTGCTGCGCTTTACTGCTATTTCAGCAAAGACACACAGGCGCTGCAGCCGCTTGAACAAAAGAACGTCGGCCTATTCGTCCTTGCGCTGCTGTATGCCGTGTCGCTGCTGATCAACGGGCTGGAAAGCTTCACCGGCTTTTCGTCAGCCGCTGCGGGCTACGGGCTGCATTCCGCCAAGGAGCTGATGAGCACCGGTGCGCTGCCGCTGCTGTTTCAGGGCGTTTTTGCGCTGCTCTCCGGCGTCTACTTCATCTTTGTTGCTTTCTCTTATAAAAAGGGGAGTGCGCTCGCTTCCAAACGCCGTCTGCTTGCCCTTGCGCCGACCGCATGGGTCGCGGCGCGTCTGCTGCATCTGTTTGTACGCAAAATTAGCTTTATGCGCGTGTCCGATCTGTTCTTTGAGCTGACCGCTTGCGTGTTCATGATTTTGTTCTTCCTCGCCTTTGCGCAAACGGCAAGCGGCGTTTACAGCACCGGTATGTCGTGGCGTCTGGCCGGCTTCGGTCTTGCGGGCGCGCTGGTGACGCTCGGCGTGCAGCTTCCGCGCTTTGTGCTTTCCTTTTTGGAAGACGGCCGCTTCATCAACGAAAACCATCCGTTTCTGTTCTCCGATTTGTGCTTCGGCTTATTTGCAATCGCGCTGTGCTTTGTCATGCTGCGCTCGCTGAAAGCGGAAAAGGAACCAAAGGCCGAAGCAACCGCCGAAGCTCCGGCAGCCGCCGCCTCTCCCTTTGACGATATTGAACCGATCAATTTCGGAAAATAATCGGTCTTTGACGCAATAAAAAATCGGAAGTGAATCTCGTTGTTCTGGCTGAATGTGCAATCGGCCACCACGCAGGTGGTCATCCTCTATCTTTTGGTGCTCGTCGGCTTTGTGCTGGATAAGGCGAAGCTTTTTTCGTCGTCCACGGCGGGGCATCTGATCGATATGCTGCTGTATGTGGTCACGCCCTGCGTGCTGGTCAATTCCTTTTTGGAGATGGAACCGACCGAGGCGCACATCAAGTCGTTCTTTCTCTCGTTCGGTCTGATGTTTTTGACCCACATCATCGCCATCGTGCTGTCGCTTCCGTTTTTCCGACGGCAGGATTCATGGAATCCGATCTTTAAATATGCCAGCATCTACGGCAACGTCGGCTTCATGGCGCTGCCGCTTGCGCAGGCCATCCTCGGTCCGGAGGGCGTGTTCTATTGCGCCAACGGCTACATCGTGTTCAATGTGATCACGTTTATCCACGGCATCAAGCTCATGGCGGGCAAGCATTACCACATGAACTGGCGCAAGCTCGTGTTCAACCCGGGCGTGATCTCGGTGCTGATCGGTCTGCCGCTGTTTTTGTTCAATATCAACCTGCCGACCGTGATCGCAAAGCCGATCGAATATCTCGGCAATCTGAACGCGCCGCTGGGGATGCTGATTTTCGGCACCTATCTTGCCCACACGGATCTGAAAACGATCTTCCGTGAAAAGCGCATCTATCTGGTCGCACTGCTCAAGCTCATTGTGCTGCCGGCGGTGTGCATCGGGCTTTACCGCTTGATCGGCGTGCGCGGAACGCTGCTCATTGCGTGCTGCATCACCGCGTGCGTGCCCTCCGGCAACAACACGTTCATGTTTGCCTCAAAGTTCCACAAAGACGTCGGCGTCGGCTCCAAAACCGTTGCGCTCGTCAGCGCGTTTTCCATGGTGACCATGCCGCTGATGATCGCCGCCGCGCAGGCGCTGCAATAAAATGCGTATTGCAATGTGGAATGTGCAATGTGGAATGTGGAATTGCGCTCGCGAGAAACATGCATGTAAACGCAGGCTGTTGTCCGCGATCATAAGAAGCTGAAAGCTTTTTCATTTGTATAGTTGCTTTACATTCGGCGCATGGCGCTTTGCGCCGCGCCCCATAATTCCACATTCCACATTCCAAATTCCAAATTTTTCCCGAAAGGAAGTCTTTGCCCTATGACCGCATCCACCGTTGCCGTGCGTTTTGCCGGCATCGCAAAAGAATTCATGGTTTCGAATACGCTCGACCTCGGCTTCATCTCCGTGCGCTGGTACGGCGTGATCATCGCGTTCGGGCTGCTGCTTGCCGCGCTGTTCGGCGGCCGCATCGCGTACAAATGGAAGATCAGCCTCGATAAAATGGTCGATGTGCTGCTGTATGGCGTGATCTTCGGCATCATCGGTGCACGGCTGTATTATGTTGCCTTCAAATGGGAGGATTTCCGCGACAATCTTTGGAGCATTTTTGAAATCTGGAACGGCGGACTCGCCATCTACGGCGGCATCATCGGCGGCCTTGCTGCCGCTCTTGTCGTCTGCAAGCTCGAGCACATCAACGTGCGCAATTTGCTGGATATGGTAGGCATGAGCCTGCTGATCGGACAGGGCATAGGCCGCTGGGGCAATTTTGCAAACCAGGAGGCGTTCGGCTCCATCACCTACAAGCACTGGGGCATGATGAGCGACACCGTGGCCGATTTCATTGCGCGCAACCCGAAGACCTTCGGTCTGGAAGGGGTTGAAAACATTCCGCAGTATCTCGCCGACAACGATCTGTATGTCCACCCGACCTTCTTTTATGAATCCGTCTGGTGTCTGGTCGGCTTCGGTCTGCTGTATCTGATCTTGCGCAAATTCCGCACGTTTTCCGGCGAGTTGTTCCTTTGCTACGGCGTGTGGTACGGTTTTGGCCGCATGGTGATCGAGGGAATGCGCACTGACAGCCTGTTCATCGGCGATAGCTCCATCCGCGTGTCGCAGGTGCTTTCCGGCGCGCTGTGTTTGCTGTGCTTCGTGCTGCTGGTTGTGTTCAAAATTCACTTCAAACGCCACCCGAAACCGATTGAGGGCATCGATTACTTCCCGGAAAAAACCGAAAAAGAAAAACGCGCCGAGCAAAGACGCGCCGAGCAGAAGGCGATGCGCCAAAAGGCGAAGCAGGTCAAAATTCGTGACGGCAAGATCGTTCGCCCCGACGCAAAAACGCAAACACCCGAACCCCTGCCGGAGAAGGCTCCGGCTGAAACTGCACAGGAGGAACCCCATGACGCTGATTGAGGGAAAGACCGTAAGCCAGGCGGTCAAGGAACGCATTAAAAATGAAATTGCACGCCGCGGCATCGAGCCGTGTCTTGCGGTGATTCTGGTCGGCGACGACCCCGCAAGCCGCATTTATGTTGCCAACAAGCAAAAGGCCTGCGAGGCCTGCGGCATCCGCTCGCTGAAGTATCAGCTTCCGAAGGAGACCACGCAAAAGGAGCTGCTTGCGCTGGTGGACCGTTTGAACGCAGACAAAAACGTCCACGGCATCCTCTGCCAGCTTCCGCTGCCGAAGCCGCTGGATAAGCGTCCGGTCCTTGCACGCATTGACCCGAAAAAGGATGTGGACTGCTTCCACCCGAACAACGTCGGCAAGCTCTGGTCGAGCGGCGCAGCGTTTTTGCCCTGCACACCGGCCGGCGTGATCGAGCTGCTCAACTATTACAAGATCGACTGCACAGGAAAGCGTTGTGTCATTCTCGGCCGCAGCAACATCGTGGGCAAGCCCATGGCGGCGCTGATGCTCAAAAAGGACGCGACCGTTACGATCTGCCATTCCAGAACAGCGGACCTCAAAGCGGTCTGCAAGGAAGCGGATATCCTCATCTCCGCCATCGGTAAGCCGAAGTTCGTCACCGCCGACATGGTCAAGGACGGCGCGGTTTTGATCGATGTCGGCATCAACCGCATGGAAAACGGCAAGCTTTGCGGCGACGTGGATTTTGACGCTGTGAAGGAAAAGGCGTCGTTCATCACACCCGTGCCCGGCGGTTGCGGTCCGATGACGATTGCCATGCTCATGCAAAACACACTGACAGCTTATGATTTGCAACAAAAATAATCTGCATCCATAAGGAGGATTTATCATGGAAAGAAAACTCTATTGCTCACCCGACAAAAAGATCTGCGGCGTGTGCGGCGGCATTGCCGAATACTTCGGCATCGACCCGACATTTGTGCGTTTGATCGTGGCGGAAATCGCGTTTTTCACAGCAATCATTCCGGCATTTGTGGTCTATCTCATCATGGCCATTGTGATCCCGCAGGCGCCGACCGATTACGTGCCCAAGCGTCCGAACAAGTATCTGACCAAGAGCGCCGATAAGAAAATTGCCGGCGTATGCGGCGGCGTGGCCGAATATTTCGGCATTGATTCCACGCTGATCCGTCTGCTGTTTGTGCTGCTGTTTTTGCTGATCGGCAACGGACTTTACACCTATATCTTCGGCGCGATCTTTATGCCGCAGCCGATGCAGACCGCCTCGGCGCAGGATTACGGTGCCTACGGCTATCATGACGCCGCCGGCTACACCGATCCGAGTGATATTCCGCCGCAGCAGTAAAATGTTGCTTTACGCTGATCCTGCACAGTTTGACGCTGCGTTTTTGAAAAGGGTGCTGGTGCTGCTCCCGCAGGAAAAGCAGAGCGCGATTGCAAAAATCCGGCATCTGCCGGCCAAAACGCAATCAACGCTCGGCTGGGGATTGCTGCTGTATGCGTGGCGGCTGAAAACGGGCGAACAGACTTTGCCGCCGCTCGGGTTTTCCGAACGGGGAAAGCCGTTTTTCAAAGACGCTTCGCTTGCCTTCAGCATCAGCCACACCGACACGCTCGTTTGCCTTGCACTCAGCGAAACCGGTGACATCGGCGTGGATGCGCAAACGCTTGCAACGCCGTCTGACCGGCTGGCACAAAGGGTGCTTTCCGTTGCGGAGCAGGCGGTGCTTGCGGCTGCCGACGATCCTGCGCTGACCTTTACGCGCTTTTGGACACAGAAGGAGGCGCTGGTCAAGCAGACGGGGGAGGGCATTGCCCGGGGACTTTCCACACTGGATTTTGCCCCCTGGGCAAAGAAAGACCGCTTTTGCGCGTTCGGTCTGGCATTTGGCGTTGAAACAATCGACGGCGCAGTGGTGACGCAATGCGCACCTCAGCTTTCGTCGGAGCCGCCCCGGACTGTGACGCAGCGACAGATGGAAAAAGTTTTGTTTTTTGAAAAGGACGGTTGACGAACCGTCTTTTTTTATGTAGAATAAAAAGGAAAGGAGTGTGTTCGCATGAACGCCATCAAATTCATCAAAGGAAAGCTCGGCTACGGCGTCGGCGCCGTTGGACTTGATCTGAGCTACGGCATGTTTTATTCCTTCCTTGCAAAATATCTGACGGACGTGCTCGGCATGAAGTCCACCTTCCTGCTGATCCTCACGCCGATTGCCCGCGTGTGGGACGGCATCAACGATCCGATGATGGGCACGATCGTGGACAACACGCACACAAAAATGGGTAAATACCGCCCGTGGATTTTGACCGGCGCGGTGCTCAACGCGATCATTCTGGTGCTGCTGTTTACCAATCCGCTGCATCTGACCGGCGTTGGCCTTGCCGTGTATGTTGCCGCAACATATATTCTTTGGGGCATGACGAACACCCTTGCCGACATCCCGTACTGGTCCATGGTGCCCTCGTTCACCAGCGATCCCAAGGAGCGCAACCTGATCTCCACCGTTGCGCGCGCGTTTTCCGGCCTCGGCCAGGGCATCGTTTCCATCGGCGCTCCGCTGCTCATGACCGCCGCCAGCGTTTCCACCGTTTTGGATAACGAGACGGGCGAGATGGTGAAATTCCACGACAAGCGCAGCTATATGGTTGCGGCGCTCGTCTGCGCGGTTTGCCTGATTCTGTTCGCCGGCGTCTGCGTCGGCACGACCAAGGAGCGCGTTTCCACCGCTTCGGGCGAAAAATTCTCCTTTAAGCGCAGCCTTTCGATCATCAAGAGCAACGATCAGCTTCTGGTGTTCATGCTTTTTGCCATGATCTCCAACGCCGGCTGGTATTTGACAAGCGGCGTTGCGACTTACTACTTTGACGTTGTGGTCGGCGACCCGAACAAGCAGTCCGCGTTCAGCACCGCGTCGGCGGTCGGCTCCGTGGTCGGTATGCTGCTGCTGCCGATTCTGACGAAATATTTCTCCAAGCGCGTGGCGTATATGATCTCTTTGGGCGTGGCCGCACTCGGCTATGTCGGCATGGCGGTTTGCTCGTTTGCCGGACAGCTCATGTTGATGAACGCCTGCTACATTATCGGCGCGATCGGCATCTCTTCGATGTTCATTGCGCAAACGATCTTCCTTGCCGACATTGTGGACTACGGCGAAGTGAAAATGGGTTTCCGTGCGGAATCCATCACGTTCTCCATGAAGGGCTTTTTGCAGAAGATGGCGTACACCCTGCAGACGATCATCCTCTTTGCGACGCTCGGCTTGACCGGCTATGACAGCGAGCTGCACATGAACAATTCCTCCGGCGCAAAAATGGGCATCACGCTGATGCTGTGCGTCATTCCACCGGTGCTGTTCCTTGTTTCGCTGCTCATTTTCTCCACAAAGTTCAAGCTGCACGGCGCGTTTATGGACGAGGTGACAAAGACCGTGATCGAAAACAAGGCCAAGCGTGAAGCTGCCGAAGCGCAGGCATAAAAAATGAATTGGACCGCTGCGGTTTTTGCGGCGGTCCTTTTTGCTGCGTTGTTTTTTTATATTGCCGTAACGGTGACGATCTGGCAGATGCAAAGCTTTGCTTTGCATCTGCACGCGGCGGGGCAACCGCACGGCGCAGCCGTGCGGTCAAGGGGCGCAAGAAGCGGCTGTCGACCGGAGACTGCGTGTTCCGTGCGCCCCTTGCACGCTGCCGCCGCAGGCGGCAGCGCGTTGCCCCGCCGCGGGTTGCGCACAGCGAAGCTGTGCGCAAAAAGGGTGCTGTTTTCAAAACAGCACCCATGCAAGCGGTTTATTTGTCAGTGATTTTTTTGATATGGTCAAAGCTGAGCTTGTTCTGCGTCACGCGGCCCATATCGTACATCACGGGATCGAACCCGTATTTGCTGAGCGTTTTCTTGAGCGCGTTCGGCAGCGTAAGATCGTCGCTCTTGAGGCTGTACTGGATCACAAGGTCGTCGCCGTGGCAATAGACGTTGATTGCGCGGTCCATGGCGAGCATACCGGGCGTAACGCTTTTAATGAGCAGCTTTGAAAGGGGGTTTGTTTCGATCATGCCGGGATAGGTCAAAAAGATGGTTGTGCGCTCGTTTTGCTGCTTGAGTCCCTCCGGACCGGCAAGAAATTTGCCGACGCCGTCGATGTCGCCCAGTGCGGCAACGTCAGCGGCAACCTGAACAATGCCCTTGAGCGTTTCACGAATGTGGGACTTCTTGAGCTGATTCAGCATCTGGGTGCGCAGCTTTTTGCAGATGCTTTCCATCGGCATTTCTATGTCGGATTTTGAAAGCGTCAGCGGCGTGTTATAAGCCATGTTGGACAGCGTTTTGGAACGGAAAAAGCGACGTGAATCGCTGGTCAAAACCACCGCAATCGCCTTGTCCTCAATGTCATACAGATCATGGATCGATTCTGCGGCAAGGGCGGCAAGCAGGGGACCGTAGGATGTGTGCAGTTCAAGTGTTTTTTTCAAAAAATCGGTGTTGGAGATGATCAGGTTCACAAGGCGGCAGCTCATGTCCTCTTTGTCATGCTCCTCCGGCGGCAGCGGGAAGAACTCTTTGCCTTCATAGGGGTCATAGAGCTTTCCGTCTGCAGCGAATTTTTCAACCGCGTCATAGCGTTCCTGCTCGTCCATCGCGCGAAAAGCGTGGTCTGTCAGGCGGACGCCGTAGGGATCAAAGAAGCTTGTGCGAATGAAACGGATGGGTGGAAAGAGCGATTTTGCGTAGTTCCAAAGCACAGCGATGACATAGGAGATCATACCGTAGGCATCGGTCTGCGCGTGATACATGGAAAAGGTAAAATGCTTTTCGCCGCAAAGGAAAAGGAACAGGTAGCCGTTCGTTCCGTTTTCGCCGTCAGAGCCGAAGTGACGCATTGTGTTGTCGTCGTCACACAGCAGAATGGGCTTGGTGTTCTTTTCATAGCAGAGCTTGCCGTTGTAAACGACCGGACGTACAGCAAATTCGGGATAGTTTTTCAGCGCGGCATTCGCGGCCTTTTGCAGCCGCGCCCGGTTGAGCTTGTGGCGCAGATCAAAGCGGCAGCGAATGTCAAAGGTGTTTGTTTCAGAATAGCAGCCGAAAAAAATGGAATCATAAAGACCGCCTTTGCGCAGTCCGTTTCCGAGATCGTAGGTTGAGGGATTGGTGTCAGGCATGGAAATCCTCCTTGTTTTATAATTTTTTAAATATTTTAATTATTTTTAAAACTTCTTGTACCATACCATAAATATCGGCGATTGTCAAGAACAAAGGGCAGAAATACACAAAACCTTTACAATTTTTCAGTGCAGGAGAACAGAGAAAAAATGAATTGCCTCTTGACTTGTGATGCCTTGTATCGTATGATAAGAAAAAAAGAACCGGAAGGAGCATTGTTATGGATCTGTTTCGTGAACGATTCGTCAATCTTGTGATCGCGCTTGTCAACGTATTTTTGCTGCTGTTTCATTCGGGCGCTGTGCCTGCGGATGCTAAGCAAATCGATCTTTCCGATATGAAACTTGTGTTTGCAGATGAATTCGACGGCGACGCACTGAATCCTGCTGTCTGGGGTCCGCACAACGGCTACGGTGTGCGCAAGGGCGGCTATTGGAGCGCCGGGCAAGCCCGTGTGCAGGACGGCAATCTCATCATTACGACCCAATATCTGGAAAACGGCGAATTCGGTCCCGGTTGGTACACCTGTGCGTTGGATACTGCCGGAAGGTTCGAGTCGACCTACGGCTACTATGAGTGCCGCTGCATTTTGCCGAAAGGGGAGGGCCTCTGGTCTGCGTTCTGGATGATCAATCCGACAGTGGGAACTGTCACAGACAACGCGGAAGGCGGCGCTGAGATCGATATCATGGAATCCCCGTTCTGGTACATGGGCGGGAAAGAAAGCTGGCGTGTAACACAAAACCTGCATTACAGCGGTTACAGCCTGCAGACAAAATATCACAATGTGGGCATCTTTTCGCTGGACAACGATCCGTATGAGAATTACAATACCTACGGGCTTCTTTGGACGCCGGACGCTTATGTTTTCTATATCAACGGACGCGAGGTCGCACGCACCTCCTGGGGCGGCGTTTCCAAACAGCCGGAGTATATGATTCTTTCCTGCGAAGTGGACGGCGGTCTTGGTCAGCCCACGTTCGGCTGGTCGGGCAACATTGAAAATAACGACAAAGCCACGTTTGCCGCTGAGTTTAAGGTGGACTATGTGCGCGTCTATCAGGCCGCACAGTAAAGAACCGCGTACTCAACCGCAACGCGCGGCGGCGAAACGCATCGTGCGGCGCACGATGCTCCCGGCAAAGCCCCGGCAGCAATCGCTGCCGGGGCTTTGCCGGTTACGCGCAGCTTTGCTGCGCGGTTTCGCCGCCGTTTTTTGCGCACGGCTGTGCC
>JAFTCX010000072.1 GCA_017454485.1 Clostridia bacterium | reverse complement strand
TCTAATTTCAGGGTGCAAAGCAGTTTTTGAAGTGCAATTTTTTTCAAAAGGCAAAGTCGAGACCCGCAGAAAACCTGACGGTTTTCAAGGGGTGAGACAAAGCATTTTGGAAAAATTGCCTTCAAAAACCAATACTTCCTTGCGGAAGGAGCCCCAAGCTGAACCATCATTCAGCATCGGGGAAGGTGTGTCAACCAATTTCTCTTGCAAGTTCTTCAAAAGCAATCATTAATGTGGATGCAGTCGCTTGACCGAGGGAGATGGACTCCTGATAATGATCGTCAAAAAGCACGAATTTATAATCATTGTCCGGCACAATATAGCCGATTGCATCATTTGTCAAGCCAAAGCAAAGCGTGTTTTCGCCAAACAGTTCTTTCAGCGAAGCGTGGCCGAAGTCGGAATAATTCACACTGCCGCTCTTTGTCAGCGAGGCTCCGCCGGCATAAAGGTCGGTTACAAGCTCACCGGGAACAAAAGCCACGGGGATATCATCAAGCTGCAAATAGCCGATCTCCGTGATCACGCTGTAGTTGCCCTTTTTATCCTTCAGAATATCGTAATTTGCAAGCTTCAGCTTTCCGGCGAGCAGAATCAGCGGATTTGTCACAGGCACGCGCACTTCCTTGAGCCGCAGATTCAGCAGCGGCGAAACCTCACGCGCAGTCACGGGTTTCCAATTTTCGCACCAAAGCGTATAATCGGTGGAAGCAGCGCGCTCCTGTTCGATCGTCTTTGCGTCGTAAAGATCAGAAGCATAGATTTCTTTTTCTGTCATAGTCATTGCCATGAGAAAGCGCGCAATCTCCCTGCCATAGCGTTCACTGATCTGATAGCGGCGTTCAAGGTCAAGTCCGTCGGATGACGGTCCTCTGCCGATATAGATGCCGGCGATCGCACCGTTGAAGAACATGAAATTATAACCGTGCTTTTCCAGCTCTTCACCGATATAGTAAACGTAATCGCCGCTGAGGGCGCGACCGGAGTTGGATTCGGTCGGCAGACCGGCAACATCAGGATGTGCGCCGAGGTTCGCAATGATCGTGGGCTTACTGTTTGCATCATCGGGAACAAACATAAAACGGTGCAGCTCCGACGGCAGCGAAGTGGCAGATTTGCGGTTTTTGTTGTTAAAATACTGTTCGCCGATGTCCTTCACAGCGTAGGTCAGCTTGCCCGGCGTCATTTTGGAAAGCGCATCGAGCATCGCATCGGCAACCGTTTGACGCAGGAAGGAAAGATAGGTTTCATCCGTGCCGTTTTCCAGCTTGAAAAAGCCTGTAATCGCCGCAAAGATATTTTTAAACATTTTTTTAAACAGATCCGTCCAAAGGCCCTGCGTGTCAATACAACTATGACAATGTGTGGAGCTGACATTGATCCCGTTGAGCGTGATACCGCGTTTGGCGGCTTCCTTCGCAACGATGCCGCGGATCGCGCGGATATCCTTATTGGAAACACCGATCGCGTCGATTGTACCAAACAGCGTTGTGCCGCGAGAACTGCCGTCGGAAAGTGCAATGACGCGCACGCGCATATCGTCGATGACTTCTTCGACATGGTTTGAAAACCCGTTTTCAATGCCGATGAAACCGCCGAGATAATAATCATGCTCCTGCCAGTCATCCGGCACAAGGCTTGCACAAGAATAGCCGAGCGACCACTGCGCGTTCTTTGCAGGCTGTTTCAAAAAAGTCTCAGTACCCGGATAGAAGTTTTCGCTCTGATACTGCGACGGGTCAATCATATCTTTGCGATCGGGAATTGCCTTTTGCGCAAGATTGAGCGCGCCGGTGAGTATGTCCTCGACAACGCTGTATGCGCCTTTTTTGCCGAGCGGCAAAAGATCGGACGCAGCGCTTTCCAGCTTGTCTTTGATGTTGACCGCGCCGGCAAGCGGCGTAGCGGTGCACAAGAGTAAAACGCAGGCAAGCAGGACAGAGATGGATTTTTTCAGTTGATTTTTCATAGAGGTTCCTTCTTTCAAAAAAAGAGTCTGCTCCGGTGTGAAGCAGACTCAGATGCTCAGTTATTCACGCCGTTGAAGCCGTTTTCCTGCTGGAACGCGTCGATCTTTTCGATCACGGACAATACCACGTCAAAGCCGAGAGCAACGGTATCGGGAGAGAAGCGTTCCGGCAGATCGCGCCAAGTGTGATAATAATAAGTCAGCGTCGGTTCCTGCGCTGCAAAGGTGACAGATTTCATTCCCGCACGCGTCAAAGGTGTGCTGTCGCAGCCACCGACAGGGTTTTTCATGGCAAAGCCCGGCGTTTTGCTGACGATGCCCATTTCATGGAAGGTGTCCACAAACATCTTTTCAAGATCCTTGTCAAAACGTGTAAACTGCCAAACGTCGCCATTGATAACCTCAAAGCGATCAGCGTCGGCAATGGAGTCGATGTTGATGTTCCACACGTTTTTGAGGATATCTTCACCTTTATGATCGCGCACAAAAGCGATCGAACCGCGTAAACCGGCCTCTTCAGAGCCGCAGTTGAAGTCGATGATGCGGCAACGTTTCGGCATTTTTTCAGGATGCTCCGCAAAATACTTTGTGACCTGATAGGACAGTGCGATGCCGGACGCGTTATCCATGGCGCCGCGAGAAGCGTTTTGTTCATGACGGTCATTCCATGTGCAAACAAACACGCAGCCGATGGCGGTAATGGGCGGCAGGAAATGCATAACCGTTAAAAAGTTATTGAACGAAAGACTGTTGACTGTTTCAAGCGCCCACGGTTTTCCGTACATATAACCCAGAAAAATGATCGAAACCGCAATGGAGGCGCCCACAAGGAAGAAGAAGCAGATTGCGCCGAAGCCGACTTTTCCAATGGTCGCAAGAAGTCCGTATGCAGGGTTTTTACGATAACGATAAGAGCGCAGGGAATGCTTCCAGGTCCAGCTTGTATCCGTATGGCCGGAAAGAATGATCGTATAATCATATTCACCGTCCTCCGGCAGCAGTTCGCCGTAGGTGTTGCGCGAAATCTCCTGATGGAAGAACAGATCGAACCAGGTGTGATATAGCAGTACGTCACAGACCAGCCAGACCGTGATACAGATGCCGATGGCCGCGATGCCGAACCAGATGTGGAAATTGCCGAGCGCAAAATAGACCAGCGCACTCATCAGAATGCCGGCATATCCAGCATAAGGCACTCCGCCGATGGAACCGCGCGGCGCAACGGTAAATTCTTCCTTTACCGGCTTGATACCGATCTCTTCGAGCTTTTGCGCCATATAGTCGTGAAACGCGTGCTCACCCTTTGAGCCGGGCAAACGGCTGCCGATTATGTGCGCCGCATACTTGATCATGTCATATGCAGCGTATCCGTATTTTTTACTTTCATCTCTCATCTTTCAATCCCCTTTGATTCAAAGATTTCTTCTTTCAATTATTACTATTTTATCATAAGTAAAACAGAAAAAGTGAACATTTCATGAATTCAGGGTGGAAAAATTTCTGCAAAAAACTGTACAGTTTGTATAAATTACTTCGACGATCTGAAATCATACCACTTTTCTCGTCTTCTTTTTTGAACCGCAGTATAGGAAAGATAAGCGACAATCACGAATGCTGTGACGCCGAAGCCGACATAAACGCGCACATTTGTGCCGCCGGCGAGCTTGATCTCATTCCAAAGCTGCGAAAAACGCGTCAGCGTCTCCTGCGGCAGATTGTGGAAATATTCCACGTTCGGCATATGCTCCTCATCGGGATACAGGAACTGATTTTGCGCCATCTCCTCATAATCTTCGCTTTCAAGCACGGAGGTGTTCGGAGAAGCGTAGCCGATATACCATGCGTTTGTCAGCGCAATTTCCGGATCGAGCAAAAAGTTGATGTACATCTTCGCAGCGTCAATGTTCTTTGCGGATTTCGGAATACACATTGCGTCAACGAAGATGTTCACGCCCTCTTCGGGATAGACGAACGCGAGATCGGGGTTGACGTCATGCATGATCATGTAGTCGCCGACGTAATACGGCACCATAGCCGCCTCGCCGCTTTCCATCTTGTTGAACACCTCGTCCATCACATAGCTTTGCAGCAAGGGCTTTTGATCGATCAGCATCTGCGCCACGTCGGCCAGTTCTTTTTCGTCCGTAGAGTTGAACGAATAGCCGAGGATCTTCTGCGGAATCGCAAACGCATCGCGCGGATTGTCGATCATCAGAATCTTACCGGCGTATTTTTCGTCCCACATGATCTTCCAGCTTGTCGGCGTTTCATCCACCATCTTCGTGTTATAGATCAGTCCGACCATACCGACATTATAAGGGACGGAATAAGAATTGTCCGGGTCGTAATACATATTGAGATATTTACGGTCGATATAATGATAGTTCGGCAGCTCGTTCGGATCAAACTGCTGCAGCAGACCTTCTTTCGCCATGCGCTCGATCATGTAATCCGACGGAATGATGATATCATAGCTTGCGCCGCCGTTTTTGATCTTGGCATACATATCTTCGTTGCTTTCAAAGGTCACATAGTTGACATGGATGCCGGTCAGCTTTTCAAATTCTTTGTTGACGTCCAGCATACCGTCTTCATAGGTGTCGCTGATATACTCGCCCCAGTTAAATACATTGATGACCTTGCCGGCGTTCTGTTCGCCGTACCATGCTTCGTTTTCATAGGCGGACGCAGCAAAACAGCAGGCAAAAAGCAAAGACAGTGTGACAAGGGTAAAAAGTAACTTTTTCATCATGCAGCCCCTCCCCTGTTCAGCTTGTTGCGCAGCCGTTTTTCACCGCGCACCTGCGAGACGTTCAGCAGAATGAGCAGGAACAGAATCGCAAAGAAAATGATTGTGGAAAGCGCGTACATATCGGGTGTCACTCGTTTTTTTGTCATGGAGAAAATGCGGATGGGCAGCGTTTCAAAGGACGGACCCTGCGTGAAATAGCTGATCACGAAATCGTCAAGCGACAGTGTGAACGACATCATGAGGCCGGTTGTGATACCGGTCGAAATCGACGGCAGCGTCACTTTGAAGAACGCCTGCAGCGGCGTGCAGCCGAGATCCATGGCGGCCTCCGGCAGGTTCGGGTCCATCTGACGCAGCTTCGGCAGAACGGAAAGAATGACATAAGGCAGGTTGAAGGTGATGTGCGCAATGAGCATTGTGGTAAAGCCGAGCACATCCTCTTTGCCGACCAGCGAGCCAACAAAGACGAACAGCAGCATCATCGAGATACCGGTGACGATTTCAGGGTTCATCATCGGAATATTTGTCACATTCATGGTTGTCTTTTTGATGAATTTGTTGCGCATGGCGTTGATGCCGACCGCAGCGGCGGTACCCATCACAGTGGCAATCAAAGATGAGCAGACCGCAAGAATCAAAGTGTTTGTAACGCTTCTGATTGTGCCTTCGTCATGAATCAGCGAAACATACCAGCGCGAGGAAAAGCCCTGAAAAACGCTGGTGCTGACCGATGCATTAAAGGAGAACAAAATCATCACAAGGATCGGCGCATACAAAAAGAACATGATGAGGACGATATAAAGCTTGGAAAGCGGGGAAAGCTTGGTTTTCATATCAGAACACCTCCGTCATCATCGTCGCCGGTAAAGCGGTTCATGATCGCCATGCAGATCAGGATCAAGACCATGAGGATCAGTGACAGCGCTGCGCCGAGGTTATAGTTGTTTGCGGATTTAAACTGCATTTCAATGATATCGCCGATGAGTGAAAATGTGCTGCCGCCCAGCTTCTTTGAAATATAGAACGTGGAAACCGAGGGCACAAACACCATAGTGAAGCCGGACGCGATGCCGGGAAGGCTCAGCGGCAGAATGATTTTTCTGAGTACCTGCAGCTTGCTTGCGCCGAGGTCCTGTGCAGCTTCGATCAGACCGTAATCGATCTTTGCCATGATGGAATACAGCGGCAGAATCATATAGGGAATGTAGTTATAGACCATGCCGAGGATCACGGCGCCGCGTGTGTTGATCATGTGAAACTGCAGATGATTTGCACCGGGCAGATGGATTGCGCCGAGAAGAGAATTGATGATGCCGGTGTCCTGCAAAAGGATCATCAGGGAATAGGTACGAATGAGCAGGTTCATCCACATCGGCAGCATGACAAGCATCATCATTGTGCGCTGCATGTTTTTTGTTGTGCGTGCCATGATATAGGCCAGTGGATATGCGATCAGCAAACTGATGATCGTTGCAACAAAGCCGAGCCAGATGGAGTTCAGCATGATGTCGCTGTATTTGCCGATGCTGCGGATGGAGTCGAGCGAGAACGAGCCGTTTGCGTCAACGAGGGAATAATACACAACAAAGATCAGCGGCACGATGATGAAAATTGCAGCCCAAAGCAGATAGGGCGCCGCAACGATCTTTTTGGTGAGGCTGTTTTTCATCGTTACGCCTCCTCTTCCTCAAGATCGGACAAATGCTCGAGTTCGTCGGAGAACGAGCTGTAATCGCCGTACATACCGGAATATTTACTCTTTTTCATAACATGGATCGCGTCGGGCTCAATCTCGATGCCGATGCGCGAGCCCACAGGATAATAATCCGTTGTCTGAATCATCCACTTAAAGTTCTGAATATCAACGATCATTTCAAAGTGGATGCCCTTGAAAGTGTTTGAGGTGATCACGCCGGTGATTTCACCTTTTTCCACAGGCACAACGTCCACGTCCTCGGGACGCACAACGATATCGACCGATTCATTGACGGCAAAGCCCTTATCCAGGCACTGGAATACAGCGCCGGAGAATTTGGCTTTGAAATCGTCCAGCATCACGCCGTCAAGAATATTGGATTCCCCAATGAAATCGGCAACAAAGGCGTTTTGCGGTTCATTATAGATATCAAGCGGCGTGCCGATCTGCTGAATCTTGCCTTCATTCATGACAACGACCGTATCAGACATGGAAAGCGCTTCCTGCTGGTCGTGCGTAACAAACACAAAGGTGATGCCAAGGCGCTTTTGAATGTTTTTCAGCTCGACCTGCATATCCTTGCGCAATTTGAGGTCAAGTGCAGCCAAAGGCTCATCGAGTAAAAGCACGCGAGGCTCCACGGCAAGTGCACGGGCAATCGCCACGCGCTGCTGCTGACCGCCGGAAAGCGAGGCGATGTCTCTGCGCTGAAAACCGCGCAGGTTCACGAGCGCGAGCATTTCTTCCACCTTTTTTGCGATGTCGCGCTCTTTCATCCGTTTGTTGCGCAGACCGAACGCAATGTTTTCATAGACGTTCAGATGCGGGAACAACTGGTATCGCTGGAAGATTGTATTTACCTGGCGTTTGTGCGGCGGTAAAGCATTGATGTCTTTGCCTTCAAACAAAACCTGGCCGTCATCGGCTTCAAGAAAGCCGGCGATGATGCGCAGCATTGTGGTTTTGCCGCAGCCTGACGGACCGAGAAAAGTGATGAATTCCTTATCCTTGATATTCAGACATATGTCGTCAAGGATGGTTTCATCACCGAATTTTTTTGAAATGTGTCTGAGTTCGATGATTGTGTTTTCTTCCATTGGATAAACCCCTTTCCCTGCATGATGTTCATGCGCGCTCGATTTTGTGTGGATAGACGGACGGTGAACCAAAACTAAAAAAACAACGAGGTGAACTCCGCCTCTTCGGACGTGTTCCCTCGTCGGTTACCACGGGTAAGCAAAAAATTGACCGAGCGGTCAAAAAATTTGTTACACAGTGTGTCACCAATGCAAAAAGCACTGTTCTGTATTCACTAAACTATACTATAATGCAAAAGAAACCAAAAGTCAACCGTTTTTGATGAATTTTTTATCGAAAAAATATATGGGTAAAAATGCATTGCTTTTTCCCTTGAATCATGGTAGAATAAGAAAAAATGTGCGGAGGCTTCTTTATGGTCAAAATTTCTCCATCGATTCTCTCCTGTGATTACGCCATCATGGGTGAGGAATTCCAAAATATGAAAGACTGCGGCGCCGACTGGCTGCACATTGACGTGATGGACGGTCATTTTGTGCCGAACATCACCCTCGGCGCACCGATCGTCAAATGTATGCGCCCGCGATCCGATCTGGTATTTGACGTGCATCTGATGATCTCTGATCCGATGAAATACATCCCTGATTTTATCAAAGCCGGCGCGGATGTAATCACCTTCCATGTGGAATCCGATTCACCTGTGGAGGAAACGATCGACCTCATCCGTTCCCTCGGAAAGACCGCAGCCCTCGCTGTCAAACCCGGCACGCCGGTAGAAGCCGTGTTTCCATATCTTGAAAAGCTCGGCATGGTACTGGTCATGACGGTGGAGCCGGGCTTCGGCGGTCAAAGCTTTATGGAAGATATGATGCCGAAGGTGAAAAAGCTGCGCGAAGAGATCGTTCGCCGCGGCCTTGACGTTGACATTCAGGTCGATGGCGGCGTGAGCATGAAAACCGTTGAAACCTGCGCGAAAAACGGCGCAAACGTCCTCGTTGCCGGAAGCGCGATCTTCGGCGCACCGGACAGAAAACAGATGATTTCAGATCTGCGTGCTGCTGCCGCAAAATATTTTTAAGCGCTCCCCTGTTTCTTTGATTCGCGCAATCTCTACATCGTCCGCTCGCCAAACCGTTCCGAATTCACGCAAAAGCAGCAGCGTTTCCTGCGCGGATTCGCCCACGATCAAATCGTAAGCATCTCGCCTCTTGTAACCGTCGATCAGCGCCGCGATTTTATTGAATCGCTGCATCGTCGCAAAAAAATCCAGCAGCGCGTCTGTTGAAGTAATCGTACAAACAAGCGCACCGTGTTGAAATTGCCGCTCCCCTGTTGCGGAAACGATCATCAGGCATCCGCCGCCGCGTGATGGCAGCAGATCGATCTCCAGCGCTTGCGGCAGCAAGGCACGACCCGTCTGCCGATGTATTTCGCAAAGGATCGTTCGAAATGCCGCTTTCGCTTGTTCGTTTTGATCGTTCGTCGTTTCATAGGAAAGCTCCCACGCGGAAAGCTCCGCTTCGGAGAGTTCAACAAGCACACTGCGCTCCGTGACGACTTCAATGTTCATATTTGCGCCCCCTTTATGTATTTTCATTTTAACGCTGTTTTCAATTTGACGCAACGCACAAATTCTGGTAATAGAAAGGAGCGCTCTTGTGTCACAGAAAGATCAACCGTTTGAGCCGAAAGCGGACACCGCTTCCTCGCGTGTGCGCCGCAGTTATTATTCCTTTTCCAAAGAGTATCCGCATCAGGCTTTTACTCTGGAAAAAACAAAAAAGAAAACGCGCAGCGGAAAACGTGTGTTGCGCATCATGCTTTTGATTGCGTGCTTCCTTGCTGTTTCATGTATCTCATTTTTTGCAGTCGATTTTGCATTGCGCATTTCCGAAAAGCCGGCCAATGAGCAAGCGCCTGTTTTGACGCCGACGGTTAACACGGACCTTTCAAATCTGAAGGCCCTTTCGGTGTCGCATGAGGTCCTTTCCGGCAAACGCGAAGCGCGCGCCTGCATCCGCAAGCTGAACCGCAACGACTGCAACGCCGTGGTGATCGATTTCAAAACGGCAGAAGGAAACCTCGCCTATACATCTGCCGAACTCTTTGCCATTCAGAACAACCGCAATCTTTATGATAGTGATACCGTGCGTGAAGTATTAGAGCTCTTTCAAAGAGCGAACATTCAGGTCATTGCCGGCGTACACTGCTTCAACGATCACGCGCTCGCTTCATTCGAGCCGTCGCTTGCGGTCAAATATCTCGGTACGGACGTGACATGGTTCGACGCGGACGAGGAAAACGGCGGCAAAGCATGGGTGAACCCCTATGCGACAAAGGGCCGCGCATATCTGAAAGCGGTCATCTCAGAGATCGCATCGTTCGGCGTGAACGGTATTTTGCTCAAAAACCTCTCCTTCCCAGTCGGAGAAGCGGTGGACACCGCCTCTTTCCCCGGAGAGGAAGCCAGCGTGAAACGCAATAAGCTGCTGAAAAACCTGATCCATTCCATCAAAGGATCGCTCCCTGAAACGTGTGCGTTGCTGCTCTCGGTGGACGCAAACGATATCGCAGGCAGTGAAACGCGCTTTGACGGCAGCATTTTTCCGAACGAGTGCGACGCCGTGCTATGCAACACGGCAATCCGACCGCAGACGGTTACGCTTAACAAAGAGGACGGTTATATGGATGCGCTCCTCTATTTCAATGAGTTGTTCAGCGAAACAACAAATGAGGCGTTTGTGTTGGAGATTCCGAAAAATGAAGCTTCTGCAAACTATCTGCGCACCCTGAGCCGCAACGGATACGCCGCTGTGGTGATCGATGAAAAGTAATCAAAAGAATCGCCGCAAGAGGATGCGTTCTCTTGCGGCTGATTTTATTCTTTGATATGCAGATCAAACCAGAATTCCACGCCGTCTTCATGGTTGATGACACCGCATTTCAGTCCCTGCTGTTCCTGCGCGGAATGCACAATGGAAAGGCCCAGTCCGAAACGGCCCTCTTTACGGGAGCGCGCTTTATCGGCACGGTAAAATGATGTCCAAATGTGCTCAAGATCCGCTTCTGCAATCGGTGTGCCGGTGTTGAACACGCTCACGCGGTAGCAACCGTCCACGATCTTTGCGCTGACCTCAATTTTCTTTTCTCCGGCACAGTGGCTAATGGCATTGGAAAGATAATTGCTGAACACGCGATCAAAAAGCGTCGAATCAGCATAGGAAACGTAGGACGGATCAATGATGTTTTCGGCAGTGATCGCGTTTTTGATAAAGATCGTTTTCATCTGATCAAACGTCGTATCCACTTTTTCACGGAGCGCCATGGTCTCATAATGCGGTTGCCATGCACCGGCGGTCATACGCGACGTTTCCAGCAGCTCCAGCACCAGCGCGTTCATTTTTTGCGCTTCTTCCAGAATGATGTCATAGCACGCATCCTCTTTATTCTTATAAACACCGTACTTGAGTCCTTCGGCGTAGCCCTGAATCACAGCCAGCGGCGTTTTCAACTCATGGGATGCGCTGGCGATGAATTCCTTCCGCGCCTCCATGCTTTTCTTCTCTTTTTCAATATCATCTTCGAGCTGAGCGTTTCGCCGTTTCAGCGTGCGCAGCGTCAGATCAAGAGAAGCGGACAATGAATTGATGTGCTCGGAAAGCTCATTCAGCTCTGTGATCCGATAAGACGGACAGACCTGATTGAAATCCATCTGCGCAATGCCCTTTGTGACCTGACTGATCTGATCGATCGGCCGCGAAACGGTGAAGAAATGGATAAGAAAGACGATCAGAACAATGGCAAACAAGGATATTTCGGCAAGGAAGAACACCCAAAACGCGGAGCGCGCATTGGCGTTGATCGTGTCAAGCGAGGCGTAGATCACGATTGAAAAATCGGATTCCAGCGTTGTACCGTAAACGATATAGCTCGCGGTGGTATAATATTCCCGCCGGGTTTCAAAGTAGCTCCAATCATCCGTCTCCTCGTGTGTGAGGATTTTCATGATACGCGGCTTCATCTCGCTGCTGCTTTTTTTCTTGCCGACCGGTTCAAACACAGCGTCGTTCGTCTCGGTTGTATAAATCAGCTCGCTGCGCGGATGATAGATTTCAATATAGACGTTGTTCTTGGATTCAATATCGGAAAGCGCTTTTTTTGCTTCGTCGTCCATTTCCGTATACTGCGCGATCTCTTCCGACAAGCCGACAAGATTTCGCTTTTCCAAAAACAAATATACGTCATCAAGGTAATAAAACTCGATAAGCGTCAGTGCGCCGACCAACAGAACCATCATCAAAATCGAAGACAGCGTCCGAAAGCGAACGCTGCTTTGAAAATGACGGAAATCCTTGCGCTTCACGATTCGCCGTCCTCTAATTTATAGCCGATGCCGTAAACGGTTTTCAGATGATGATTGCCCCAGGAGCCGAGCTTGGTGCGCAGTCTCGCAATATGGGAATCCACGGTGCGCACGTCGCCGGTATAATCATAGCCCCACACCGCGTCCAGAAGCTGTTCTCTTGTATACACACGCCCCGGCGTTTCCATCAGCTTTTTGAGAATGTTATACTCTTTCAGTGTCAATTCAATCTCAACGCCGTTGAGCTTGACCTCATGGGCGTCATGATCGAGCGTCAATGTATGCTCGATCGCGCTTGACACCGTCACGGTCTTCATCCGGCGCAGCAGCGCCTGCACATGCTTGACAAGAAGAACAGGGCTGAACGGTTTTGTGATATAATCATCTGCGCCGGATTCAAAGCCGAGCAGCTCGTCAAATTCCTCGCTGCGAGCGGTCAGCAAAATCACCGGCACATCCGAGAGCTTGCGCACCTCACGGCAAACCTCCCATCCGTTCAGGCCGGGCATCATGATATCAAGGATCAGAAGTTCGATCTCATCTTCATGCTGCTGAAACAGCTCGAACGCGCGGTCGCCGTCTTCGGCTTCGAGTGTTTCGTAGCCGCTGTTGTTCAAAAAATCGCAAACCAGTCTGCGAATATTCAGTTCGTCATCTGCAACAAGTATTTTAGCCATAATTACACCTACCAAACTGTTTTTTCTTATTATACATAACTTTTAAAAAGAAGTCAATATGTGACACGCCTCGCATTTTTACATAAACTGGGTTGAATAACATTATTGAGGTGAAGCCCATGAACACGGAATATATCAAGTTTTCGACCCAGACCGCCGGAGAGCAGGCGCGAAGACTGCTGCAAAGAAACGGAATCGCCTGCACTTTACGGAGAAATCCAAACCCTAACCACAAGGAAGGCTGCAGCTATGCCTTGTTTGTGCGCGGCAATATAAAACAGGCGCTGCGTCTGATTGAAAGCGCTAACATTTCTCATCTCGGTACGGAAAGCTACCGTGATGGACGATGATCTATCTTGACAACGCCGCAACCACCTTTCCGAAACCCGCTTGTGTGCGGAACGCTATGGCGCAATGTATGAACTGTTACGCAGCAAATCCGGGACGCGGTGCGCACCCGCTTTCCATGCGCGCGTCAGAAGCATTGTTTGACGCGCGCAACACACTTGCCGGCTTTTTCGGCGCTGATCCGGTACGGACGATCTTTACCGCCAACTGTACACACGCGATCAATTATGCGCTCAAAGGGGTTTTGCAAAAGGGCGACCATGTTATCATCTCCTCACTGGAGCACAACGCAGTTTTTCGTCCGCTGTATCAGATGAAAACGAACGGCACAATTACCTTCGATGTTGCAAAGGTCGTACCGAATGACGATGAACAGACGCTGCAAAACTTCGCCGCCTGCATGAACGACAGAACAAGGCTGATCTTTTGCACACACGTTTCCAACATCTTCGGCACAGAATTGCCGATTCGAAAGCTGGCCGCTCTCGCACACAAAAACGGGTTGCTGTTCGGTTTGGACGCGGCGCAGAGTGCCGGGGTCTTCCCGCTGCAAATGGGAACAGACGGCATCGATCTGCTTTGTGTGCCCGGTCACAAAGGTCTGTTCGGGCCGATGGGCACTGGTGCGCTGCTGTTCGGTGAAAACATCGCACCTGTCTCCATTATGGAAGGCGGCACAGGATCCTTATCCATGCAGGCGGAACAACCAAACGAATATCCGGACCGGCTGGAGAGCGGAACGGTGAATCTTCCGGGAATCGTCGGCCTCGCTGCGGGCATTCATTTTTTGAATCGTGCCGGCGGCTGCGCAGCGGTGCACGAATGGGAAGCGTTTCTTACAAACACTCTGAAAGAAGATTTGAGCGTCATACGCGGCGTTCGCCAATTTGACCTCGTGCAAAACAAAGATGCATCCCTGCTGTCCTTTGTGATCGACGGCGTGTCTGTGGAAGAGACGGCAGAACTGCTCGGAACGTGCGGCTTTGCCGTGCGTGCAGGGTTTCATTGCGCCGCGCTGGCACATACATCCATGGGAACAGCCGAAACCGGCACGGTTCGCGTCAGTCCCGGTTTTTTCAACACAAAAAAACAAATAAAAAATTTCAGTTTTTCTGTAAATCAAATTGCAATGGAAAAAAAAGTATGTTAAAATAAAAAAGTAATAATTCAAAATATAGGCTGGTGAAATTATGGCATGGATCGGTGAAATCTTTTCCTCTTTTTTTACAGACTTCAGCGAGACCATTCACAGACTCGTTGCGTCCTTTCGCTGGTATGACGCGCTGGACATTCTCGTGGTTGCCCTGCTCGTTTATTACTGCATCAAGCTCTTCCGGCAAACACGCGCCATTCATTTGCTGCGCGGCGTTTTTTTCATCGTCATTGTATACCTCATCGTCAACGCGCTGAACATGTCCACGATGAGCTTTTTGTTCAACCGATTGTTCAACAACATCGTCATCGTGGCCATCCTGCTCTTTCAGCCGGAGTTTCGCCACGCTATTGAAAGCTTCGGCCGAAGACGTGACCTGAAACGCTTTGCCCTCTTTTTCCGCGATTCCTCCATGCAGCGCGAAGTTTCTCAAAATGCGATCTCCTCCATTGTGATGGCGTGCATGAATATGAGCGAAAACCGCATCGGCGCGCTGATCGTTCTGGAGGATAAAACGCCGCTGGAAGAGATCATTGCCACGGGCAGCGAAATCGACGCAAAAGTTTCCGTACCGCTGCTGGAAAACATCTTTTATCCGAAATCACCGCTGCACGACGGCGCCATGATCATCCGGGACGCCCGTGTCTGCGCCGCAGGCTGCATTTTGCCGCTGACAGAAAATGACATCTCAAGAGAACTCGGCACCCGCCATCGCGCGGCTGTTGGCATGAGCGAGGCCTCGGACGCGATGGTGCTTGTGGTTTCGGAAGAAACTGGCGCGGTTTCCATTGCGAAAAACGGCAGACTTCTGCGCAATTTGACGAGCGGACAGCTGCTGGAACACCTAAACGATTTTATGCTTCCGAAGGAGGAAGAAAAAAAGGCAAAAGCATCACGGAGGAAACACCATGAACAAGAATCATAAAAGCTTTTTTGAGCGCTTGTTTTTCAACAACAAATTTTTGATGGTGTTCTCTTTGCTTCTGGCAATTGTGCTTTGGGCAATCGTCAAAGCGAATTACAGCGAGACGACCACACGCGTTATTACCGGCGTTAAACCGTCCATTGACATTTCCCTCGCCGAAGGCAGCGGCTACAAAGCATATTACGATAAAAACGCCATGACGGTGGACGTCACTGTTTCCGGCCGCACTTACGATATCAATGCCTATTCGCTCAAGGAAAGCGACATCAGCGTGAAGGCAACCTCTGGGTACGTCAACAATGCCGAAACCAAGACCTTAAAGTTTTCCGCAGAAGCTGACAAAGCAGGCGTCAAGATTGTGAAGATCAGCCCGAAATCGGCAAAGATTTTCTTTGACAGAGAGCAATCCGCGCAGTTTGATGTCAAGCCGAGATTGAAAAACAGCGATGAACTAACACAAAAAGGTTATCAGTTTGAAACCCTGCTGCCGAACCCGACGACGATCTCTGTCACCGGTCCGGCTACGGTCATCAGTAAAATCGAAAACGTCTATCTTGATGCAAATCTGAGCGAAAAACTGCTGCCGCAAAAGGACGTGATCGAACTGCAGGGCAGCCTTTCCTTTGAGGGACTGAGCGAAGAAGAAACCGGCTATCTTGAATATAAAACGGACAATCCTCCGCAGATCATCATTCCGTACATCAGCAAAGCGGAAGTCCCGACCGAAGTCAAGTTTATCAACCAGCCCCGTTTCTTTGACGAGCATCCGCCGAAATACAGTATCTCCCCTGCCAATGTGACTGTCAGCTATTCCGGCAGTGAAGAAGAAAGCGCAGCGCCGACAAGCTATATGATCGGAACGATCGATTTCAGCACGCTGAAAAACGGCGTGAACACGGTCAAAATCGACGCAGACAATCAGGACGCTTCGTTGAGCAGCGATGTCAATCAATTCAAAGTAACTGTTGACCTTTCATCGTTTTCCTCCAAAACAATTGATGCAACCGCAAGCAATGTATTTTTCCAGCCGCAGTCAACGGAATTTGAATATGAAGCGCTTTTGCAGGATGCCGGGCTGAACAAGGTCAAAGTCATCGGTTCGGCGCAAGATTTAGAAAACATCAGCGCCGAAAACTTGCAGCTTGTCATTGACGTTTCCGATCTTTCCGCTGCATCCGATACCGCAAAAAGCGCGAACGTCAATATCACGATCCAATCGGAAGCAAGCCGGAATTGCTGGATCTACGGAAACTACAAAGCAAACGTCCTCGTGAAAGAAAAAGCTAACTGAGAAAAAACACCAAGCAAAAGAGATGGCACCGCACGATGCCATCTCTTGTTTTATTGGTGTCTTCAGACGTGGAAATAAACCCCCGGTTCAACCGGGGGAGGAAAAAGGCTTTAGCAAAGCCAGAACGGGCGAGCTCAAAGCAAGCCCAAGAACCTTGCGAAAAGATAAACCTCCCGATATAATAGCAAAGGTT
>JAFTCX010000071.1 GCA_017454485.1 Clostridia bacterium | reverse complement strand
TTCCCTCACGCAAAAACTCCGCCGGATTTCTCCGACGGAGCTTTTTTAGATGAACAAATTGATGGTGATGTCCTTCCACTGATTCACCCTTCGCCTCGGGTCGCGGGCGCGAAGATACGCTTCCGCGTCCGATTTTGTGAGGGTAAATCCGGCAAAACGGACATATCGTCGGGCGTCGCTTAACGTGTTGTCCCTCAGCCCTCGCTGATCGCAGCCTGTGCTGCAGCAAGTCTTGCGATGGGCACGCGGAACGGGGAGCAGGAGACGTAGTCGAGGCCGATCTTGTGGCAGAATTCCACGCTGGTCGGGTCGCCGCCGTGCTCGCCGCAGATGCCGCAATGCATTTCGGGACGAACAGCCTTGCCCATTTCAACAGCCATCTTCATGAGCTTGCCGACGCCGATCTGGTCGAGCTTTGCGAACGGATCGTTTTCGAAGATCTTGGCGTCATAGTAGGCGTCAAGGAACTTGCCCGCGTCGTCACGGCTGAAGCCGTAGGTCATCTGGGTCAGGTCGTTGGTGCCGAAGCAGAAGAACTCAGCGTCCTTTGCGATCTCGTCGGCAGTCAGCGCTGCACGCGGAATCTCGATCATGGTACCCACTTCATACTTGAGGTCGCTGCCGGCGGCGGCGATTTCAGCGTCGGCGGTTTCCACAACGAACTTCTTAACATACTTGAGTTCCTTCGTGTCGCCCACGAGCGGAATCATGATTTCGGGGACGATGTTCCAGTCCGGATGCGCCTTCTTGACATTGATGGCGGCGCGGATGACAGCAGCGGTCTGCATCTTCGCAATTTCCGGATAGGTGACGGCCAGACGGCAGCCACGATGACCCATCATCGGGTTGAACTCGTGCAGGCCCTGGATGATGCCCTTGATGGTCTCAACGCTCTTGCCCTGTGCAGCGGCGAGCGCTTCGATGTCGGCCTCTTCGGTCGGCACGAACTCGTGCAGCGGGGGATCGAGGAAGCGGATGGTGACCGGGCAGCCTTCGAGCGCTTCATAGAGCTTTTCAAAGTCGGACTGCTGCATCGGCAGAATCTTGGCAAGGGCGGCTTCGCGCTCTTCCACAGTGTCGGAGCAGATCATTTCGCGGAACGCGGCAATGCGGTCCGGCTCGAAGAACATGTGCTCGGTACGGCAAAGGCCGATGCCTTCTGCGCCAAGCTCGCGGGCTTTCTTCGCGTCGGCCGGGGTGTCGGCGTTCGTGCGGACCTTGAGCTTTCTGTATTTGTCGGCCCAAGCCATGACGCGGCCGAATTCGCCGGCGATGGAAGCGTCAACGGTCGGGATGGCGCCGTCGTAGATGTTGCCGGTAGAGCCGTCGATGGAGATCACGTCGCCCTCGTGGAATTCCTTGCCGGCGAGGGTGAACTTCTTGTTTTCTTCATCCATCACGATGTCGGAGCAGCCGGAAACGCAGCAGGTGCCCATGCCGCGGGCAACAACAGCCGCGTGGGAGGTCATACCGCCGCGGACGGTCAGGATGCCCTGGGAGGCTTTCATGCCGGTGATGTCTTCCGGAGAGGTCTCCAGACGGACAAGGATGACTTTCTTGCCGTCGGCGTTCCATTTTTCGGCATCGTCGGCGGTGAACACGATCTGGCCGCAGGCAGCGCCCGGAGAAGCGCCGAGACCCTTGCCCATCGGCGTGGCAGCCTTGAGGGCTTTTGCGTCGAACTGCGGATGCAGCAGGGTGTCAAGGTTACGCGGATCGATCATGAGAACGGCTTCCTGCTCGGTGCGCATACCTTCGTCCACAAGGTCGCAGGCGATCTTCAGCGCGGCCTGCGCGGTACGCTTGCCGTTTCTGGTCTGCAGCATGAACAGTTTGCCGTGCTCCACGGTGAACTCCATGTCCTGCATGTCTCTGTAGTGGTTTTCAAGCTTCTGGCAAACGTCCTTGAACTGCGCAAAAGCTTCGGGGAACTTCTGCTCCATCTCGGAGATGTGCATCGGGGTGCGCACGCCGGCAACGACGTCTTCGCCCTGTGCGTTGGTCAAAAACTCACCGAACAGGCCCTTGTTGCCGGTCGCGGGGTCACGGGTGAACGCAACGCCGGTGCCGCAATCGTCGCCCATGTTGCCGAAGGCCATCGCCTGCACGTTGACAGCGGTGCCCCAGGAGTAGGGGATATCGTTGTCGCGGCGATACACGTTGGCGCGCGGGTTGTCCCAGGAACGGAACACAGCCTTGATCGCTTCGAAAAGCTGCTCTTTCGGATCGTCCGGGAAATCCTTGCCGAGCTGGTTCTTATATTCCGCTTTGAACTGGCCGGCGAGGGTCTTGAGGTCTTCCGCAGTCAGTTCAACGTCCTGCTTCACACCCTTTTCTTCTTTCATCTTGTCGATGAGCTGTTCAAAATACTTCTTGCCGACTTCCATCACGACGTCAGAGAACATCTGGATGAAACGGCGATAGCAGTCCCAGGCCCAGCGGGGGTTGTTCGATTTTTCGGCAATGACGTTGACCACGCGCTCGTTCAGACCGAGGTTGAGAATGGTGTCCATCATGCCGGGCATGGAAGCTCTTGCGCCGGAACGCACGGAAACGAGCAGCGGGTTCTCCTCGTCGCCGAACTTTTTGCCGGTGATCTCTTCCAGCTTCGGAATCGTTGCCATGATTTCGGCCTGAATGTCGTCGTTGATGCGACGGCCGTCCTCATAGTACTGGGTGCAGGCTTCGGTGGTGATGGTGAAGCCCTGGGGAACGGGAAGACCGAGATTCGTCATCTCAGCAAGGTTTGCGCCCTTGCCGCCGAGGAGTTCTCTCATGTTCGCATTTCCCTCTTTGAACAAATAAACGAATTTTTTGCTCATCGGAATCAATCCTCCTGAAAAATAATATACAGTTTTAAGCGCAAGGAAATCCCATGCGCATTTAGAAAAATTTTAACAAAATTTTCGCCGTTTGTCTACTGCCTTTTTCCATATAGATTCCCCAAAAAACATTAAAAAATTGTAAAATTTTACGGATTTTACAAAAGGCGTGGGGTCTGCGGCCGCAAAGCGCAAGAAAAGTGCGCGGACAGGGGAGTTTTTTTTACAATATAGTGGAATTTTTCAAAAAAATGTGTTATCATAAAGTGCTTTAATATGGAAACACAGCTTTTAAGTTCAGCTATATTAGCGCTTATATACTGATTCTGCTGCGTCCGAATGATCCAACCGGACAGAGAAAGGGAAAGTCTGATGAAACAAAAGCGGATCTTCGCTCTGTTGCTGGCAGTTCTGTTTTGCGCCGGACTGCTCGACTTTTTCGTCGTGTCGCCGCGCACACTGCGCCGGCAGACCGCGCTGAAAGCGCAGACGATCTTTTTGCCGCACGGCATGGCGGATCACTATCACAACTTTCTGCCGGTCAGTATCGACGTCCATCAGCAGTGGGAATACACCCTTAGCAAAAAAGAGGCCGCCGCAATGGAAGCGGACGCGGAAAACGGCGTTTGGCATACGCCGGACAAGGAGGACTGGCAGGAGATCTGCGCAACCTTCTTTTCAATGGGCGCCGAAGCGCTTTTGCCTGCCGCGCTGACGAGCGAGCGCAAAAACGTGCTCTGCTGCATCTATGATGTCGGCGAGCGCCGGTTCTTGAAGGGCGGCGAGGGCGCGCTTTTGGGCTGGACAAGAGAACTGCATTTATATGACCGCAGCAGCGCGCTTTATCTCTGCGTGCTCTGCAGCATTTGAAGAAACAACGCATATCAACGAAAACAACGGATAAAGGAGACAACGCAATGCAAATGACATTTCGCTGGTTCGGCGACGAAAAGGACACCGTATCCCTTGCACAGATCCGCCAGATCCCCGGCGTCACAGGCGTGGTGCCTGCGCTGCATAAGCTGCCCTGCGGCGAACCCTGGCCGCTCGATCAGATCCTTGAGATGAAAAAAGAGATTGAGGACGCGGGCTTGACGATGGAATGCATTGAATCCGTCAACGTCCATGAGGACATCAAGCTCGGTCTGCCCTCGCGCGAGCGCTATATCGAAAACTACATCACGTCCATCCGCAACCTCGCGAAGGCGGGCGTGAAATGCATCTGCTACAACTTCATGCCGGTCTTTGACTGGACGCGCACCGACCTTGCAATGCCGATGGGCGACGGCGCGACCTGCCTTTCCTATAACGGCAAGCAGATCGAGGGCAAATCCGCCGAGCAGATGTTCCGCGAGATCGACGACAATTCCAACGGCTACGCCATGCCCGGCTGGGAAACCGAACGCATGGGCGAGATCAAGGAGCTGTTTGAAAAATACAAGGGCATCACCGCAGAGGACCTTTGGACGAATTTGCAGTATTTCCTTGAAAAGATCATCCCCGTCTGCGAGGAGTGCGACGTTAAAATGGCGATTCACCCGGACGATCCCCCATGGGATATCTTCGGTCTGCCGCGCATCATCCGCGATCTGGATTCGCTCAAGCGCTTTTTGAAGCTGGTCGACAGCCCCTGCAACGGTCTGACCTTCTGCACGGGTTCGCTCGGCGCTTCGCCCGACAACGACCTGCCCGCCATGATCCGCGAAGTGGGCGACCGCATTTATTTTGCCCACATTCGCAACGTAAAAATCGAAGATCATCATTTTCATGAGACCGCCCATCTTTCCGCAGCCGGTTCGCTGGACATCTACGAGATTGTCCGCGCACTGCAGGACGTCGGCTTTGACGGTTACATCCGGCCCGACCACGGCCGCATGATCTGGGGCGAGGTGGCACGTCCGGGCTACGGTCTGTTTGACCGCGCACTCGGTGCGGCATATATCGGCGGCGTCTGGGAAGCTTGCGAAAAAAATCGGAATTCGGAATGCGGAATTCGGAATTAAGGTCGCGGGAAAAATGCAAAAAGCCAGACGAACGATCCGCGAAGGAAGGCGGCCCTCTTCTGACATCCGACAGTTTATCATTTGAAAAGCGAATGTGATTTTCGCTTTTGTTGACGCATCACGCGCAGCGTGGCGTCCTTCAATTCCGAATTTCGAATTCCGAATTCCGAATTCCGAATTGAACACGACAAAGGAGTGTTCCTGTTGAGTTTTATTGAATTTGATTCCGTATATAAGCGTTACACCGCCGGCGAGGTCGTCATCCCCGCTGTGGACGGTGTGACTTTCAGTGTGGAAAAGGGTGAGTTTTGCCTGATCGTCGGCACCAGCGGCGCCGGCAAATCCACCGTTTTGAATATGCTCGGCGGCATGGATACCTGCGACGACGGCAAAATTCGCGTGGCAGGGCGGCTGATCAACGGGCTTTCCAAGGAGGAACTGGTGGACTACCGCCGCAACGATATCGGCTTTGTGTTCCAGTTCTATAACCTTGTACCAAACCTGACGGCGCTGGAAAATGTGGAGCTTGCGACCCAGCTTTGCAAAAAGGCGCAAAACCCGCGCAAAATTCTGGAAAAAGTCGGTCTGCGCGACCGAATGGACAACTTCCCCTCGCAGCTTTCCGGCGGCGAGCAGCAGCGCGTTTCCATTGCGCGCGCGCTGGCCAAGAATCCGAAGCTTTTGCTCTGCGACGAGCCGACCGGCGCACTGGATTATAAGACGGGCAAGCAGATTTTGCGTCTGCTGCAGCGCACCTGCCGCGAAACGGGCACGACCGTGGTTGTCATCACGCACAACCATGCTCTTGCCGGCATGGCGGATCGCATCATCACCATGCGCTCCGGCCGCGTGGTGCAGATTGCCGTGAACGATCACCCGGTTTCGGTCGATTTGCTGGAGTGGTGACAAAATCAATTCGGAATTCGGAATGCGGAATTCGGAATTGAGGTCGCGGTTTTTCCCGGCCAATGCTTTTTCGCTTCCCCCGCGAAGGGAAAGGGAATCTGCTTGACGGGCGACAATTTGAAAGGGAAACGTGCTTTTTCACTTTTTCAGCGCATCGCCGCAGGCGACAAAATCAATTCGGAATTCGGAATGCCCAATTCGGAATTGAGGTCGCGGTTTTTTCCGGCCAATGCTTTTTCGCTTTCTCCGCGAAGGGAAAGGGCACCTGCTTGACGGGCGACAATTTGAAAGGGAACCGTGCATTTTCACTTTTTCAGCGCATCGCCGCAGGCGGCAAAATCAATTCGGAATTCGGAATGCGGAATACGGAATTGAGGTCGCGTTTTTTCCCGGCCAATAATTTTTCGCTACCTCAGCGAATGGA
>JAFTCX010000070.1 GCA_017454485.1 Clostridia bacterium | reverse complement strand
TATCAAATATACCCAGTTCATGGTCTATGACAAAGACGCGCACACCATGGAGCCGATGACCGAAGAAAACTGCAACACCGAGCTTTGGACGGCAGACCGCACCCAGGACCACCCGAAAACCGTTTTGCAAAAGCTGCGGGCTTTTTTCCGCTCGCTCAAGAACTGGCTGCCCCTCTTCTTTGCATTTGTCAAAGGAAAACTGACAAAATAACCGCGTTCCGATCCGATCCGTCGCTTCAAAGGCGGCGGATTTTTCATTGAACCCGTTGTTTTTTCTTGACGTTCATCTGCTTTCGTGCTATACTGAATTATCATGAAGTTTGGAGGTCGGTTCGTGCTCGTTTTTTGGAAACGCTTTTTGGAAAAATGGCCGGCGCTGGTGGCGGCGCTGCTGGTTTCTGCCGGGTTTTTGACCGGCGTTCCCGCCGGACAGGATCTCAACGCGCCCAAAAGGCCGCAGCAGACGCAGGTGATGAAGGTCTACGGCACCTCGAACAGCAGCATCCTGCAGGGCGGCTGCACGGACGGCACGTTTATCTATCTCATTTTCACCGACGGCGCAAGCAGCGGCGCGAAGGACCGGCTGCTCAAGGTGGATCTTGCAACGCGCACGGTGGAGCAGATGAGCGAACCGCTGAAGATCGACCACGGCAACGACGTGACTTACAACCCGAAAACGGGCAAGCTCATCGTTGCGCACAACGCGCCGAACGCAAGGGTGCTCTCGTTCATCGATCCGGCAACGCTGACGGTGACAAAGACGAAGAAGATTCCCGACAAGGTCTACGGCATCGCCTATGACACCTTGGAAAACTGCTATTTTCTCGGCATCTCGGGCGGCTATGACTTTGTGCGCTACAACGGCTCCCTGCAGCGCGAAACTGCGTTTTCCGGTCGCGATGTCGGTGGAACACGGCAGGGGATTGAAGCGTTCGGCGACGCGGTTTTCTTCTTATATTCTGCGCCGAACCGTATTGTAAAATACACCACCGGCGGTGCCTATGTCGGCACCTATGATCTGCCGGTGAAAAAGGGCGAGCCGGAGTGTATGTTCTTTGTTGACGATGTGCCGTATATCTGCTACGGTCCCGGCGGCGCGGGCAGCGCGGTGATCTATCGGTTACAGATTCCGGCATAAACAAAAACTTTATAAAAACGGAATTTCAAAGGAGGAACTCTCATGAAACTCACAACTGTCACCCTGTATGATGTGAAAGATCTCGGCGAGGTGAGCGGCGTTTGCATTTACGGCATGGGCCTGTTCACCTGCATCTGCTATCTGATCTGCCAGATCATCGGCAAAAGCTCGGTCTTTGTCGGCAGAAAGCTTGACCGCGCAAAAGCGAAGGCCATCGAAGAGATGAAGCTTTACGCGCAGGAAATGGGCGCCGACGGCGTGATGAATCTGCACTATCAGCTTTCCGGCCTGAGCGTGATGGTCTACGGCAGCGCGTTCCAATATCTTGACAGCGAAGCCGCCGCCCCTGCAACCGAGGACGCTGCGCCCGCTGAGGAAGCTGCCGAATAAGCAGCCGCAACCCATCAAAGCGCACAGTTTTGTGCGCTGTTTTGTGTTAGGTACCCGCTGATTAACTCGGTGCGTGAAGATTGGCGAGGAAATTTTTCGTCAGATGTAACAGAAATCGCGCAGCAAACCTGACGGTTTGTAAGAGATTTCTGTGCAAAATGACGGAAAATTTACCGTCAATGTTTGCGAAT
>JAFTCX010000069.1 GCA_017454485.1 Clostridia bacterium | reverse complement strand
GGAATCGCAGCAGCAAGGTGCTTTGCGGAGAACGGACGATACAGACGGACCTTGACAAGGCCGACTTTTTCACCCTTTGCGGTCAGATAGTCGATGACTTCTTCCGCCACGTCGCAGATGGAGCCCATCGCGATGATGACTTTTTCGGCGTCGGGTGCGCCGTAGTAGTTGAACAGTTTATAGTCGGTGCCGAGCTTGGCGTTGACTTTGTTCATGTATTCTTCCACGATTTCGGGCATTGCATCGTAGTATTTGTTGCAGGCCTCTCTGTGCTGGAAGAAGATGTCGCCGTTTTCGTGCGAACCGCGCATGACCGGACGTTCCGGGTTCAGCGCGCGCTTGCGGAACGCGTCCACCGCGTCCATGTCGCACATTTCCTTCAGGTCCTCATAATCCCAGACCTTGATCTTCTGAATTTCATGAGACGTGCGGAAGCCGTCGAAGAAGTTGATGAACGGCACACGGCCCTTGATGGACGCAAGATGCGCCACGGCGCCGAGGTCCATAACTTCCTGGGTGTTGGTTTCCGCCAGCATGGCAAAACCGGTCTGACGGCAGGCATAAACGTCGGAGTGATCACCGAAGATGTTCAGCGCGTGAGACGCGACGCAGCGCGCGGACACATGGAACACCGAGGGAAGCAGCTCGCCGGCGATTTTGTACATGTTCGGAATCATCAGCAGCAGACCCTGCGAGGCAGTGTAGGTCGTGGTCAGTGCGCCGGCGGCCAGAGAGCCGTGAACGGTACCTGCCGCGCCCGCTTCGGATTGCATTTCCGCAACCTTCACGGTCGTGCCGAAGATGTTCTTCATGCCCTGTGCCGACCATTGGTCAACGTAGTCCGCCATCGGGCTGGACGGGGTGATCGGGTAAATGCCCGCAACTTCCGTAAACGCGTAGGAAACATACGCGGCGGCGTTGTTGCCGTCCATGGTTTTTGATTTTCTTGCCATTGTTTGTCCTCCTTTGATATGGTTACAAATGGATTAGCAAAGTCGTCGGTTGATCAGCGGCCGCAATCGGCAATTCTAATCAACTTCATGTTATTGTATCACGAAACAAAAAAGATGTAAAGGGTTAAAGGGCGAAAAATGAAAGAAAAGTTTTGGAAGGGATGCTGTTAGCTGCTAACTGTAAGCTGTTAGCTGCTAGCTGCTAGCGGACAGAGAACCCCCGCCGTGGCTTATTCCATTCGAAATTCGAAATTCGGAACGGAAGTCGCGGGTTTAAGCGTGCATGGAAAGAACACGCGCGCCGCGAAGATGCGTGCGGCGATATGGTACGATCGTTGATGAGCTGCATTTGTTTTGAAGCGAACGCGGCGGAAAACGCGAACCGATCTTGCCCTCTCCTCTGGAGAGGGTGGCATCGCGCAGCGAACGCAGATGGAAAAAGCGCACGCAGATTTGCGCGATGACGGGTGAGGTCGTGAACCGCAAGGCGCGTATCAAAGCGAAGTGTCGGTCGCAGCCGCATTTTTCAAAACCGTCACAGCTCCGTTGGGATGAACGGCGGAAACCATTTCTTTTTTATGTGCGCTTTCCGCAGCGTATTTGCGCACGGCGTTCGCCGTGCGCAGACCGGCGGCGGGATCGCGCGGCAGATTGCCGCGCGCAAAACGAAGCGCCGCTTCGTTTTTGAACCGTGCTGCAGCACGGTTCATCCCGCCGCCCCGTGCGCGCAGCAAAGCTGCGCGCAAAAAAGCGCACACAGAAAAAACGGGCGGCAAATAGCCGCCCCTGCAGATGATATTACAATCGACGAACGTACAGCACGAACCGCACCTTTCGTCGCGGCGCGCACGTTCTTTCCATGCACGCTTAAACCCGCGACTTCCATTCCGCATTCCGAATTTGAAGCCATCCACGGCGGGGTTCAACTTGCTAACAGCTAGCAGCTGGCAGCTAACAGCTACAAATCCTATTCCGCTTCGATCTCTTTGATAATGCACTCGTTTCCCTTCAGCAGCCAGGTCTCGCCGCTGTGGCAGAACGGGCACTCCTTGCCGTATTTGACAGTCTCATACGTGCCCTTGCAGTTGTCGCAGTATGTCACAGCCGGAATTTGCTCCAGCACCAGCTCGCTGTCCTTGAGCACCGGATGGCGGCCCTTGAAATAGTCCCACGCGTCGGTGAACAGGTCGGTCATGATGCCCGACACCTCGCCGACCTGCAGAACGACCTTGCCGATCCTGGTCAGCTTTTCCTGTGCGGCGGTCTCGTCCAGCGTTTTTGCAAGGTGCAAAACGATCCCCATCTCGTGCATGGCTTACTTCTTTCTGCCAAGGACGATCTTGCCCATGCGCCCCAGCGCGTAGGGACCGACCTTGAGCAGCTTGTCTTCGCAGCGGATCATGTTGGTGCATTCCGGCAGATCGCGGCTCAGGTGGATCGCGTCGAATTCGCAGCGCGTTGTGCAAAGGCCGCAGCCCACGCAGCGGTTGAGATCGACGACCGTTGCGCCGCAGCCGAGGCAGCGTGCCGCTTCAATCTTGACCTGTTCCTCCGTCAGCGGCAAACGCAGATCTTCGAACGTCTCCGTCGCCTTGCCGGCCTTGTGTCCGGGCACCTGACGCTTGGCGTTGTCAAAGGATTCCAGAATGATGTCGTCCTTGTCCAGCTCGATGAATTCGCGCTTGTCGCGGGCAATGCGCTGCGACTGCCCCTCGTGCACGGAGCGGTGCATGCTTTCACAGCCCTTTTTGCCGTCCGCGATCGCGTCGATTGCAAAGCGAGCGCCGTGGCCGATGTCGCCGCCCACAAAGATGTCGGGCTCCGCCGTTTCAAAGGTCAGCGGGTCGTGGTCGACCGTGCCGTTGGGCTTGAGATGAACAGCGGTGCCCTTGAGCAGATCGCCCCAAACGGCGCTTTGACCGATGGCCTGCAAAACATTTGCGCAGTCGATCGTGATCGTTTCGTTTTCGTCATATTTCGGGGCAAACCGGTGGTTTTCGTCAAAGACGCGCACGCATTTTTTGAACACCACGCCGACCACTTTGCCGTTCTTCGTGAGAATTTCCTTCGGGCCCCAGCCGTTGCAAACGGTGATGCCCTCCGCCTTCGCTTCGGCGACCTCGTCATCCGCCGCCGGCATCTCGTTTTCGCCCTCCAGACAGAGCATGGTCACTTTGCCGTTTGTTGCGCGCACCGCGGAGCGTGCCACGTCCACGGCGACGTTGCCGCCGCCGATGACGACCACGTCGCCCTTGAGCTTCTTCTTGCTGTCTGCGTTGATGTCGCGCAAAAATTCCACGCCGGACTGCACGCCCTTTGCGTCCTCGCCGGGCACACCGGCCTTGCGTCCGCCCTGCATACCGATGGCGAGATAGAACGCCTTGTAGCCCTCTTCGCGCAGCGACTGGATCGTCACGTCTTTGCCGACCTCCACGCCGCAGCGGAACTCCACGCCCATCTGGCGCAGCACGTCGATTTCGGCGTCGATGACGTCCTTTTCCAGGCGGAAGTTCGGAATGCCGTAAACAAGCATACCGCCCGGGCGCTGCTCTTTTTCAAACACCGTCACATCGTAGCCGCGTGTGCGCAGATAATACGCGCAGGAAAGGCCGGCCGGGCCGCCGCCGATGATGGCCATTTTATAATCCGGCCCCCACATGCCGCCGTCGTCCTTTTCGCAAAGCGGCACAAAGCGCTTGTCGGCGTGCAGCTCCTGCGCGGCGATGAACTTTTTGATCTCGTCAATGGCGATCGGCGCATCGACCGTGCCGCGGGTGCAGGCGTCTTCGCAGCGGCGGTTGCAGACCGCGCCGCAGACAGCCGGGAAGGGGTTGTCCTGCTTGATGAGCTTGAGCGCGTCGAGATAGCGTCCCTCGGCGGCCATTTTCACATAGCCCTGCACGGCCAGATGCGCCGGACAGGCGGTTTTGCACGGCGCTGTGCCCGTGTCATAGCAGTTGATCTTCGCGTCCTCGCGGTAGTTCGGGTTCCATTTGTCGGCGCCCCATTTGGTGCCGTCGGGCAGCTCGGAGAGCGGATATTTCTGTTCGCCGTGCTTGGTGCAAAGCTTTTGACCGAGCTTTGCCGCGCCGACGGGGCAGACCTCCACGCATTTGCCGCAGGCGACGCACTTGCTCTTTTCCACATGGGCGCGATATGCGCTGCGGCTCATGTTCGGCGTGTTGTAAAGCTGGCTCGTGCGCAGCGCGTTGCACACGCCCGGGGCGCAGTTGCAGATGGCGACGATCTTGTCTTCGCCGTCGATGTTTGTGGTCTGGTGCACAAAGCCGTGACGCTCCGCGCGTTCCAGAATTTCAAGCGCCTCGTCATAGGTGATGTAACGGCCCATACCGCGGTCCACGCAGTATTCCGCCATGTCGCCCACGCCCATGCAGAATTCGCCGTTGATCTCGCCGCTGCCCTCGCCGCGCATGGTCTGCTGCTTGCGGCAGGTGCACTGGCCGACGGAATATTTGTCATACTTTTTCAGCCAGTGGGAGATGTGCTCCACAGAGGCGGAATTGTTTTCGTGCTCAATCGCCTTTTCCACGGGGATGACATGCATACCGACGCCCGCGCCTCCCGGCGGCACCATCTGGGTGATGTTTTCCAGCGGCATCTGCGTCATCAGGTTGAAGAAGGTCGCAAGGTTGGGATGCTGGGCCGTCAGCTCGTCGTTCATCATCATGAACTCCGCCGAACCGGGCACGAAGATCGGCACATTGTAGTGCTTTTCCTTGTTTTCCCCCTCGCGGGTCATTTCCAAAACGCCGACCCAGCACAGGTGGTCGATCATCTTTTTGGTCTCTTCCAGGGAAAGGCCGGTGCGCTCGGCAATCTGTTCCGGCGTGTAGGGCACGCGGGTCTTTTCAAAGCTGAGCAGGAACTTGACCTCGTCCTTGGTGAGCACCTCGTCCAACGCCCAGTATTCGGGGTCGTCGGTCTTCATGGAACGGGTATACTTGACAAGGTAACGGTCGGTGATCATCGTGCCCAGCTTGAGCACCAGCGCCTCCTTTTCCTTGTCGGGCGCGACATAATTCGGGTCCTGCACAAAGTCGCGCTCATTGGTCATGCGGTTTTTTTGCTGTTTCATTTTTACAACTCCTTTTATACTAATTCGGAATTAAGGGGCGCCGCGCAGTGCGCGATGCGCCGAAATGTAGTGGGAAAGTTTATTCTTAAAATCTACGGATTGTCAACGGAAGCGCACTTCTCGTCGCGGAGGATACTTATATTTCAGTTCCACTTTTCCCGCGACCTCAATTCCGAATTCCGAATTACGAATTCCGAATTGCGCATTGCGCTTTGTGCAGCTCCGCCTCCAGCGCCGCCATGCCTTCGCCGGTCTTTGCCGAAACGGGGAAGACCTTGATGGCCGGGTTCAGCTTTTTTGCGCGGGCGGTGCATTTTTCAACGTCAAAGTTGAAATAGGGCAGCGCGTCGATTTTGGAGATCACGAGAATGTCGCTTTCGGCGAACATCAGCGGATATTTCAGCGGCTTGTCGTCGCCCTCCGGCACAGAGAGGATCATCAGCTTGAGCGAGGCGCCGGTGTCGTATTCCGCCGGACAGATCAGATTGCCCACATTTTCAAGAAAGGCGATGTCGATGTCCGTGGTGTCCAGCGCGTCAAACGCTGCGGCGGTCATGCCGGCGTCCATGTGGCACATGCCGCCCGTGTGGACCTGCACCGCTTTTGCGCCGAGCGCTTCGATTGTTTTTGCGTCCACATCCGAGGCGATGTCCGCCTCAAGCACGGCAAAGCGTGTGCTCTCCATGTCGCGGATGATGCGCGAGAGCAGCGTCGTTTTGCCCGAACCTGCCGCGCTCATGACGTTGACCAGCAAAATGCCCTGTGCGCGCAGCCTTTGCCGCAGCAAAGCGGCGTCGCGGTCGTTGGAGGCGGTCACGGACGCGCCGAGTTCAATGATTTTCATTGCGCCTTCCTCCGTTCGTCCAGTTTTTCTTTGAGCAGCGCCGCCGCCGCGTCAAAGCCTTCGCCGGTGACGGCCGAAACCGGAATCACCGTCAGCTTTTCGTTGAGCGCCCTGGCGCGCGCGGTCGCTTTTGCTTTGTCAAAATCAAACACGGCCGCCGTGTCGATCTTGGTCAGCAGGCAAATGTCGCTGATTTGGAACATCAGCGGATATTTCAGCGGCTTGTCGTCGCCCTCCGGCGCGGAAAGCAGCATCAGACGCACATCGGCGCCGACTTCAAATTCCGCCGGACAGACGAGATTGCCGATGTTTTCCAAAAAGATCAGGTCCAGTCCGTCCGTCTGCAGCGCGTCGAGTCCGCGCTTTGTCATATCCGCGTCCATGTGGCACAGCCCCGCCGTGTGGAGCTGGATGACGCGCGTGCCTGTTTCGGCAATTTTTTTCGCGTCCACATCGGAGTCCACGTCGGCCTCCATCACGCCGATGCGGTACTCGCCTTTGAGCCGTTCGATGAGCTGCAAAAGCGCGGTCGTTTTGCCCGCACCGGGGGATCCCATCAGATTCACAAGCAGCGCGCCGCTTTGTTTGAGCTTTTCTCTGGTTTGCGCGGCGGCCCTTTCGTTATCGGCCTGCACGCGCTCTTTGGTTTCCAAAATTTGATAGTCCATCGGTATCACCTGTCATATTGCATGGAAATGCGGAACAGCCGCTTTTCGCCTGTTCCGGAAAGGCGCACTTCGCCGTCGCTGACGCGCAGCGCAAGGCGCAGCGTTTCGCCCATTTTTGCTTCCCCGGTATATTCGCTCAGAATTTCGCGCACATTTTTGCTGCGCACCTGCTGCGGCAGCAGGTCTTCGGCGAGGTCGAAGCAGCGTGTGTTGTTCATGTGGCCGTTGAGATCGACATAGCTGTACGGCACGGTGAATTCGCTTTCCTGCGCCGCTTCCGGCAGCTTCGGCGGGCGCGGCAAAAACGAGCGCCACGGCGGGGTTTCCCCTTCTATGTGTACGCCGTGCTGTTCGGGAAAGACCATTTTGCGCGTTTGCGCGTCCATCAGCGCCCAAAGCGCCGACGCGTTCACAAGCTCGTTTCCGTTTTCGTCGGTCAGCCGGTAATAGCGCGGGAAAAACGTGTGCATCGTTTCGCCCGGCAGTGAGGTGAGAACCACGCGCTCATCATATGCCGGCAGCCGCGTGATCTTTGCCTGCTGCAGCGTCACGACCCAGAGCAGCCCCCTGTCGAGCGTCATCGCGCGCCCCATGCCGAGCGCTTCCGTGTGCGCGATGGCCGCCTCCTGCAAAAAGGTGAACAGCCGGCTCAGCCGCAGGCGGCGAAAGCAGTCGGTGTCCGAAGCGAGGATGCGGTAGGCTTTGCAGTAGCTTTCCATCTTCAGTTCAGCCGCTTTTCAATCGCCGTGACCACGTCGCCGAGCGTGTAAAGCTTTTTCCACTGGCGGTCGGGGATCTTCACATCAAACGTCGCCTCCAGCCGGCAGATGATGAGCGTGAAGCCCATGGAGTCGATGCCGGCGTCGGTGTTGATGACCGTGCTCTCCTCGAGCGTCTGCCCTTCGATTTCGGGCACGCATTCATAGACGATCTCGATCGTTTTGTTCATGATTTCCTGTCTGGTCATGTAGTTTCCTCTTTCTGTTGGATCGACCAACGCTTGATTTTACCCGTTGCCGTGCGCGGCAGCGGCGTGTTGACAAATTGAACGGTTTTGAGCTGCTGTCCGCGCGGCAATGTGCGCATGTGTACTTCCAGCGCGCGGGTGATCGTTTCGCGTTCGCTTTCTTCGCCGAAAATCACCAGCACCGGCGCGCCGCCCTGTTCGGTCACGGCAAAATCGCGCCCCGGCAGCAGCGGCTGCAGCGCCGCTTCATATTCCGGCAAAAAAATCTTCGTGCCGTCGCGCAGCACCAGAATTTCCTTTTTTCTGCCGCGAATGTGCAGCAGTCCGTGTTCATCGAACGCACCGAGATCGCCGGTGTGCAGAACCCCGTTTTGCAGCACTGCGTCTGTGGCTGTTTTGTCTTTATAGTAGCCCTGCATCATGCAGGTGTCGGTTTTGATCAAAATCTCCCCGTCCGCGCCGAGCGTGATCTCATCGTCCGGGCAGACCGTCATGGCATAGGGGTCATCGCCGAGCGAAAGCGCCACGCCGGAGCTCGTTTCCGTCAGCCCGTAGCCGAACGAGACGCGGATGCCCTTTGCCTTCAGCAAAGCGGGAATCGTGTTCGGACAGTCGCCGGCGCCGATGAGCACCAGACGCAGCGTGTCGCCCAGCAGATTTTTTTGCAGCAAAAAGCCCAGCAGCAGCGGCACGGCGGCAAGCGCTGTCGGCCGAAAAACGGCGCAGTCGTCAAAATAATGGCGCGGCCCTCTGCCAAGCGCGACACACGCCCCGCACGAAAGCCCCCAGAGCAGACCGCACACAAAGCCGAACACATGATCGAGCGGCAGCATACACAGCAGCACGTCGTCGCTTTCAAGCGGCAAAAGCGCGCCGCCGTTAAAGGCGCTGCTGCAAAGGCTTTGCTCGGTCAAAACCACAGCCTTGTTTTTCGCCGTGGTGCCGGAGGTGAAAAACAGCAGCTTGCCTTTGCCGTTTTCCACACCCTTCGTCAGCGCCGGTGAAAGCTCCTCTTTCAGCTCCGTATCGCCCCAAAGCGCGTCCGCGTCTGCGGCCGAAAGCTGTTCTGCCGTGCAGTCCTCATTCAGCAGCACCACCTGCTTTTCGGCCATCACGGCGGCAAAGATTTCCGTGACGCAGGCGAACGAGCCGTCGCACAAAACAGCGAGGCAGGTAAAACTTTCCTTTTTCAGCGCAGCAGCGCGAGCGCACACATCCGCGAAAAAATCGGCATAGGTGCGCGTCTGGAGCGCACCGTGCGCTTCAAATCGCAGCGCGGGCGCTTGCGGCGTCAGGTTTGCATAATGGCGCAGCAGTTCCTCAAACGACGCAAAACGCATTTGCCTTCCTCCCGTTCCATATAGATTGGTTGCTGAATTATCATATCACAATGTCGAAAAAAAAGAAAGAGTGAACGGAAAAAAGTCTGTAATTCCAAATTTTTTCTTCACAACCGCAGTTTTGTCTACCATCCTATTTTTCTGAATTCGACATCTGTTGCCGAATTGCGCAACCCTACAAAATTCTTTATCAATTTTAATCATTTGACGCACAGGTTCTTGATTTTTGAAAAAAGAGCTTGTATAATGAGGGTTGGTAATCATACCCATACTATATTTATGGAGGCATTTATATGGACAAAAACATCCGCATCTGCATCGTCGGCGGCGGCCCTGCCGGTCTTTCCGCCGGTATGTATCTCGAGCAGAAGGGCTACACCAACTACACCATTCTCGAACGTCTTGACCGCGTGGGCGGCAAATGCTGGTCCCCGCATTACAACGGCAGACGCTATGAAATGGGCGCCATCATGGGCGTGCCCTCCTACTACGCCGTGCACGACGTGGAAGAGTTCTGCGGCATCACCCACGACGGTCCGAAGCTCAACCGCAACTACAAAGACGGAAAGGGCAATATCATTGAGCCGTTCGAGCCCAAGAAGAACATCCTCAAGATTCCGCGCCTGCTCAAGATGAAAAAGCAGATCAAAAAGCTCGGTGAGCTGCTGGAAACAAAGTATCAGGGCTATGACGTCAACGGTCACCGCGGCGTTTCCGAAGGCCGTTTTGAAGGCTGCTCTCAAAAGAGCGCAAAGCGCGAGCCCGTCTCCGGCGTGAACCCGAACCTGAAGGATCTTGCCCTGCCGTTCAACGAATTCTGCAAAAAGAACGGCGTTGAGCTGACGCAGGACGTCTGGATCGGACCCTACACCTCCTTCGGCTACGGCTATTTCGACGAGATCCCCGCAGCGTATGTTTTGAAATATCTGGACTTCCAGACCACGATGAACTTCGTCAAGGTCAACCTCTGGACCTGGAAGAACGGCACCCAGTTCATCTGGGAAAGCCTGAACGACCATTTGAAGAACCCCGCCCGTCTGAACAGCAAGATCGAAAAGGTCGAGCGCAAGGACGGCAAGGTCTATGTCACCGTCAACGGCAAGGTCGAGGAATATGACAAGATCATTGTCACCGCGCCGCTGTACATCCCCAACAAGCGTGCGGACGGCCAGGTCGGCATGGTGGATTACTTCGACGCCCGTCAGGACGAAAAGGACCTGTTCTCCAAGATCGACTACGAGCGCTACGACGTGCTCGCCGTGGAGACCAAGCCGGAAGATCATCCGGAAATTTCCTACTATGTGTTCGACAACATGGTGCCCGAAAAGCTCGGCCATCTGATGGTGTATTATCGCCGCTGGAAGGACACGAAGGATCAGGTCATCACCACCTATTCGCTGCGTAAGCACAAGAACAGCGCGGAAATTCCGTATGAGACCTGCAAGAAGATGGTCCTCGACGATCTGAAAACCATGCACAACCCCGCTTCCAACGTCATCAACGAATGGAGCGTCTATTACTTCCCCCATGTCTTCTCTGAAGATTATGCGGCAGGCTGGTATGAGAAAGTGGAAGCCATGCAGGGCAAGTATGACACCTATTACGCCGGTGAGATCATGAGCTTCGGCGATATGGACGAGACTGCGGAATACTCCCGCGAGCTTGTGGAGCGTTTCTTCTAAGTACCCGCTGATGAATTCGGTATGTGAAGATTGGCGAGGAAATTTTTCGTCAGATGTAACAGAAATCTCGCAGACAACCTTCCGGTTTTCAAGAGATTTCTGTGCAAAATGACGGAAAATTTACCGCCAAGGTTTGCATATCCGAATTCATCAGTGAGTACCTGATTCAATCAACGCCGGCAGGAGGGGCAGCAGTGTCCCTCCTGCTTCAACAGAGAGGGTAAAACTATGAAATTTTACAAAGACCATTATGACGTCATCGTCATCGGCGGCGCGCTGGCCGGTCTTTCTTCGGCGCTCATGCTCGCCGACAAGGGCAAGGACGTGCTGGTGCTCGAACGCCACAACCTCCCCGGCGGCATCGCATCCTCGTTTGTGCGCGGCGGCATCGAGATTGAAGCGGCGCTGCACGAGATGATGAGCATCGGCGAAAAGAACAACCGCCTGAAGGTCGGCAAATTCTTTGACGATATGGGCGTAGACATCGAATGGCTCAAGGTGCCCGAAGCGTATCACGCCTCGCTCCCCGGGCTGGAGGTCACGCTGCATCCCGGCCTTGAAACATTTTCCAAAGAGATCGACGCGGTCGTGCCCGGCACGTATGAGAAGGTGCTGGGGCTGCTGAACCTTTGCAACACCGTGTTTGATTCCGTCAACGAGCTTTCCATCCACCCGATGAGCAAGGCGCAAATGCTGCTGCGGCACGAAGCGTTTGTCAAAACCGCGGGCTACACCACGAAAGAGGTCATCGATTCGTTCGATCTGCCCAAAGCGGCGCAGGATCTGCTTGCGCCGTACTGGATCTATGTCGGCTCCGGCTTCTCGGATCTGCCGTTCACGATCTATTCCGTGCTGATGGCGGACTATGTCGGCTACGGCTCCTATATCCCGCGCAAATTCAGCCATGAGATGAGCCTGAAAATGGCGGAGCGCGCCGAAGCGATGGGCGTGCAGATCGAATATCGCCAGCATGTGGATAAAATTCTTGTCAAAGACGGCAAAGCCTACGGCGTGCGCACCGCGCGCGGCGACGAAATCTTTGCCGATTACGTCATCTCCTCGTCCTACCCCAACAAGGTGTACACCTCGATGATCGAGCCGCCCTCGGCCGTTCCCGCAAAGGCGATCAAGATGGTCAACGGCCGCCGCCTGAGTTTGACGGCGTTTTCCGTCATCATGATCCTTGACGATACCGCCGAAAATCTCGGCATCAAAGATTACAGCGTTTTCCGCGGCGACACGATGGACACCGACGCACTGTATCGCGACCTTGCGGGTCTCGGCCCCTACCGCTATCTGACCTGCATCTGCCACAACCTCGGCAACGACACCGCCACCCCGAAGGGCACCTGCTCGTATTCCATCACGACGCTGCCGCGCGTGGACGGCTGGAAAACGGTGAAGGCGGAAGACTACGACAAGATCAAGCACCGGGTCGCAAAGCAGATGATCGACGATATGTCCGCCTATCTCGGCGTGAATCTGCTCGACCATATTCTGGAGATCGTCATCGAAACGCCGATGACCGTCAATCGCTACACGAACGCATGGAACGGCTGCATCTACGGCTATGCGCACACGATGGACGACCACATCATCGCCCGGCTGCAGACCGCCGAGGCGGAGAGCTTCATCAAGCATCTTGAATTCTCCGGCGCACACGCGATCTCCGGCGACGGCATGGGTCCGGCGGTCACCAACGGCAGAAAAGCGGCAAAGAACGTGCTTGATTCCATGGCAGCAGAGGAGGCGGCAAACAAATGAAGATCAAAGGCTTTTTGAAAGACGTCACGGGTGCGTCCCGTGTAACCAAGGCAAGGCTGAGCGCCTTTGAAAGCGCGTCTGCCGTTCCCGAAAAGAACGACCCGATCGCGGACGTGGTCGCCCAGTGGCACCCGAAAAAGTTTGATGTGAAGATCGTCGACATCCGCGACGCGAGCCCCACGGCCAAAACCGTGCGCTTTGTGCGCGCCGACGGTCAGAAGCTGCCGTTCTTTTATGCCGGCCAGTTCGTCGTGCTCGATTTCAAAATCGGAAACAGCATCATCTCGCGCCCGTATTCCCTGTCCTCCGCGCCGTTTGAAGCGCGGGCGGAAAACGGCTTTGCGGAAATCACCGTGCGCCGCAGCAAGGGCGACGGCTTCATTGCCGATTATGTCAACACCGAGCTGAAGGTCGGCGACACGCTGCAGGCGATGATGGGCTGCGGCCAGTTCTATTATGAACCTTTGCGCGACGCAAAGCATGTGGTTGCGCTTGCCGGCGGCGTCGGCATCACACCGTTTGCCTCCATGGCCAAGGAGATCGCAAACGGCACGCTCGATTTCGATCTGACGATCCTTTACGGCTCCGTTGCGTCCGACGACATCATTCTGAAAGATGAGCTCGACGCGCTCAAAAGCGACAAGGTCCATGTGGTCCATGTCCTTTCCGGCGACGAGCCCGACTGGCAGGGCGAACGCGGCTTCCTTTCCGCAGAGCTGATCAAAAAATACAGCGCACCCGACACCTCCTACTTCATCTGCGGCCCGCAGGCGATGTATCTGTATTTGCGCGAAGAGCTGAAAAAGCTCGGCGCACCCGCGCGCCGCGTGCGCTTTGAGGTGTTCGGTCAGGCGAAGGACATCACAAAATTCGCCGGTTACCCCGTGGCGCTGACGAACCATGTGTTCAACCTCACGGTGCGCCGCGGCATCCATGAGGATGTGATTCCCGCCAAGGCGACCGAAAGTCTGGTGGTTGCGCTCGAGCGCGCCGGCATCCGCATTGAAACGGCGTGCCGCAGCGGCGAATGCGGTTTTTGCCGCACAAAGGTGCTCTCCGGCTCGGTGTATGTCTGTCCGGAAAACGACGGCCGCCGCGCCGCCGACAAGGATTTCGGCTATGTGCACGCCTGCGCCGCCTATCCGACGAGCGACCTGACCATTAAAATTCCGATTGAATAAGAGGTATCTTTTTATGGTAAAAGAAGTCAACCCCAACATCCATGTCAATGAGACGGACTACCCCGTGGACGGCCACCACTGCGCCGACCCGGAAAAAGCGAAGCTTGTCAAAAAGCTTGCCGTTCTGATCACGGACTCCATCCCGCGCAAGCTGCCCGGCGGTATGAAGGAGAACCACATGGATTTCTGGATCCTCGACCGTCTGCTGACGAAGGAGGAAGTCAAGTTCATGCTCTCGTTCAAAAAGCGCCGCTTCGGTCTGACGACCAAGGAGCTTGCCGAACGCAACAGCATGAGCGAACCGGAGGCGCAAAAGATCATTGACCATCTGATCTGGATCGGCATTCTGGAGCAAAACCGCGACAATGCCGATCAGCACATCCAGTACTGGATCCCGAAATGGGTCGTCGGCTCCGGCGAATACATGGTGGAGCACCCGACCTTGACCGATACAAACCCCGAGGTTGCAACGATGTTCAACCTCGCGCCGCAGGAGCCGCTGGAGCTGGCGGCAAAGCTGGTTCCCCCGGGCGGCGCCGGCATCGGGATGCACGTCATCCCCGTGGAAAAGGCCATCGACCCGCAAAGCGAAAGCGTCAGTGTGGAGCATCTGTCGCACTGGATCAACAAATCGCACAAGCTGTGCAAAATGGTCTGCGCCTGCCGCAAGGCGCAGCGCGTGCGCGGCGAAGGTGTGGGCGACATTGAGGGCAAGATGTGCATCGGCGTGGACGACATTGCGGAATTCCTGGTGGAAAGCGGCAAGGACGCGGAATACATCACCAAGGAAGAGGCGATGGAGATCATCATGCGCGCCGAGCGCAAGGGCTATGTGCACCAGATCACGAACCTGGACGGTCCGAACCGCATTGTCGGCATCTGCAACTGCTCCGCCGGCTCCTGCTACGGTCTGCGCACCAGCCAGCTGTTCAACACCCCGAATATGTCTCGTTCCGCCTACCGCGCCCATGTGGACACCGTAAAATGCGTTGCCTGCGGCAAATGCGTAGAGGTCTGCCCCGCCGGTGCGGCAAAGCTCGGCCAAAAGCTTTGCAAAAAAGACGGCAGCAAGGTCATGTATCCCGTCCACGAGCTGCCGGACGATCATATCTGGGGCGAGGACAAATGGGATAAAAACTACCGCGATTCCAACAAGATCAACTGCTACGACAGCGGCACCTCCCCGTGCAAGACCGCCTGCCCCGCGCACATTGCCGTGCAGGGCTATGTCAAAATGGCGGGCGAAGGCCGCTATGCCGACGCGCTCAAGCTCATCCGGCAGGACAACCCGTTCCCGGCAGTCTGCGGCGCGGTCTGCAACCGCCGCTGCGAAGACGCGTGCACCCGCGGCAAAATCGACAAGCCCGTTGCCATTGACGAGATCAAAAAATTCCTTGCGCAATGGGAACTGGAAAACCCGAACGAATGCATGGTGCCCAGCGAAAACGGCGAAGGCAACCAGTGGGACGATTTCAAAATCGCCGTCATCGGCGCAGGCCCCGCCGGTCTTTCCGCCGCGTGGTATCTGCGCACAGAGGGCTATCCCGTTACCGTTTTTGAAAAGGAAGCGAAGCCCGGCGGCATGCTCATGAACGGCATTCCGAGCTTCCGCTTGGAAAAGGCTGTGCTGCAAAAGGAGATCGAGCTGATCGAAAGCATGGGCGCCGAGATCAAGTGCGGCGTGGAAGTCGGCAAGGACATCACGCTTGACGAGCTGCGCAAGCAGGGCTACAAGGGCTTCTTTGTGGCCATCGGTCTGCAGGGCGGACGCCTTGCGGGTGTGCCCGGCGAGGACGCCAAGGGCGTGCAGTCCGGCGTCGCCTTCCTGAAAGACGTCAACCTGAACGGCAACGCGAAGCTCTCCGGCGACGTGGTCGTTGTCGGCGGCGGCAATGTGGCTGCCGATGTGGCGCGCACCGCGCTGCGCTGCACCGACGGCAAGGTCACCATGCTGTGTCTGGAAAGCCGCGATGAGATGCCGGCAGCCAAGGACGAGGTCGCCGAGATCCTTGCAGAAAAGATTGAGATCAACAACGGCTGGGGTCCCAAGGAGATCCTCACCGAAAACGGCAGCGTCACCGGCATCGTATTCAAAAAATGCGTCCGCGTGTTCGATGAAAACCACCGCTTCGCGCCGCAGTATGACGAAAATGACACGATCACCGTGCCGTGCAGCCATGTGCTGATGGCGATCGGCCAAAGCGCCGAATGGGGCGATCTGCTCAAGGGCAGCAAGGTGGAGCTGCGGCCGAACGGCACTGCAGTGGCCGACCCGATCACACTGCAGACGGCAGAGCCCGACATCTTCGTCGGCGGCGACATCTTCCACGGCGCGCGCTTCGCGATCGACGCGATTGCCAACGGCCGCGAGGGTATGGTTTCGCTCAACCGCTTTGTGCATCCCGGCCAGTCGCTGACCATCGGGCGCGATCTGCGCAAGTTCATCGAGCTCGACAAGGACGACATCCGCATCGACTCCTATGACAACGCCGACCGTCAGGCGCCGGGTCTGAAACCGGGCGATCCGAGAAAATCGTTTGAGGACTTGCGTCTGCCGCTGACAGAAGCGCAGATCAAAACCGAGGCGTCCCGCTGCTTGAAGTGCGGCGCGACGACCGTCGATTTCAACATGTGCGTCGGCTGCGGCCTTTGCACCACGCGCTGTGAATTCGATGCGATCCACCTGCGCCGCGATCTGCCGGCATGCTCCGATATGCACACGGCGGAAGAGATGATGAAGCTCGTCGGCCCCTATGCCCTCAAGCGCATGGGCAAGATCATCAAGCGCAAGGTGACGGGCAAGGGTGAGTATCCGGCGGAGCAGTGAGAAGCTGTTAGCTGCTAGCTGCTAGCTGTTAGCGGGCAGAGAAGCCGCGACGTGGGGTTTTTCTAATTCGGAATGCGGAATGCGGAATGCGGAATTGAAGTCGCGGGTTGATGTGAGCATAAAAAGAGCGTATGCGCCGCGGCGATATGTGCGGCGAAACAGTAAGCGCGTCGATTGTATATACTGAAACCGTAAGAGTCGTTGCAAAATAGACGATTCGAAAAAACATGCACAAAAAGAAGACGCTTTCAGAGGCCGTTTGCCGCTGAAAAGCGTCTTTTCTTTGATGATATCTTGATTTCTTTGTGCAAATTGCAAATTGGAAGAAACACATTTTGCGGCGGTGCGTATGGTTCGTTATGTACCCGCTGATTAACTCGGTGCGTGAAGATTGGCGCGGAAATTTTTCGTCAGATGTAACAGAAATCGCGCAGCCAACCTGACGGTTTGCAAGCGATTTCTGTGCAAAATGACGGAAAATTTACCGTCAAGATTTGCGCATCCGAGTTAATCAGTGGGTACTTATCTTTTACCTCAGCCGAACGGTGCCTCCGGCGGGTCCATTCTTTCTCTTTCTCTTGCGAAAGAGAAAGAATAGACGAAGAAAGAGAAAACGCTGATGTACGGCGAAAGAGGACAGCCGTTTGCTCGACAAGCTCGCAAGCCGTTGTCATTTCGCCTACCGCCAACGGACGGTGAAGGCAATAGAGGCAAAGTACGCACTTATACGATCAGTATTCTTAAAAAGAACAGTGTTTGCGCTTTTACCTGAGGCGTTGACGTGAAACCGAACGATATGGAAAAAGTTCGCGTTACATGCCCTTTCAGTTTTGGATTTTATCTGCGGAAATCATTTCTTTCTCATGTGCGCTTTTTGTAACACCTTGCGCACGGCGTTCGCCGTGCGCAGACCGGCGGCGGGATCGCGCGGCAGATTGCCGCGCGAAAAACGAAGCGCTGCTTCGTTTTTGAACCGTGCTGCAGCACGGTTCATCCCGCCGCCGCGTGCGCGCAGCGTTGCTGCGCGCAAAAAAGCGCACACAGAAAAAACGGGCGGCAAATAGCCGCCCCTGCAGATTATATTACAATCGACGAACGTACAGCACGAACCGCACCTTTCGTCGCGGCGCGCGCGTTCTTTCCATGCACGCTTCAACCCGCGACTACAATTCCGCATTCCGCATTCCGAATTCCGAATTAGATCTCCCTTCCGCTTGAGCTGTTCAAATCAGCGTCAGCCACGCCACGTCCGTGCTCGTTGCAAGGTTTTCTGCGCCATACAGCACCAGCAGCTCCGTCACGCCGTCGGCGAAAAGCTGTTCGCGCACCGGCAAGCGGCAGTAGCGCAGATCGACCATGTAGATCGTCTCATAGTTTGCGGCAAGGAACGTCGCAAAGCAGTGGGCAAAGGAGTCCTTGAGAATGAGCAGCTTTTTGCCGTTGCTGCAGCGGTGGTTCTCAATCTTCACAAGCGCGTGGTTGCCGTCAAGAAAGACCGGATACTGATCCTTTTCGGCAAGATGCGCCGGGAAGTAAAGGGAATCATAGGTCTTGCTTTCGGTGCCCTCTGTAATCGTCACCGTGTAATCGCCGCCGTCCTCCTCATAGATATCCAGCGTGTCGGGCTTCGTCAGCCATAGTCCGCTCTTGGAGTATGCCGTGCCGTAAAAGCCGTCGCTTGTGCGCGTTTTTGTGAACGTCTGCACCGGCAGCCCCTTGGCCGCGCAGTAGCTTTCATACAGCGCGCGGCTGCCGTCGGCTGTCAGATGGTGGTCGGTGCGGTAATAGAGCTTTGCGGTGTCGAGCGGCGCAAAAATGCTGCGCACATCCAGAAAGGCGTCGCTGCCGACGGCTTGTTTTGCCGCGTCCAGCAGCGCGTCGTCGCAAAAAGACTTGTGAAAGCGCGGCAGCTTTTCGCCGAGCATGGCACCGGAGGCGGGCACGATCATCCAGGTGGTGTCCATGCCTGTCTGGGCGGCGAACGCGCGAATTTTTTCGATATTCTGCGTTTCCTTTTGTGTGCTCACGCTGCCCTGCTGTGTGAACAAAAAGCCGTCTTTGCCGCGAATCACACCGCTGTCGCCGTTCATGCCGAAAAGCTGGTCGGCATAGGCGTGCAGGCCCACAAAGGCCTCGCGAAACGGAAAATGATCGGCAATATAGGTCTGCGCCTGCGCGGTCAGCGTGCCGTCAAGCAGCGCTTGCAGCGAAAACTGCGGCGGGTCGGCAAGCAGACGTTTTTCGTTTTCCGCAAAGCTTTGCTTCGGCAGCGCGAAAAACACGCTGAGCACCGCGAGCATTGCAAAGAAGCACTGCGCGAGTACGGGTTTACGTTTTGGTTGTTTCATCTCGCTGCCTCCTTAGAATCTGAAGTACAAAAACGGGTTGTAGGTGGAGCTGACCAGCGACGCGGTGCACAGCACAAACGCTGCCGCCCCCGCCAAAGGCTCCAGCACCCGGTAAGCCCTGCGGTCTTTGAGCGATGTGAACGCCCGTCTGGCCGTTGGCGCGGAAAAGATCGCCGCACAAAGCAGCAGCGGCAGATGCGTCATCAAAAGCGCAAGCGCGTCCGGCGTTGTCAGGCCGTTTTTCGCGGTAAACATCGACGAAAAATATGCGCCCATGTCGCCCAGCGCGGTGAAATCAAACAGCACCCAGCCCAGCACGACCAGCAGGAAGGTGTACGCGCGCGAAAGCGCTTTCGGCGCCTGTTTGAGCAAACGCAGCAGCCCGAATTTTTCGATCGTCAGCAAAACGCCGAAATAAAGGCCCCACAGCAAAAAGTTCCAGCTTGCGCCGTGCCAAATGCCGGTCAGCGCCCAAACGATGAAGATGTTTACGCACTGGCGCGCCTTGCCCTTGCGGTTGCCGCCCAGGGGGATGTAGACATATTCGCGGAACCAGGTGCCCAGCGAAATATGCCAGCGCCGCCAGAAATCGGTGATGCTGTCGGCCGTATAGGGGTAGTTGAAATTGCGCACGAACTCGAAGCCGAAAATCTTGCCCAGACCGACCGCCATATCGGAGTAGCCGGAAAAGTCAAAAAAGATCTGGAACGTGAACGCGAGGATGCCGACCCACGCGCCCAGCGTCGGCTGTTCGCCAGGCGCGGCTTTGCACTGATCCCAGACAGCGCCCAAGGCGTTGGCAAGCAAGACCTTTTTGCAAAGGCCGAACAGAAACAGACGCACGCCGTTCGTTGTTTTTTCCCAGGAGTGTGTGCGCGTCTGCAACTGCTTTTCCACATCGACATAGCGCACGATCGGGCCCGCGATGAGCTGCGGAAACAGCGCGACATAGGTGCCGAAGGTGACAAGGTTTTTCTGCGGCGCACAGTTGCCGCGATAGGCGTCGATGACATAAGACATGCTCTGGAACGTGTAAAATGAGATGCCGATGGGCAGCGCGATCTGCGGATCGGGCAAAAACGAAAATGCCGGCAGCACCTTGAGGGTGGAAACAAACAGTGTGGCATACTTGAAGAAGCCGAGCAGCAGCAGATTGACGATCACGCAAAGCACAAGCACGGCTTTTTTCTTTTTCGGCTGCGCCGAAAACACGCCGAGCAGCCGCCCGGCAAAATAGTTGAGCAAAATGGAGCCGGCCATCAGCAAAATGTACACCGGTTCGCCGTAGCCGTAAAACAACAGACTCACGATGAGCAGCACGGCGTTTTTTGCGCGGTCGGGCACAGCGAAATAGGCGATCAGAACCGCCGGCAAAAAGAAGAATAAAAAGGGTAGACTCGAAAAGACCAAGAGGAACCTCCTTTGAAAAGCGTGGAGTGGGAATCAATGCGTAATTCGTAATGCGTAATGCGTAATTAAAGTCGCGGATGTTTGTAGACATGGAAACGCCGTGCACGCCGCAGCGGTGCATACAGCGCAACGGTACGGCCGTCGATCGTATATGAAACCGCAAGGCGCGCTTTGGCTTTTTTGCGCGCAGCGTTGCTGCGCGCACGGGGCGGCGGGACGAACCGTGCGGCGCACGGTTCGAAAACGAAGCGGCGCTTCGTTTTCCGCGCGGCATCCGCCGCGCGGTCCCGCCGCCTGTCTGCGCACGGCGAACGCCGTGCGCAAAGCGTTGCGAAAAGCGCAGCGTTGAAAAATCTCTCTGTTCCCGCAGATCATAGCCGAAACATCAAGGGCATGTAACGCGAACCTTTCCCATATCATTCGGTACCACGTCAACACCTCAGGAAAAGGCACAAACACTGTTCTTTTTTTGAATACTGTTTGTGTAAGCACACACTTTGCCCATACTGCCGTCACCGTTTGTCAGCGATAGGCGAAATGACAACGGCTTGCGAGCTTGCCGAGCAAACGGCTGTCCTCTTTCGCCGTACACAAGCGTTTTCTCTTTCTTCGTCCATTCTTTCTTTGATGCTGAATTGCAATGGAAGACAAACAATCTTTGCGGTCTGATTTCCGTCATGCTGCGTTATCGTCCTTGCCAGGCGCCAGCCTGGCTGCGTCCTCTGCCTTGCCTGACAAAAATCATCCTCGCAAATCTTTGTCTGCTGCCCATTGCAATTCAGCATCCGGCAAGAGAAAGAGAAAGAATGGACCCGCCGGAGGCACCGTGCGGCAAAAGCGAAAGATAACGAACCATACACACAGCCGCGAAAAAGGTTTGCCGCGAATCACACCCCCGCGAACGCAAAACCAAACCATCGAGCGCAGCCGCATTTCTCGATTGAAAAAGCACAAAAAAGAGATGGCGCGGCGTGTGCGTCACCGCCATCTCTTTCGATCGTCATGATTGGATCAGCCGACAGCCGAACGGAAGGTGGATTCCATCGCGGCATGGGAGGGTGACACAAAGAGCGCCACATAGTTGCCGGAGGTGATGACCTTGCACTGGCGCGCCAGCGCGTAGTCTTCCGGGTCATAGTTCTGCGCCTGCACAAGCACGTCGCTCAGTCGGGTGTTCAGCGCAGAGACGATGCGGCTTTTTGCCGCGCTGTTCTTCGCTTCGATCATGATCGCCTCATCCGGGAAAGAGCCGTTCACGGTGATAAAGCAGCCGGCGGACGCGATATCGCCCTGGGCGATCCCGTAAAGATCGGTCAAACGCTCCTTCGGCAGCGGCATGGCGCCCTGCACGCCGGCAGAAGAGATGATCCGGTCGCGCAGCGCAGTCAGATCAACCGTTTTTTCCGCCTGTGTCGTTGTCGGCTTCGTTGTCGGCGCTTTGGTGGTTGTGGGCTTTGTCGTTGTGGGCTTTGTGGTTGTGGGCTTCGCCGTTGTGGTCGGCGCTTTGGTCGTGGTCGGCTTTGCCGTTGTGGTCGGCGCTTTCGTTGTTGTCGGTTTTGTTGTTGTGGTCGTCGGCGCCGCTGTGGTGGTCGGTTTTGCCGTCGTTGTGGGCGCAGTCGTCGTTTCCGTTGTGGTCGGCGCAGCCGTTTCACTCGGCGCTTCACTCGTGTCGGCCGCCGTGCTTTCGTCTGCCGCAACTGCGGCTGCCGGGTCGCTCTGCGTTTCCGGTTCGTTTACGTCCTTGCCCTTGCAGGCACAGAGCGAGAGCGCCAAACAGGCGATCAGCAGCAGTGCCATCCATCTCTTTTTCATTCTTCCATTCCCCCGTCAGTGAGTGTATGTGTATACAGATAATCGATCCATGCCTCGCAGCCCGCGAAGGTCAGGTGCATCCCCATGCCGTTCGGGTCGCTGCACAAATCGGTGCGCAGATAACCGTCTGTGCCGCGCAGCGCTTCGGCAACATTCAGATAATGCCAGCCGCGGTTCAGACACAGCGTTTCCAGCAGCGCGTTGTACTGCGTGATCGTCGCATTGTTCAGCGTATGCTCGCCGCTCGTTTTGCCTTCGCCGGCCAGCGGCGTCACCGATTCCACAAACAGCTCCACGTCGGGCGCGTTGGAAAGAATCGCGTCGCACAGCTTTTCAAAGTTTGCCGCCGCCTTATCCACACCGACGGCGATGATGTCGTTCATGCCGAGCATGATATAGACCTTGGACGCGCCGGACAGCGCCACAGCGCGTTCCACCTTCATTTTTTCGCCGCGATAGCGCGGATGCACCGAACGGGAGGACACCTCCCAAAGCGCGTTCGTTGCGCTCAAACTCACAGAGGTCAAGAACTGCGCACCGCCCATTTTATCTTCGGCCGCTTCGCAGTTGGACAGCCCCTCGCTGATCGAGTCGCCGATAAACACAACGTCGTCAAAATAGCTCGCGTCCGCACGCGCGCTTTCGGGCACGATGGCGGAAAGCGTGGTCGGCTCGGTCGATTCTTCTGTCACAGCCGGTTCTTCGTTCTTTTTGCAGGCATTCAGAGAAAGCAGCAAACAAGCGATCAAAGCCAGCGCAAGAATTCTGTTTTTCAAGTGAAACTTCCTTTCCTAAATCAAGCGGTGTGCGTATACAGGTAGTCCGCCCAGGCGGCGCAGCCGGTGAATGAGAAATGCATGCCCATGCCGTTCGGGTCGCTGCAATAGCTTTGCTTCAGACAGCCTGCACTGTCAAACATCGTTTCGGCAACATTCACAAAGTACCAGCCGCGTTTCATGCAAAGCTCGGCGAGCATCCGGTTATAGTTGGTGATGTTCGCGTTGTTGAGCTTGCCGGGGTTGGAGGTTTTGACGCGCGGCGTGACAGATTCCACATAAATCTGCACACCCGGCGCGGCGGCAAGGATACCGGAGCAAAGCTTTTCAAAATTCGCCTTTGCGCGTTCGAGCCCGACGGCGGCGATGTCGTTCATGCCGAGCATGATGTAGACCTTTTTCGCGCCCGTCAGCGGCACGGACTGCTCCAGCTTCATCTTTTGGCCGTTCCAGCGCGGGTGCACGGAGCGGTCGCTCACGTTCCAAAGCGCGTTGGTTGCGCTCAAGCTGCCCGCCGACAAAAACTTCGCCTTGCCGAACACACCGTTGGCCATTTCATAGTAGCGCAGACCCTCTGTCACGGAGTCGCCGATGAACACAACGTCGTCAAAATAGCTTTCCTTCACACGTTTGCTCTGCGCAAGCTGGCCGTCAATGCGGTGCGCGATGTTTGTGATCGTTTTGATCGCCTTGACTGCCGACCAGCCGGAGGCAAAGGTGCTCTTTTTCACATTTTGCAGCACGCGGATGCGCACATAATAGGTGGTGTCGGCCCGCAGTCCGGTCAAAACGGTATACGTCGTGTTTTTGCCGCTGAGCTTTACGGTTTTTGCGCCCTTTTTGAAGGCTTTATCGGTGCTGTACTGCACCTGATAGGCGTCCGCCTGCGCCCCGGCGGGCTTCCAGCGCAAAATCGCTTTTGTCACGCTCGGCAGCGCCTTTGTGAGCTTTGTGCCCTGCGGCACGATGCAAAATGTGCGCGAAACGGTGAACGAATAGTTGCCTTTGCCGGAAATGACCGCAGTGGCCTTGCCGACGTTTTTGTTGTTTTTGAATTTGACCGTGTAATCCCTGCCGGCTTTCAGCGTTTTACCGGCCTTGTCCTTCACGGTCACACCGGTCGTGAGCGCCTTGCCGCTGTAGGTTTTTTCCTTCGCCTTCAGCGCAACCGACGCCACGCGCGCAATGGCCTTGGTCTGCGCTTCGCCGCAGCCGCTGCAACTGCGCTTCAACACGCCGTTTTGCTTGTTCGACGCCGCCCGCGCAAGCGTCCATTTGCCGAACGTGTGCGTATGCGGCGCATTCGTCGTCGGCTCTGTCGCAGGCACAACCGGCGCTGTGGTCGGTTCCGCAACCGGCAGATCGGCTGGCTCGCCTGTCGGTTCCTCCTGTGCCGCAGTTGTCGACTCACTGGGCTGTTCTTCGTCCTCGACCGCAGCAGCAGGCAGGGCAAGGAAAAGGACCAGCAGCACGCTTAGCAGACCACTGATCCATCGCAATTGTCTTTTGCTCATATTACGTCCCCCAATAATCTTGAAAAAATCTGACACTATTATAGGGTGCTTTTATGAAAAAATCAAGACCTATTTCTTAAGATTTTTACCTTTTTTTTATAAAGTTTTTTTATGTGGACATTTGTCGGAAAACGTCGGTCGCAATCGGGTGGAATTGTTGGCAATTTCGGAACATGGCAATGAAACCGTAACAGAGATTGAGGGAATAAGGGATAAAGGGATTAAGGGATTAAGAAAAGTGTGAAGTTGGAAGTGGAATAGGGACAGAAAAAGGAATCCGTAGGACCCCCGATGTCGCAGAAGGGGCTGTTGCATTTTTATGATTCGCTTTGACGCTTTTCGCTCAATGCGACAGCCCCTTCGTTGCGATTCCAATTTCGTTGCGGCAGCAGCAGAGCGCTTTCAAGACGCCCGTTTTTCGCAAGAAGAAATTGCTTTTTTGTTTGCGCTTTCCTTTTTTGCGCGCAGCGTTGCTGCGCGCACGGGGCGGCGGGACGAACCGTGCTGCAGCACGGTTCAAAAACGAAGCGACGCTTCGTTTTTCGCGCGGCAATCTGCCGCGCGATCCCGCCGCCGGTCTGCGCACGGCGAACGCCGTGCGCAAAAGCGCCCCGAAAAGCACACATGAAAAAGAAATGGTTCCCACAGATAAAAGCCGAAACTGAAAGGTACCCGCTGATTATCAATTCCGCATTCGTCAGCCGGTGATAACCTCCACGCTGCGCTTTAAAATGCCGTGCATTTCCGCAATCGCCATCCCGTAATTGACGATCGGCACGCCCTGTGCCGCAGCGCGGTCCAGGCGCGCATGCATCTCGCGTTCGTTGAGCATACAGCCGCCGCAGTGCACGACCAGCGCGAAGGGCGACAGATCTTCGGGAAAATCGCCGCCGGAGGTGAAGGCAAAGCGCACATTTTTTTGCGTGTAACGTTTGATCCACGCAGGCATTTTTTCGGTGCCGATATCGCCGCACTGGCGGTGATGGGTGCAGCCTTCGGAGATCAGCACCGTGTCGCCGTCCTGCAGACGTGAAAGCGCGTTTGCGCCGTCCAGCAGTTGAAAAAGGTTGCCCTTATAGCGTGCAAAGAGAATCGAAAACGAGGTCAGCGGCACGCTTTCCGGCACAAGGGCGGCAACGCGCGAGAACACCTGCGAATCTGTGATGACGAGCTGCGGCGGCGTTTTCATTGCGTCAAGCGTTTGCGCAAGCTCCGTTTCGCGGCAGGTGACAAAGGCGATGCCGCCGTCAAGCAGATCGCGCATGACCTGCTGCTGCGGCAAAATCAGCCGTCCCTTGGGCGCGGCTTTGTCAATCGGAATCACAAGCAGCGCCATATCGCCGGGCGAAAGCAAGTCGCGCACGAGATATTTTTCTTCTTTCTTTTCCGTGCAGAGCGCGCCGATGGCGTTTTTGAGCGCTTCAATGTTTTCGCCGGTCAGCGCCGAGGTATACAGCGCGTTTTCGCCGAGCGGCGGGCGCGCTTGCAGCGTGTCGGCCTTGTTATAGGCGATCACGAACGGGAGCCTGCGCTCGCGGAACAGGGAAAGCAGCTCCTCGTCGATGGCGGTTGCTCCCTTGGCGGCGTCGAGGACGAGAACGGCAATGTCCGATTGCGCAAGCACGCGGCGCGTGGTTTCCACCCGCAGAGCGCCGAGCGTGCCCTCATCGTCGAAGCCGGGGGTGTCAATGATGAGCACCGGGCCGAGCGGCAGCAGCTCCATCGCCTTTTTGACGGGGTCCGTCGTTGTGCCGGGCACATCGGAGACCACGCTGAGTTTCTGGTTCGTCACAGCGTTGACCAAACTGCTTTTGCCCGCGTTGCGCAGGCCGAAAAACGCAATGTGCAGCCGCTCGCCGGAAGGAGTACTGTTCAGGCTCATGGCTCAAAAACGGAAGTCGCGGCGGTTGGAGGAGCGGATGTCGGCGATGTTCTGCTCGGCAATCGCACGCACCTTTTCCTTCGGGATGCGCTCCAGCTCGCGCTCGATCATCGCATAGCCCTTCTTCTTCGTTTCGGGAGAGGCGTAGTCCTCAAGGTATTCGGCGAGCGTCATCAGCGCGTTCGGATGGCAGCAGTTGAGGATCTGTCCGCTCTTGCACAGCGACATAAAGCGGTCGCCGGTGCGGCCTTCGCGGTAGCAGGCGGTGCAGAACGAGGGAATGTGTCCGTTGTCCATCAGCCAGCTCACAACCTCGTCGAGCGTGCGCTGGTCGGAGACATCAAACTGCTCGGTGTCGTGCGGACGCTCTTTTTCCGTGTAGCCGCCGACCGAGGTGCGCGAGCCGCCGGAGACCTGCGAGATGCCGATGTGCAGCATTTTCGAGCGCACCTCTTCGGATTCTCTCGTGGAGATAATCATGCCGGTATACGGCACCGCCAGACGGATACACGCGGCGATTTTTTCAAACGTCTCGTCCGAAATGGAGTTGTCGAACGCGTCGGGGTCAATGTCGTCGGCGTGCTTGACACGCGGCACGGAAATGGTGTGGGGACCGACGCCGTGCACAGCCTCCAGATGCTCGGCGTGCATGATAAGTCCGGCGAACTCGTATTTATACAGCTCCAGTCCGAACAGCACGCCGAGACCCACATCGTCGATGCCGCCCTCCATGGCGCGGTCCATCGCTTCGGTGTGGTAGGCGTAGTTGCTCTTGGGACCGGTGGGATGCAGATGCTCGTAGCTCTCCTTGTGATAGGTCTCCTGGAACAGGATGTAGGTGCCGATGCCGGCCTCCTTGAGCTTGCGGTAGTTTTCCACCGTTGTTGCGGCAATGTTCACGTTCACGCGGCGGATATCGCCGTTCTTGTGGTGAACAGAGTAGATCGTCTTGATGCAGTCGAGGATATATTCGATCGGGTTGTTTTTCGGGTCCTCGCCTGCTTCAATCGCCAGCCGCTTGTGTCCCATGTCCTGCAGCGCGATCACCTCGGCACGCACCTCCTCCTGCGTCAGCTTTTTGCGCGGGATGTGCTTGTTCTTGAGGTGATACGGGCAGTAAAGGCAGCCGTTGACGCAGTAGTTTGACAGATACAGCGGCGCAAAAATAACGATGCGGTTGCCGTAGAAGGCAAGCTTGATCTCTTCGGCAATCTTGAAAATGCGCTCGGTCACCGCCGGGTCCTCACACGCCAGCAGCACGCTCGCTTCGCGGTGGGAAAGGCCCCGGCATTCATAGCCGCGCTCCTTTTTCACCGGACGCGCTTTTTCCAGAATCTCGTTGATAAGCTCTGTGTTGTTTTTGTTTTCCTCCGCGTAAGCAAGCGTGGCGCGGATCTCTTCGTCGTTGATGAATTCTTCCGCCTTCAGAGAAGCGGGGTTGTAGATGGGCATAATACTGAACCTCCATGTTGAATGAAAACAAATTCGGAATGCGGAATTCGGAATTCGGAATTAAGGGGCGCCGCGCAAAGCGCGATGCGCCAAAATAGTTAAAACAAAATATATAATCTGCGGGTGCTCTTTCTTCTGCCGCTTTTTGTCGCGGAAGAAAGAATCAAGCCATTATGTCGTGTGCCCGCGACCTCAATTCCGAATTCCGCATTCCGAATTCCGAATTGGTTTCGCGATGCGCCGAAATGGTTAAAACAAAATATATTATAATCTGCGAGTGTTCTTTCTTCTGCCGCTTTTTGTCGCGGCAGAAAAATTCAAGCCATTGTGTCGTGCGCCCGCGACCTCAATTCCGAATTCCGCATTCCGAATTCCGAATTGGTTTCGCGATGCGCCGAAATGGTTAAAACAAAATATATTATAATCTGCGGGTGCTCTTTCTTCTGCCGCTTTTTGTCGCGGAAGAAAGAATCAAGCCATTGCGCCGTTCCCCCGCGACCTCAATTCCGAATTCCGCATTCCGAATTCCGAATTGGTTTCGCGCAGTCGCCTCTGTCTGTCACGATCTCATAGCCGATCGCACGCATACGCTGCGCCAGGCAGTTTTTGCACTGCGCGGATTCCTCCCCCGTGCAGATCTTGCCGTCATACAACGCATATTTTTTGCGCACGCTGACAGGCGACAGGTTCGGCATGACCACATTTGCGCCGGCAAGAATGCCTTTTTCGCGCCCCGTGGGGTCGATCGTGCCAAGCGCCGTTGTGGCGGGCAGCAGCACATTCGGGCAAGCCAGCCGGATGATAGACAGCAGCCGCAGCGTGAGCCGCAGCGTGCCTGCCGGATAGGCGTGAAACGGCGTGTCCTTGTGCGGAATAAACGGGCCGATGCCGCACATCTCCGGCTGAAAGGACTGCAAAAACGCCAGATCGCGGCCGAGGTCGTCCGCCGTTTGAAAGGGCGAGCCGACCATAAAGCCCGCGCCGACCTGATAGCCGATGTCACGCAGCGTTTGCAAGCACTGCATTCTGCGCTCAAAGGACATCTGTGGCGGATGCAGCTTTTCATAGTGCGCCTTTGTTGCCGTTTCGTGCCGCAAAAGATAGCGGTCCGCGCCCGCGTAAAAGAGCGCCTGATAGCTTTCTTCGCTGCGCTCGCCCAAAGAGAGGGTCACTGCGCAATCGGGATAGCGCGCTTTCAGCGTTTCAATCAGCGGCACAAGCACGCCGTCGCTGAAAAACGGGTCCTCGCCGCCCTGCAGCACGAACGTGCGAAAGCCGAGGGCATAGCCCTCTTCGGCGCACTGCACGATCTCTTCCGGCGTCAGCCGGTAGCGTTCGGCGTTTTTGTTGGAGCAGCGGATGCCGCAATACAGGCAGTCATTTTTGCAGATGCTCGAAATTTCGATCAGGCCGCGCGTGTAGACCTTGTTGCCGTAGACGGCTTTGCGCCGCTTTACCGCCGCAGCGCGCAGCGTTTCATGCAGCGCTTCGTCCGAGGATGCGGCCAACAGCGCAAATTCGGCACTTGTCAGCGTTTCGCCCTGCAGCAGCCGCAGGGCAATGTCGTTTGCGCCGTTCATTCACCGACGTTCGACAGTGCGGTCTTGACGCTGATGCCGGGCAGATTGCCGACCTTACCCGCCAAAGACGAGATCACGTCCTGCGGTGCATCCAAAGCGATGGAGATGATGTTGATATGGCGCGCGTGATACGGCAGACCCATGCGGCCGATGATATAGCTGCCGTAGTCGTGCAGAATGCTGTTCAGGCTTTCCACGGTGTCGTCGTTTTCCACGATGATGCTCATCACTGCGATGCGAGTTTCCATAAGTTTTACCTCCGATGATAAAAATAACCGCGCCTGAAAAAGGGCGCGGTGAAGCTGCGGTTACAGATCACCTTCCGGTCAGGCTGCCCTTTGCGTCAGGTCGTTCTTTCGATATAGTATAACACATTTTATTGAAAAAGCAAGCGTTTTTCGGAAAATAAAGCAGAAGTACCCACTGATTCACTCGAATATGCAAACCTTGGCGGCAAATTTTCACATACCGAGTGAATCACCGGGTACAGAACGCGCGCTGAGCACGCCGCCGGCGGGGCGCGGCGCAGCCGCGCAAAGGGCGCTTTGCATGCGCAAAAACCCGAAAAGCGCACCCAGCGCGCCCTTTTGCCGCCCGTGCAGGGCACGGGCGGCCCGCCGGCAGCGTGTTTTGCGCGCGAAAAAGCGCAGCGGCAGGCGTTTGCCTGCCGCTGAAAAACGATCCATTGTTATCGGACTGTCACGGTTTTATTCGCCGCCGGGCTGTAACCGCTGTGGCCGGCGTCTGCGCCGAACGCGTTCGCATAGGTGCACACACCGATCTTCACGCTCTTGCCGACTTTGTTGCCGCTGGCCGACGCGTTGATCGTGAAGGTCTTGCCCGTGCCCTTGGCCCAAAGCGGAAGGCCGCTGCTGTGCGCGCCGGTGACCTTGATGCCCTGCATTCCCTTTGGTGCGCTCTTGAGCGTAACGGTAAGCTTGTAAGTCGTTACGGTGTAATCATAAGCGGGATGCCAGTCGCCGTCGGTTTCATAGTAGCCGTTCACATGCACTTTCTTGGTCTTGGCGCCGGACGCCTTGATCGATTGAATTACCGGCGCAGATGCAAAGCCTGTGCGCACGTTCAGCACCTTGGAAATGTTGCCCTTGGCCGTGAGCACGGTCTTGCCGTCTTCGGGCGAGCGCGATTTCACAAAGATGCAGGCTTTGAACTGATAAACGGTGCCGGCCTTGAGCTTTTTGACCGTCATGGGCTTGCCGCCGGCAAAGGTTTTGCTGCTCCACTTTTTGGCGTCTTTTGCTTTATAGTAAAGGATCGTGCCGGAAGCGGTCACGTCTTTGGAATAAGACTTAAATGCCGTACCTACCGTAATGGCGTTCGTGGTTGCTTTCAGATTCATGCCGGTCAGTTCAATGTTGGGCACGTTCTGGAAATAGAACGCGTGCTTTTGCTCAAAGTATTCCAGCTTATCCTGGTATGCGCGGTAGTCAGACTCATTGTTGAATTCATAGCCGATGTTGGAGCGCACCGTGAAGCGGAAATAGCATACGCCTTCGCCGATCTGGGTCAGATCCACTTTGTTGTTAGCGACGCCGTTTTTGGCACTTACAAAATCGCCGTTCTGGTTGCTGACGTCAAGAAAGCTCACATAGAACAGATCGTCCGAGATCTTTTGCTTCATGACCGTCTGCACGGTTGCTTCGGCGCCTTTGATGGCGGCGATTTTCACGGTCAGCGCATACAGCGGCGTGTCGAATGTGACGGCGGCGCCGACCTTGAGATGGACTTTGTCGTAGTTCTTGCCGGTCTCCTTAACAGTAAAATGGTCATACCCTGCCTTGAGAGCCTCCCATTTGCCGGACGCGTTTGCCGGAACGGCAGAAAGGAGCATGGTGCTTGCCAGCAGAAGAACCGCCAGCAGAAGGGACAATGCTTTTCTGGTTTGTTTCATCGTAAAAACTCCTTCTTAAAATGATGATTATGGCTGAAAAACAAAGCAGCCGCTGATCCCTTCAGCACAAAGGACTGTAAGGAGTTTTCGTCAAAGAGAACGGAACTCCCTGTGAAAACCGGCTTCCTTTCAACAAACACGCAGCGGCAAAACGGCGCTTGCCGCTGCAAAAAAACTTTTGAATCTGTTGTCAGCTGCGGTCAATCGTCATACCGGAGCTGTTGGATGCATAGACCAGACGGCTGCCGTGTACGGCGTACATATCATAGCAGCACACATATTTGACCTTGAACAGACGATAGAACAGGTTCAGACCGGTGATCCAAAGACCGCCGATGAAGCTGTGGCAAACGTCCGGGCAATACTGCTGGCCGCGGTTCAGATCATAGGGCTCACGCAGCTGCAGGGTGATCTGTGCATTGTTTTCAATGTCATACAGGGTCAGCGTCTTCTGTACGGCAAGGTTGTAATAGGAGTCGTATGCGGAAACGGTATAGGTGTCCTGATAGGGAACGGAAAGCGTCACCCAGCCGTCTTCGTCCGTCACGCCGACGCCGCCGTTGTGGCCGAGCGTCTCATCGGTAAAGGTGGTGAGCAGCTGGTTTTCCGTGCCGGCAACCTGCACATGCACGTCGGCGGCAGGCTCGCCGTCCTCGTCGATCAGGCGCAGGGAGAAGAAATATTCCTTGAGCTGCTGCCAGTACTGCGCGTAAACCTTGATGACACCTTTTTTATCGGGCACTGCGTCATGGAAATCGATGGCATCCATGCTGACCATTTCGCCGGTGCCCTCCTGCAAACCGTTCTGCACGGTATTCCACTGATCGTGGAAGGAAAAGTTCGTGTCGTTGTTGCTGAAGTTGCGGCTGGCAACCTCCGGCACGTCGGTGCACGCTTCGCCGTAAACAACATCGCGCGTGCCGAGGGAGGTGCCGTCATAATCGCAGAACTCAAACTTATAGGTCTTGCCGATCATATCATACACGGCGTTGATGCTGCCGCTTTTGTAGATATGCTCCAGATTGTAGTCCCAGCCCTTGAATTTGAAGGTGTAATGCGGCTGATCCGGGCGCGTCGGGTCGGCGCTCGGCTTTTGGTCTGCCACACTGCCGCCGTAGGAAACGGTGATCTGCGGACGCGGCACGTCGTTCACAACGGATTCAAAAATCAGATGATCGTCATACGGATCCTTCATCTGTTCGCCGGTCTCCGGATCGATCACGGGTTTTTGGATCACCTCCGGCTGCAGGTTGCCTTCGCTGTCAACGTAAACGCCGTCGCTGCGGAAATCGATTGTGCAGGTAATCTCCTCGCCGGTGAACGACGCATAAAAATCGGTGTCCGCGGTCACTTCGCAGGGGAAGGTCACGGCGTTTCCGCCCGCATCGACCCAACCGGCAAAGGTGTATTTGCCATACGTCGCGTCCTTGCGGCGTTCGGGCGTGGTGGTATACACCGTGGCGCCTTCGGGTGCACTCTCGGCATCCACGGCAACGGTGCTGCCGCGCGAAAGGGAATACGTCTTGAGCACAGCAGTTTTGTAGTTGGTCAAATCGGTTCCTTCGTCAACGGAATCGGTCGCGTAGGGGTTGATGAAGCGGACAAGCACATCCACATCCTCGGCCACGGCGGCCACGGAAGCGGTCAGCGCGATCATCAGCGCCGCGAGCAGAACCGCAATGATGTTTCTTCCTGTGCGGATGGTATGTTTCATGGCACAGACCTCCTTTAAAGTCTTGGTTCAGCTTATATCAAGCCTATATTACATGATAATGATAAACATTTTTAAGAAAAAAGTCAATGACTTTTCAAGAAATCCGACGTAAAAAATTATCGGGCGAAATCTGTGGATGTTGAACAGAAAAGCGACAAATGCCAAGCGGAAACAACGCCGCATTTCAAAACCAAAGCACAATCCTTAATAATTCTTCATGAATTGTTCACAGTGATCTCATATTTAACTTTTATAATGGAAACCGAAAATGGAAATACTTTCTATTATTATGCAAGGGGGACGAACCAATGAACGAAAAAAGCGCATTGCTCCTTTCGCTGGTGAACTTCATCATGGGTCTTCTGCGCTCACTCTTGGAGATGCAAAACAGCGAAGCCTGATTCCATTCCGACACAAAACTGTGCAGTTTGCGGACTGCACAGTTTTTTATACAGAAACGGGGGATTTTTTTGTAAAATCCCTCTTTTCAATTTCCCGCGTTTATGCTATACTATTTTGGATATGATTGAAAAACGTAATTTACGGAAAGGAACCTCCATGGGAAAGACTGTTGCAATCGTCAACCAAAAAGGCGGTGTGGGCAAAACGACCACAGCCGTCAATCTGGCTGCCGCCGTCGGCAAATGCGGCAAACGCGTGCTTTTGGCGGACATAGATCCGCAGGGCAACGCCACATCGGGGCTCGGCGTCAACAAAAAAAACGTGGAAAAATCCACCTACGATCTGCTCATCGGCACGGCGTCCGCCGAAGAGGTGCGCGTTGAAACGGCGTTTGAGGGGCTGAGTCTGCTCCCGTCGCACATGAACCTTGCCGGCGCGGAGCTGGAGATCGCGGAGCTGGACAGCCGGATGACACGCATCAAAAGCGCGCTTGCGCCCATCAAAGCGCAGTATGATTTCCTTTTCCTCGACTGCCCGCCGTCGCTGGGTCTGATCACACTCAACGCGCTGTGTGCCGTGGATACGGTCCTTGTGCCGATCCAGTGCGAGTATTACGCGCTGGAGGGGCTTTCCCAGTTGATGAACACGATCCGTCTTGTCAAGCGCAAATACAACCCCTACATCGACATGGAAGGCGTGCTGCTGACCATGTTCGACGGCCGGCTGAATCTGACGCAGCAGGTCGTCACAGAGGTCAAGCGCTTTTTTCCGCAAAAGGTCTACGGCACGGTCATTCCGCGCAACGTGCGCTTGTCGGAAGCGCCGTCCTTCGGCCAGCCCGTCATGTACTATGACCGCGCGTCCAAGGGCGCCAAGGCGTATATGGATTTGGCGGAAGAATTTTTAAAAAAGAGTGGAGTGTGAAGAGTGAAGAGTGAAGGGGAAAACACCGTAAGATATAAAAGCAAAAAATTTTCGATCCTCATCATAAAAATGTATCAGTTTTTATGTGATGAAAAAAAGGAATTTGTGCTTTCCAAACAGGTTCTTCGCAGCGGCACAAGCATCGGCGCTAATGTTGCAGAAAGTGTTTGCGCTATAAGTAAACGTGACTTTTTATCCAAAATATACATCGCGCTCAAAGAATGTGCAGAAACGAACTATTGGTTGGAACTGTTGTTTGAAACAGACTATATCAAAGGAGAAGAGTATCAATCCATGAAAGCGGATTGTGAAGAGATATACTATATGCTACAGGCAACCACCAAAACAGTTTCCTCTCAACTTCAGTCTTCAAACTGATCTCCACGCTCCACGCTCCACTCTACACTCTTCACTCTTCACTCTTATCAGGAGGTTTTCCAATGGCTACAAAGAAAAAGTCCGGGCTCGGCAAAGGGCTCGACGCACTGTTTTTAGATAATGCCGTGGAAGAGGCGCAGAGCAGTGCCGTGCGGCTTTCGATCAACGAGATCACGCCCAACCGCGCCCAGCCGCGTAAAATCTTCGACGAAGACGCGCTCGCCGAGCTTGCGGCAAGCATCGCTGCGCACGGTGTGCTGCAGCCGCTGCTTGTGCGCCCGCTGGCAGACGGCAGCTATCAGCTCATCGCCGGCGAACGCCGCTGGCGTGCCAGCCGGATGGCGGGGCTTACCGAAGTGCCGGTCGTTATCCGCGAAATGAGCGACAGCGAGGCGATGGAGCTTGCGCTGGTGGAAAACCTGCAGCGGGAAGATCTCAACCCCATTGAGGAAGCGATGGGCTTTCGCCTTCTGATGGACACCTATGCGCTCACGCAGGAGCAGGCCGCCGAACGGGTCGGCAAATCGCGCCCCGCGGTGGCAAACGCGCTGCGGCTGCTCGCTTTACCGCAAGAGGTGCTCTCGCTGGTGGAAACCGGCGCGCTTTCCGCCGGCCATGCGCGTACCCTTTTGGCGCTGCCGGAAAAAGAGGACGCCATCGCGCTCGCGCAGGAGATCGTGCGCGACGGGCTTTCCGTGCGCGAAACCGAGCGCCGTGTGAAGAACATGACCGCGCCCAAACGCATCCGCGCCGTGCAAAAGCGCGACACCTTCTTTGACGAAGCCGAGCTTTCCATGTCGCAGTTCCTCGGCCGCAAGGCGAAAATTCGCCTGCAGGGCAAGGAAAAGGGCAGCTTGGAAATTGAGTTTTTCAGCAAGGAAGATCTGACAAAGTTATTAAATTCGTTTGACAAATAAAGGAGACACCCGCTATGTTAGACATCAAATGGATCCGCGAGGACCCCGACCGCATCAAAGCGGCCATGAAAACACGCAACAAAAACATGGACGCCGTGATCGACGAGATCATCGCCATCGACGCAAAGCGCCGGGAACTGGCGAGTAAGCGTGACGGTTTGAAAGCGGAGCAGAACGCCGCTTCCAAGCAGATTCCCGCCATCAAAAAGGCCGGCGGCGACATTTCCGAGATCATGCAGAAAATGAACGCCGTCAAAGAGGCGATCAAGGCCGACGAGGACGAGCTTTCCGCGCTGGAAGCGAAGCAAAAGGCCCTCCTCCTTGAAATTCCGAACGTGCCCAGCGCAACCACGCCGATCGGCAAGGACGACAGCGAAAATGTGGAAATCCGCCGCTGGGGCGAACCGCGCACGTTTGATTTTGACGCCAAGGCGCATTGGGACATCGGCGCCGACCTCGGCATTCTCGACCCGGAGACCGCAGCAAAGGTCACCGGCGCGCGCTTCCATTTTTATAAGGGTCTGGGCGCACGGCTGGAGCGTTCGATCATCAACTTTTTCCTGAACACGCACACCGCGCACGGCTACACGGAGATTTTTCCGCCCTTCATGGTCAACCGCGCTTCGATGACCGGCACCGGCCAACTCCCGAAGTTTGAGGAGGACGCGTTCAAGCTCACAAACGACTATTTCCTGATCCCGACCGCAGAGGTGCCCGTGACGAATATGCACCGCGACGAGATCCTGGACGGCAAACAGCTTCCGCTTTGCTATTGCGCATATTCCGCGTGCTTCCGCGCCGAAGCCGGTTCCGCCGGCCGCGACACGCGCGGACTCATTCGCCAGCATCAGTTCAACAAGGTTGAGCTGGTCAAGTTCACAAAGCCGGAGGAAAGCTACGCCGAGCTGGAAAAGCTGACGAACGACGCCGAGCGCGTGCTGCAGGAGCTGGGGCTGCCCTACCGTGTGGTCGCGCTGTCCACGGGCGACATCGGCTTCTCTTCGGCCAAAACCTACGATATCGAGGTCTGGATGCCCTCCTACGGCCGGTATGTGGAAATCTCCTCCTGCTCCGATTTTGAAGACTTCCAGGCGCGCCGCGCATCCATCCGCTACAAGGACGACCCGAAGGACAAGGCGAAGCTTGTGCACACGCTCAACGGCTCCGGCGTCGCCATCGGCCGCACCGTTGCCGCCATCCTCGAAAACTACCAGAACGCCGACGGCTCCGTCACGGTACCCGAAGTGCTGCGGCCGTATATGGGCACTGATGAAATTCGCTGAAGCGAATTTCATCCGAAAGTCGATAGTCTGTAGTCTTTTGTCGTTAGCATAGGGGGACCCGGAAATGGCTTCTGATTTCAAAGATCTGATCGTATGGAAAAAGTCTATGGATTTGGTCGAAATCACATACGGCCTTGTGAAAGCGTTCCCGCGCGAGGAACAATTTGAGCTTGCAAGTCAGATGCGCAGAGCCGCCGTGTCGATCCCTTCTAATATTGCCGAAGGGCAGGGGCGAAAAACAGATCGGGAGTTTTTGCGCTTTCTTTCTATTGCCCGCGGCTCCAGAGCAGAGCTTGAAACACAACTGTTATTGGCACAAAGATTAGGCTATCTTTCTGCGGCGCAGGCCGCCCCGGCACTTTCCTTAAGCTCGGAAATTGGGAAAATGTTGTTTTCCCTCTCGGAATCACTGCAAACTACCGACTAAGTACCCACTGATTAACTCGAACACGCAAACATTGGCGGCAAATTTTCCGTCATTTTGCACAGAAATCTCTTGAAAACCGGAAGGTTGTCTGCGCGATTTCTGTTACATCTGACGAAAAATTTCCTCGCCAATCTTTACACATCGAATTAATCAGCGGGTACCTAACGACTAACGACTACCGACTCAAAAAGAAAGGAACGATTCTCATATGTACAACGACCTTCTCGACAGCATCGGCCTCATTCACGCGGTCGATCCCGAAATTGCCGACGCCATGGCAGGCGAGCTGCACCGCCAGCAGAACAAGCTGGAGCTCATCGCGTCTGAAAACATTGTCTCCCCCGCTGTGATGGCGGCCATGGGCAGTGTGCTGACCAACAAATACGCCGAGGGCTACCCCGGCAAGCGCTACTACGGCGGCTGCGAATGTGTGGACGTGGTGGAAACGCTCGCCATTGAGCGCGCAAAGAAGCTCTTCGGCGCGGAGTATGCCAATGTGCAGCCGCACTCCGGCTCACAGGCGAACCTTGCCGCCTATGCCGCGCTGCTGCAGCCGGGCGATACCGTGCTTGGCATGTCGCTTGCCGCAGGCGGGCATCTGACCCACGGTTCTCCCGTCAACGCCAGCGGTAAAATTTACAACTTCGTCTCCTACGGCGTGGACGACAACGGCTTCCTCGATTATGACGCGCTGCAGCGTCTTGCAAAGCAGACGCAGCCGAAGATGATCGTCTCCGGCGCCTCGGCCTATCCCAGAGAGATCGATTTCAAACGCATCCGCGCCATCTGCGACGAGGTCGGCGCAATCTTCCTGGTCGATATGGCGCACATCGCGGGTCTGGTCGTTGCCGGCCAGCACATGAACCCGGTGCCTTACGCCGACGTTGTGACCACCACCACGCATAAAACCCTGCGCGGTCCGCGCGGCGGTCTGATCCTTGCAAAGGCGGAATACGGCCCGGCAATCAACAAAGCGATCTTCCCCGGCAACCAGGGCGGTCCGCTCATGCACATCATTGCCGCAAAGGCCGTCTGCTTCGGCGAAGCGCTGAACCCGGCGTTCAAAACCTATGCCGAAAACATCGTCAAAAACAGCAAGGCGCTCGCCGCCGGCTTGCTTTCGCGCGGAATCGATCTGGTTTCCGGCGGCACAGACAACCACCTCTGTCTGCTGGACCTGCGCTCGGTCGGTCTGACCGGCAAGGAGCTGGAGCACCGCTTAGACGAGGTCGGCATAACCACGAACAAGAACGCCATCCCGAATGATCCGCAGAAACCGTTCGTCACCTCCGGCGTGCGTCTGGGCACCGCTGCACTGACAACGCGCGGACTGAACGAGGACGATATGGACAAGATTGCCGCGCTGATTGCGCTGGCAGCGAAGGATTTCGACGCGCAAAAGGATTATATCCGCGCCGAAGTGGAAAAAATCTGCAAAGCGTATCCGCTGTACGCATAAAAAGGCTGCTTAGCAGCCTTTTTATGAATGCGCTGTGCGCTTATGCGCAAATTTGGAATGTGAAATTTGGAATTGAGGTCGCGGGTTTACGGTTCACTTCACTTTACGTTTCGTCCGCAAAGCAAAGCAGTTGAAGAAAGAATACCCATCAATTATATTATGCTTTCATTTGTACATTTCGGCGCATCGCGATTTGCGCGGCGCCCCTTAATTCCACATTCCACATTCCAAATTCCAAATTCCATCAACGTTTCCCCTTTTGAAAGGATGAATTCCCTCATGCGTCACCCTTATCTTGAAATCGGAAAAATCGTCGGCACCCACGGTGTGCGCGGTGAAGTGCGCGTGGAGCCGTGGTGCGACGAACCGTCGTTCATGAAGCGCTTCAAAACGCTTTATTTTGACAATCGCGGCAGCCGCGCCGTGCGTGTGCTTTCCTGCCGCGAACACGGCAGTATCGTGCTGCTCAAGCTCGAGGGCACCGACACCGTGGAGCAGGCCGCCGCTTTGCGCGGCAGGGTGCTGTTTATGCAGCGTGCGGATGCAAAGCTACCCAAGGAGCACTATTTCATTCAGGATCTCATCGGCTGCGCCGTGCGCGACGCCGATGCGCCAGAAAAAAGCTACGGCACGCTGACCGATGTGAGCAAGACCGGGGCGAACGACGTTTGGCACATCACGGACGAAACCGGCGCCGAGGTGCTCATCCCGGCGATCCCGCCCGTGGTCATCAGCACCGACATCGACGCCGAAGAAATCCGCATCCGCCCGCTGAAAGGACTGTTTGACGATGCGCATTGACATTCTGACCCTTTTCCCCGAAATGTGCGACACCGTGCTGAACGAAAGCATCCTCGGCCGGGCGCAAAAGGCGGGCAAGGTGGCGTTTTTTACGCATCAGATCCGCGATTATTCCGCGGATAAACACGGTCGCGTGGACGACGCGCCCTACGGCGGCGGCATGGGCATGATCATGCAGCCCCAGCCGATCTATGACTGCTTTCAGGCGCTGTGCAAAGAGCTCGGCACGCGCCCGCATCTGATCTATCTTTCGCCCCAGGGCAAAACGCTCACCCAGCAGCGCGTGCGCGCGCTTTCCGAGCTTGAAAACCTTGCGCTGCTGTGCGGCCACTATGAGGGCGTGGACGAGCGCGTGATCGAGGAGCTGGTGGACGAAGAGATTTCCATCGGCGATTACGTTCTCACCGGCGGAGAGCTGCCGGCGCTTGTGCTGTGCGACGCTGTTGCGCGCATGCTGCCGGGCGTGCTTTCCGACACGGCCTGCTTCACCGAGGAAAGCCACTTTTCCGGTCTGCTGGAATACGCACAATACACCCGTCCGCCGGAATGGCGCGGCCGCAAGGTGCCCGATGTTTTGCTTTCGGGTCACCACGCCAACATTGAAGCGTTCCGCAAAGAAGACGCGCTGCGCCGCACCGAAAAAAAACGACCCGACTTGCTCAAGGAGGAAAACCGTCATGACTGACCACCGCACCGCCATCGCCGCCGGACAAACGGCGCTCGGCATCGAATTCGGCTCCACACGCGTGAAGGCCGTGCTTGTTTCAAAAACCGCCGCCGTGCTCGCCGAAGGCGTTTACGATTGGGAAAACCGCTATGAGGACGGCTACTGGACCTACCGCGAAAGCGACATCTTCGCCGCGCTGCAGGGTTCGTTCGCCGCGCTCAAAGAAAATGTGAAACGCCGCTATGATCTCACGCTCACCACCGTCGGCGCCATCGGCGTTTCCGGCATGATGCACGGCTATCTCGCGCTGGACGAAAACGACCGCCTGCTTGTGCCGTTTCGCACCTGGCGCAACACCACTTGTGCCGAAGCTGCCGCCGCGCTGACCGAAGCGTTCGGTTTCAATATTCCCGAACGCTGGAGCATCGCGCATCTGTATCAGGCCATTCTGAACGGCGAAGCGCATTGTGAGAGAATCGCGCACCTGACCACCCTCGCCGGGCTGATTCATTATTATTTGACCGGCCGCCGCGTGGTCGGCGTCGGCGAAGCGTCGGGGATGTTCCCGATCGGCAGCGATAAAACCGATTATGACAAAGCGATGCTCGGCACATTCGACACGCTGACAAAAGAAAAAGCGTTCCCGTGGAGCCTGCGTGGGCTTTTGCCCGATGTGCTTTCTGCCGGACAGGCGGCGGGCACACTGACTGCACGCGGCGCAAAGCTGCTTGATCCGAGCGGCGATCTGCAGCCCGGCATCCCGTTTTGCCCGCCCGAGGGCGACGCCGGCACGGGCATGACCGCCACAAACAGCGTGCGCGTGCGCACCGGCAACGTCTCTGCCGGCACGTCGGTGTTTGCGATGTTCGTGCTCGAACAGCCGCTTTCCGCCGTATATCCCGAAATCGACCTTGTGACCACGCCCTGCGGCGACCCGGTCGCGATGGTTCACTGCAACAACTGCACTGCCGACATCGACACATGGGGCGCGCTGCTTTGCTCCTTTACCGAAGCCGCCGGCATGCCGATGCGCAAGGGCGCGGTGCTCGATCTGATCTACAATATGGCTCTGTCCGGTGCGCCCGACTGCGACGGACTTGTGTCGTTCAACTATCTTTCCGGCGAATCCATCACCAAAACGCCCGAGGGTGTGCCGCTGCTGCTGCGTGCACGCGACAGCCGTCCCGATTTTGCCGCCTTTGCGCGTAACCTGCTTTCCGGTGCGCTGTGTACGCTGCGTGCCGGCTATGATCTGCTCCGGCGTGAACAGGTGCAAACCGATGTTTTCTACGGTCACGGCGGCTTTTTCAAAGCAAAAACGGCCGGGCAGACGATGATGGCGAACGCGCTGGATGTGCCCGTCACCGTGATGGAGACCGCCGACGTGGGCGGCCCGTGGGGCATGGCGATCCTTGCGCTGTATCTCACCGAAGGCGGCGGCCTTTCGCTGCCGGACTTCCTTGATCAAAAGATTTTCTGCGGCGCAAAGCAAAGCACCGTTTTCCCCGACAGGGAAGGCAAAGACGGCTTTGACGCCTATTATCAGCGCTTTTTGCGCGCGCTGCCGCTGGAACAGGCGGCTGCAAAACAGATGCTGTAAAACGGGGAAAGGAAAGAATTCTATGCTCGAACAATTAAAAGCCGAGGTCTGCAAAGCGAACCTCGATCTCGTCAAATACAATCTTGTGGTCTTCACCTGGGGCAACGTCTCCGCGATTGACCGCGAAACGAACCTTGTGGTCATCAAGCCCTCCGGCGTCAGCTATGACACGATGACCGCCGACGACATGGTCGTGGTCGATCTGAACGGCAACACCGTCGAAGGCAAGCTGAACCCCTCCTCCGACACGCCGACACATCTGGAGCTTTACAAAGCCCACCCGGAGATCGGCGGCGTGGTGCACACGCATTCGCGCTGGGCAACCGTGTTTGCGCAGGCCGGCATGGACATTCCCGCGCTGGGCACGACCCACGGCGACGACTTTTACGGCGCCATTCCCTGCACGCGAAAAATGACCCCGGCAGAGATCGCCGGCGCTTATGAAAAAGAAACCGGCACGGTGATTCTTGAGACGATCGGCGAAAACGCCGCCGACATCCCTGCGGTGCTGGTGCATTCCCACGGCCCGTTCGCCTGGGGCAAGAACGCCGCTGATGCGGTGCACAACGCCGTGGTGCTGGAAGAGGTGGCGTTTATGGCGTGGCATACGATGATGCTCAACCCGAGCCACGGCGAAATGCAGCAGGAGCTGCTTGACAAGCACTTTTTGCGCAAGCACGGGAAGAACGCATATTACGGGCAACGCTGAAGCGCTGCAAGCTGCAAGCTGTTAGCCGTTAGCTGTTAGCTGATTTCCGGCGATGGCACCTTTCATTTTTTAGGTGTATGCAACCGATAAAAGCGAACCTGACTTGCCGTCCCCGGCCGCAAAGCGGCGTTGGGGAAGGGGGGACCGGCGAATGCCGGTGGAAGAGGTGATCTGCGAACACGTTCCAAAAGAGGATCACACCTTGCGCACCTGCCCGGCGCACAGAGCGCCATACAAACCAAAATCATTGAAGGAGCACTGCTTTTTGAAAACGTATTGTAAAACGGAGATTGCGGCCTGACCGGGGAGGTTTGCCGCAACCCGCAAGCCTCCCAAAGGATGCAATATCATACCTTCAGGAGGCAATCCAAAATGGATCGAACCAAGAAAACCAAGCATTCCGATGCGGCTGAATCCGCATCGTTCACCTGCCGCAACTGCGGCAAAACCGTTTCACCCGACGGCGCCGGCACCGCGCACCGCAACCATTGCCCGTACTGCCTGTACAGTCTGCATCTGGACCGCACACCGGGCGACCGGGCAGCCGATTGCGGCGGCCGGATGGAGCCGGTTGCGCTTTGGGTGAAAAACGGCGGCGAATGGGCGCTGATTCACCGCTGCCGCGTCTGCGGCACATTGAAATCCAATCGCATCGCGGCAGACGACAATGCGCTGCTGCTGCTTTCGCTGGCAGTGCGCCCGCTTGCACAGCCGCCGTTTCCGCTGAGCTTTCTCGAAGAGATGCTCAAAAAATAAAAAAAGGCTGCGCCCAAAGCGCAGCCTGCTCATCGCTAACAGCTAACAGCTGTCAATCCTCCGGGAAGCCGTTCGGATTGTTGCTCTGCCAGCGCCAGGAATCCTCGCACATTTCCTCCAGTCCGCGTTCTGCGACCCAGCCGAGCTCGGCTTTGGCCTTGGACGGGTCGGAGTAGCAGGTGGCAATATCGCCGGGACGGCGCGGGGCGATCTTATAGTTGATCTTCACGCCGCTCGCCTTTTCAAACGCGTGCACCACATCGAGCACGCTGTAGCCTGTGCCGGTGCCGAGGTTGAAAATGTCCACGCCCGTTTTGGAAAGCGTGTGCGCAACGGCCTTGACGTGACCGAGCGCAAGATCGACCACATGGATGTAATCGCGCACGCCGGTGCCGTCCGGGGTGTCGTAATCGTCGCCGAACACGCTCAGGCATTCGCGCTTGCCGATGGCAACCTGCGTGATATAGGGCATGAGGTTGTTCGGAATGCCGTTCGGGTCTTCGCCGATCCGGCCGCTCTTGTGTGCGCCGATGGGATTGAAATAGCGCAGCAGGCAAACCGACCATTCATTGTCTGCGGCCTGCAGATCCTGGAGGATCAGCTCGATCATGAACTTCGTCGTGCCATAGGGGTTCGTCGTGCCGCCGGTCGGCATCGTCTCTTTCAGCGGCGAAACATTGTTCATGCCGTAAACTGTGGCGGACGAGCTGAACACGATTTTTTTGCAGCCGTTGTTGCGCATGACATCGCACAGCACCAGCGTGCCGTTGACGTTGTTATCGTAGTATTCCAGCGGCTTTTGGCAGGATTCACCGACCGCCTTCAGACCGGCAAAGTGGATCACAGCGTCGATCTTTTCCGTTTGAAAGATGCGGTCCAGCCCCTCGCGGTCGCGGATGTCGCACTCATAAAATGTGAACTCCCTGCCCGCAAGCTCCGCAATGCGGCGCAGCGATTCCCGCTTGCTGTTGTAAAAGTTGTCGACAACGACAATATCATACCCCGCCTGCAGCAGTTCGATGCAGGTGTGGGAACCGATGTAGCCGGCGCCGCCGGTGACAAGAATGGACATAACACTCAACTTCCTTTTTTATTTGTTTTTTTCATTATAAACGATATGCACGCATTTTGCAAGAGATGCGTGAGATGTTTTTGAAAAGGTGATGCATTGTGGAAAACCTTTCCGACCTGCGGGTCATTGAAGCGCTTTTGACGCGCCACGGCTTTCATTTTTCCAAAGCGCTGGGGCAAAACTTTCTGGTGGACGCAACCGTTTGCCCGCGCATGGCCGCACTTTGCGGCGCCGACAGGGAAACGTGTGTGCTGGAAATCGGCCCGGGCATCGGCGTGCTGACCGCCGAGCTGGCAAAAACGGCAAAAAAGGTCGTTTCCATCGAACTCGACAACCGGCTGCTGCCGCTGCTGGAAGAAACGCTCGCCGACTTTGACAATGTGGAAATTGTCAGCGGCGACGTGCTCAAGCTCGACCTTCCGGCGCTGCTTTGCGAAAAATTCGGCGCATCGCGCGTGGTGGTCTGCGCCAATCTGCCGTATTATATTACTACGCCGATCCTCATGCGCCTGCTGGAAAGCGAGCTGCCCGTGCAGGCGATCACCGTCATGGTGCAAAAGGAGGTTGCCGACCGCCTTTGTGCGCGTCCGGGTGAAAAAAACGCGGGCGCGATCACCGTCATGGTGGATTACTACGCGCACGCCGAGGTGCTCTTCGGCGTTTCCAAAGCGGCGTTTCTGCCCTCACCGAAGGTGGATTCCGCTGTCATCCGTCTGACACGCCGCGAAACGCCGAAAATTGAAACCGACAATGTGCAGGCGTTCTTCCGGCTGGTCAAGGCTGCGTTTGCCCAACGGCGCAAAACGGCGGTCAATTCCGTCAGCGCAACCCTTTCCATCCCGAAAGCGCAGGTGGCAAACGCGCTGAAGGACTGCGGGCTTTCGGAAACGGTCCGCGCCGAAGCGCTTACAAGCGAAGACTTTGCCGCACTGTACCGCGCGTTGGGAGGTGCCCTATGAAAAAAACCGACGACAGCAACGCGCGGCGCATCCTTTGCAATCTGCCGTATCTGATCGGCACCAAAACGCTCCTCCTTGTGGTGATTTCTGCGTTGACCTTTGCGGCGGGCGTGCAGTTTTTTGAAGGCTGCCGCCTGTATACCGACGACCGCGACGGTGTGCGCAACGCGCTTTCGCAGGGGGCAGAGTTTGATTTGAAAACCAGCGTTCCGTTTTCGACCGAGCTGGAAAAAACGATCCGCAACCTTCTGCGCTACGCGCTGCAATATCAGGACGTCTCCGGCTTTCCGGCCTCTGCGGCGCTGCAGTCGCAGATCAAGCAGGAGGAAAAAAACCGAGATGCGCAAATCGCCGCCACGCTCTCCATCTGCTCCTGGCAGGTCACCTCCGGCGAAATCGATCAAGAGAATCTTGAAAACGGCTTCATCGTCAAGGACGCGTCCGGCGGCTGGCGGGTGGACAAGGACGCGATCACAGCGCATTTCACGCAGGTGTATGACGAGCTCATTGAGGGCGAAAAGCGCAGCATGGACCGCGAATACCGCGAGCTGATGAACGCGCTCGAAGCGCTGAACGGCGTGTATTACGCCGTTGTGGACCACACGGCCGACCGGATCACCACCAACACCGGCTGCACAAAGCAAAGCGAGCTGCGCCGCTTCTTTTCCGGAACCAAAAACAATCTGATCGTCTTTGACCCGAACGACCCGGTCTTTCCCGCCGACACCATGGACGAATTTGTGCCGCTTGTGCAGCAGGCCGCCGAGGGGTATGCGCAGTCGATCGATTTTTACCTTTCGCTCAACGGAGGCCTTGCATTCAATCCGGCGTGCGAAGAGATGCAGGCGCGCTGCGATGGGCTGTATGCGCGTGTCCATACCCTGCTGCTGCGGTTTATTGTCTTTTTATCGCTGGCCTTTTTGCTGTGTGTCTGGATGTGCATCATCGCCGGCCGCCGCGAATACAAGGGCGCAATCAAATACTGCGCCACCGACCGGCTGCCCAACGAGATCCATCTGCTCTTCCACGGCATCATCGCGCTGTCCATGGGCGTGCTGTTCCAAAACTCCGTGCAGATCGTCCTGCTGACGAAGCCAAACGATCTGTGGTTCCCGACCTTCCCGGATTACTACGCGTGGCGCGGCGAGATCTGTCTGGTCATCCTCGTGCTGTTCCTGCTTGCCGCCGCCTGCACGATCAAGCGCCAATATAAAAACAAATCGCTGCTGTCGAACACCCTGCTGGCCTTGCTGCTGCGGCAGATCGGAAAATGGAAAGCCGACAGCGACACGCAGCAGGACGCGCAATGAAACTTTTTTGAAAAAGTCCGTTTGAAAAGCGGCGCAGCGCTTGACAAATGCGCCGTTTTTCTGTATTGTTAATAAGACTTTTCCAAGCAACACCCGGAGGGACACACTATGAAAAAAGAATGGAAGGCCGTCATCGCCGTTGTGCTCAGCGTGTGGCTGTTCGTGATGGGCTTTGAGCTCGGCTCCTATAAAGAAAAGAAAAACTTCAAAAAGAACAATCAGACCTTCGTCGCCGCGCCGGTGACAAGTCAGACGCTGCCGACCGAAGCGCCGAGCACCCCGGCGGAAGACTCGACGCTGTTTTCGTTTGACGATATCACAACCGACACGCAGGCACAGTCCGACGATCTGCAGGCGCTTCTGACCACGATGGCGGTGCCCGAAACAACTGCGGCGCAGCCCGCTTCCGCCCCCGCAACAGCCGCGACGCCCACTGCCCCGGCCACAACGGCAACGACTGCGCCAAGCGCGCCGAAGACCGATCCGGCAAAGCTGTCCAAAGCGGATGTGATCAAGGCGATGAACGCCGCCATGCGCACGCTGAAAAGCGAAAAGAATATGCTTGCGCACAAGACCGAGAGCACGAAGATCGTGCTGACGGAATGCTCGGCAAAGGCCGCAGTGGGACTGATCAACAAAGCGCTGGAAAACGCGGGCGTCAACGAAACGGTCACCTACGCCTTCCGTGACGGCAAAGCGGTCGGCACAGACGAAAACGGCAAAGCGACCGACGGCGGAAAAACCGTCTCGCCGCGCGACGTGATCCCGCCCGCCGAAACCGATTTTGAGGTGAGCGCCAAAGCCGTGCAAAGCGCCACGGCGCAGCGCAGCGGAAACGATATCGTTTACACTGTCAAGCTTGTGCCCGAAAAAACAACGCTGCAATCCCCGGTACCGCCCTACAACGCCAAAGCCATCGGCTATGTGGACTTTTCAAAGCGCGAGCTCACCGGCGTCACACTGGAGCAGGTCAACATCACCTATCCCGGGTCGGTGATCACTGCCACCATCGGCAGCAGCGGCAAGATCACGAAGCTCACCGCCTACCTGCCGCTGCAGGGCGACGGCGCCGCCAAGGTCACGGTCTTCAGCGGCACGGCCAAGTTTTCCGGCGACGTTTCCGCAACGTGGACATTCCAATATTAAAAAAGACATCTAAGAAGCGCCCCGCAGCCGAATGTGCGGGACGCTTTTTGTTTTTTCCTGCGGCGGGTTGCTTTTTTTCAGTATTCGTGCTAAAATCTGTGTATCAACTTTATTGGAGGTAAAGATCATGACACGAAAGAAAAAAAGCCTTCTGTCCATCCTGTTGTTCGTCCTCATCTTCGGTGCGCTGCTCACAACGGCGACCTTCACCGATCTGCAGGTCAGCAACATCCTCACCCATTCCGCCCTCGCCGAGCACACCTATCTTTCCAACCACACCTTCGGCGTTGCGCTGGAAGCCATCGGCAGCAATCCGGTCTATCTTGCGTTCGCCTTTTCATTCATGATCCTGTTCTGGTATTGCGTGCGCAAAAAGACCCTTTCCGGCGCGCCGAAAACGCTGCTCGCCTGCCTGATGGCGGTGCTCGCCTTTGTTGCCTGTTATGTGCTTTGCACCGACACAATGGAATACATCCATGAGCATCTGGTCAACATTGAACACTCCCAGCTCTCCACCCCGGCGTGGCTGGTCGTGATTCAGGCCGTCACTGCGCTGTTCCTTTGTGCGCTGGGTCTGCTCGCCGTGCGCAATTTTTCCGACAAGCAGATCGAGGATCTGTTCAGCTTTGCCGTTGCAACACTGGTGTTCGTCATCGTTTCCACCGCTGTGCTGCACATCATCAAAGGCCCCGTCGGCCGCATCCGTTTCCGCGCTATGAATATGTATCCCGACTCGCCCGATTACGGCTTTGCGAAATATGCCCGCTGGTATGAGCATCACGGTCAGTGGATCGACAAGGAAACCATGCTTTCCCTCTTTGGCTCCACCGACGCGCTGCGCTCCTTCCCGAGCGGCCACACCTGCGCTGCCGGCGCATCCTATCTGCTGCCGATGCTCAATGACGCGCTGCACATCAAAAACAAGGGTGTGCGTGCCCTGCTGTGGATCTGCCCGGTCGTCATCACCGGTCTGGTCGCCGTCAGCCGCATCATTGTCGGCGCGCACTTCTTCAGCGACGTTCTTGTGGGCGGCACCTGCGCGTTCGTTTGCATGATCATCGCGCGCGAGATCTTCATCTGCAAGGGCGCGAATGTGAAAGCGATTATCGGGAAAGAATAAGCGCAAAAGCCTTTGCCGATAGGCGATAAACGATTGTAATGTACCCCGCCGTGGCGCCATGGCGGGGGTTTTCTATGGGGAAACCATCTTCGCTGCGAAACAGCAAACATACCGAGCGGCAAATAAAAATCAAAGGCACTGACAAAGCTTGTATTCCGTATTGGAATGACGTTTTTCAGTGCCTTTTTTTTCATTGGTCTCCCCATGTTTTATTTCGGCTGATATTTGCTGACATTTGGCTTTTTTGCAGTCATATTTGCAGCTTTTGTTAGCAAGGGATAAAAAGCCGCTGCATAGCAACGGTTTGCTTTCCCCGCGTATGTCAGCAAAAAAGCGGGCGTGTTGCGTTTGGTTCGCAACACGCCCTTCGTGTTTATAGGGTTATGCCTTTTTTGCTGCTGCTTCTTTCATCAGGTCCAGGAACCGATGCCGCTGGCCGTGTGAATGAAGAAGTGAATCAGCGAGACGATCCAACCGAATACGGGGAAATCCTTCCAGGTCTCATAGCGGTCACAGAAGCTGCAGCGCAATTTACCGCAATAGACGCAGTGGTTGCCCTTGATCTCATGGCCGTGTGCCGGGATCGCAGTGTCTTCGGCAGTGATTTGTTCGGTTGCCGCAGCGTCCTTGTAAAGCCGTTCGCAGCCTGCGCAGCGGTAATATTCGATATTGCCGTCGGTTGTGCAGCCGGCCGCAACTGCATCCACCTTCACGAGGTCATGTTCGATTGTGAACACGCCGGGAACAAACGTGATTGCATAGTTGCTGTTGGAGAATTCACCGGTGATGGCATAGGTGCCGACCTCTTCGCCCGCGGCGCGGACAAGTCCGCCGGTCAACGTGTCGCCTTCAACAAGCTCCGGTGCACTGTAGGTCAGCGCGGGATCATCCTGGCTGCACGTTTTGGTGATCGCGTCCGCAGTCACCGTAAGCGCCTTCTGCGCAATCGTGACCGTCACCTTTTCGGCGGGAATGCTCTTGTTGTCCGCTCCGCCGTCCAGATAATACCAAACATCGTAGGTTCCTGCGTCTTTCGCAACGGGAAGGGTTGTTGCATACGCCGCTTTGTCCGGCTCGCCGGTTCCGTCTGTAACAACGGCATATTTCATCTCCCAACCCTTCAGTGCGGAAGTATCCAACGTTACCAACGGTTGTTCTGTTCCGTCATAGGTGCGGTCGTTTCCGATCACTTCAAGCTTGGAGATGGTCAGCTTGCCGTCCACCGTGTTCACGTTGAACTGCGCCGTCAGGTCTTTGCCTGTGCTGTCCTTCACAATCGCGTTGCCGGTCACAGCGGACGTGTATTCGCCGATGTCTGTGCCGTTGACCGAGGCGGTCAGGCCGGATACGGTGTAGGTGACGCCGTCCAGCGTAAAGTCAAGCGTCTTGAACCCGCTGACGGTCTTTTCGGTGCCGTCAAAGATAAAGATGTCGCTGTTGGCCTCCACCGTGATCTCATACTTCGGATCGCGGTCGGTCACATGGAAGACCGCCTGATTGCTGTTGAAGGCTTCAAAGCCCTCGCCGCTGATCTTGGCGCGGATGTAGTAGGTGCCGGGATAAACGGGTGCGCCCGCACTCCATGCGTTGCCGAAATCAACGGAATCGCCGTAAGCAAAGCCGCCTTCCTTGTCTGTCCAATAGTAGGTGACGTCAATGCCGGAGGCCGTCTCCTTGTCCATCGCGGGTGCCGCAGGCGTCCGTGCGTACTGGTAGTCGGACATCACAACATTGTTGCCGACCTTGTAGTCAAACTGTGCATAGAGGGTTGTGCCGGGAGCAACTGCGGAACCCGGGCCGACCTTTTCGCCGCCTGTCGGCTGCGTAAACCAGCCGAGGAAGGTGTTGACGCTGCTGGTGGCCGCAGGCAGGGTGTCGGGAAGCTTGCCGTCTGCAGTGAGCTGGACATAGGCATCCGTGCACGTACCGCCGTTGACGGAAACATCCAGATTCACGGTGTTCACGGTGCGAAGCTGTACCGAGGCGGGTTTGCCCGCAGTGGTCAGCGCAACGTTTTTCTTGGAAAGGGTCTTCGTCTGCTCGCAAGAGAGCGTGATCTCCTCCAGCGGAACACTGGCAAGCACTTTGTTCTGGCTGTCCAGAATGTCCGCCGTCACATCGCCGAGGTCCGTCTGCTGCAGGGAGTTGTTGCGGATCTTGACAGAGATGTCATAGGTTTCGTTGCCGTTGTCAGCAATTGCGGTGTCGGTGCTGTATGCCGTTTCATACTTCGTCAGCAGGCCGTCGAAATCAAGGGACGCAATGTTATCATACGGATTGAGTTCCTCATATTTTTCAGTGTCGGCGGGGTCTTCGACCCAGGCTTTCGCAACCACTGTAATGCCGCTTTCGGGAATCTCGGCGGAAGCGTCGATGAAGTCTCTGACGTTGAGCGTATAGAGATAGGTGTAGATGCCGGCGTCGATATCGGCATAGGCGCTTTCCGGAATCGTGAATGTCTCAGAGACCGGCTGCAGGCAGTTGCCGTCCTTGTAGAACGCAAGCTTCACAGTCTTTCCGCTTCCGGCAAGAGGCATGCCGGTGGCGTTGTTCAGATTCACCTGAACGTCACGCGTGCCGTCGCCCTCACGCAGGAGCTTCATGCCGCCGATGCCCACATCGGGATGGTTCAGCACAAGCTGTCCGCTTGCTGTCGCGCTATCGTTCGCCGTAACAGTGTAATTTGCATCCGTCAGATGATCGGTCGGTACGTTATAGGACATCGTCAGCGGCACAGTGCTGCCGGGCAGGATGTTCAATCCGTCAATGGTTTTGCTCTGGTCGCCCAGCGTCAGTTCCACGCTGGTCACGGGCGTCAGACCGGTGTTCGTCACATAGAAGCGCACCGGAAGGCTCAGACCCTGCGTCAGCTCCTTGAGATTCGTTTCGGCCTCAACCTCGATCTGATCGGCGCGGAACGCAGCAGAGCCGAGCTTGATGGATGCCACAGGACGTTTTGCCGTCAGCTCCAGATTGTCGGAGCCTTGGCCTTCGCCGTTGATGAACTGGATCTGGTCGGTCGTAATGCTGTCATAGAAGCTGCCGGTCTCGGTGCTGTAGTCGCTGCCGAGCGCCAAAACATGAACCTTGCCGTCCGCGTCGGTGTAGGCGTCGATGCTGTCCACAGCGTAATACTCGCCGGTGTGGGCAATGGTCATCGGGCTGCTGACACCGATGGTGTTGCCGAACTGATAGAAACGCACAGCGTTCACATCATACTGCTGGTTGTCCAAAAGCTCCGGCCAGACAATGGAGAGCTGATTTACTTCCGTGCTGCCTGCGGGTGCAGTCAGGCGGAAGTTGCCGGAAACGTTGGGAACGCCCAGCGTCTCGGGGAAGTCGGCGTCCACGCTGCCGTTGGCGCTGACACGGGCAAGACGGATGTCATGCACGTCGTTCACCGCGCCGTCGGTCGAAGAGCTGTTGCCGGCGTCATCCTCGGCATACCAGCCAAGGACGAAGGAATCGCCCAGCGCCACCGTCTGCACGTTGCTGTCGGCAGTGTCGTTTTGTGTCAGGCGGCAGGTGGTGACCACGTTGCCGTCGCTGCCGATGATGCTGAAGAAGGTTTCGGCTGTTTCGGCGCCGGCGCCGGTGCGCACGGTGTAGGTCAGGATGGCCGTACCGTCGGAAAGCATGGCGGAATCAATGGCGTTCACCGTGCCTGTGGTGCCGTTGTAAGCGATCTGGGCGTCGGTCCAGCCTGTGCCGTTATAGATACGGTAGTTGATGTTGTTTTCCGCGTTGAACACGCCGGAAATGTCTGCGTTTGCAGTGTCGCCGGACACGGAGGAAGCGCTCAGGCTGCGCCATGCAACAATCGCCTTGTCACCGGCGCTTGCCACGGTGGGCGCAAGGTCGGCAACATGGTTTTCCGTCAGACGCTCCACAGTCCAACCGGTTCCGTCATAGCGGCCGGTGTAGATTTCCGAAGCGTTGAGCATGATGCCGAGATCGTCCTGATTGACCTTATCATGCATCTCCTTATCCGGAGACTCCATCTGCTTGGTCCATGCGGCAAAGGCATTGCTGCCGGTACCGCTGACTTTCACATCACTGTCGGCAAGGATGCTGCCTGCCGCGGTGTCCAAAGCACCTGCGTTGTCATAGCCGCCGGCGGCATTCTTTGTGGCGTAGCTGGCCACAGACTGCAGCGCTTCGGCGTTGTCGTTATCGGAAATGTAAAGGAACATTCCGCCGTCATCGGTGAATACGGGGTTCGCATAGGGATAAGCGTTGGTCTGCACGTTGTTGAACGCAGCAACAGGCGCTTTGCGCAGCATACCCTTGCGGGATGCGCCGTTAAACCAGGCGCGCTCGCCGTTCAGCAGATAGTCGCGGTTCTCAATTTCACCCTCGCTCTCGATGGTGACCGTGGCGGTACCGTTGGGCATGAGCTTCATCGCATAGCGTCTGCCGCTTGCGGTGAGACCGGTCAGCGTTGCAAAGCCCTGATCTGCCCAGGCTTTCTGGATCGCGTCATATGCGCCGTATTTCTTCGACCAGCCGAAGCCGGTGGATGCGAAGGTCGTGCTGTAAGAGATGATGGCAATTTTGGCCTCCATCACCAGCGCGATTCTGCCGTCGATGCTCAGTTCCGTTCCGGTCTTGTTACCCTGCGTCAGATACAGGAAGTCCAGACCGGCGGTGATTTTACCTTCGATGCCCAGCTTGAATTTGATCAGGGACAAGTCGAAGCCCACGCCTGCGAACGCCTTCACAGACAGCTCAAGCGCGGCGTCAAGAAGCATGGCTCTGACCGCGTCCTTGTTTGCGAAGGACAGATCAAGATCCACATCGAAGCCCAGCTCCAGACTGACGAGCACGGGAACAGGACCGCACATGAAGTTTTGCGACCATTCATAGGTGGCCTTCAATCCGGTGCCGACGTCGCCGCCGCGGAAGCTGATGCCCCAGGAGTTATGCGCAACATCGCACTTTGCAACCAGGTGCAGCGCACCGTGGAAGCTGAAGCTGATCTTGCCCTCGCCGGCTTCGTCATCGTCGTCCATTTCGGACTCATCGTCGTCGTCATCCAGTTTATCCATCTCTTCCTCGAACTTGCTCATGTCGTCGTAGAGGTCGTCGGGGTTGTAATTGACGCTCAGACCTTCGCCGCCGTCGTCATCTCTGCCGTCGCCGACAAAGACCATGATGTGGAAGGTTGCGGGATCCTCGGTGGGCATGATCATCATGTTCAGGAACGGGTTCTTCGCGCTGCCGCCAAGCCCGGTCAGGAAGCTGAAGCCCTTTTTCAGCATCTCGTTCACATCGACGCTGTCAAAAATCGAACCGATGTCAAAGTTCTTCATCATGTCGTCGCGGACCTCGTTGCCGATCTCCTTCGCGCCGCCGTCGTCTTCGGAAATATCCTTGCGGTGGCTCAGGTTCGACACGCCGAACGGCATGGTTTCGCTGCGAATCGTGATATCGTCGCGGATGAAGCGCATCTCCACACGCGCGTTGTAGGTGTCTGTGAGGTCGGAAAGTCCGTCAGCCGCCATATCCGCGTCGGTCATGGTGTAGACCGTGCGCGCCATCGGCGTGGAGGAGAACGGGAACACGAACAAAGTCGCGTTGTCCAGATCGTTCAGGTTCACGATCTGAGCCGCTTCGGTTTTGGTGTTGTGGGTCTGTGCACGCAGCAGTTTGCCGCCGGTGGTATACAGAGCAAAGTCCACGGGATGCTGGGTGGTATAGCTTGTAAAGCCGTTTGCGTCTGTGGTCACGGCTTCGCCGGTGAGCGCAGCGTCGGTGATGAGCTCGGCCTTGCTGAACTTCATGGAGATACCGACGTCCTCGGTGTAATCCATCACGTCGCGGACATAGTCGTTGGCAATGTCCTCATGATACTGCTGCAGATGCATGCCCGTGATCTGCGGGGTGGTGCTCAGTCCTTCGGCTGCACGAAGCTGAATCACAGAATCCGTGGCTCTTGCCGCGCCGGCCATATCGGAGAAGGCGCTCAAACGCACATAGCCGGTGCGATTGCCTTCGGTGCGGTATTCGATCACATAAGTGACGGTGTCAAGCTGCGTCAGACCGTAGTCGTCGGCGTTATGCTTGAACTGCGAAGCGTCAAAGCCGAGGTTCAACTGACCATTGGTAACAGTGGCGGTCACATCTTCACGGCCGTCCTTGTTGACTTCTGCGCCGTTGACCAGACGCACCTGTGCGCCGGGGCAGTAAACGTCGTTCTTATAAGCGCCGGCACGCAGCGTAACTTCGCCGTTGTAGCGGCTGCCGTCCGGATTCAGGAAGGTCAGCGTCACGTTGGAAACCGTGCGCAAACGCAGGTTGTTGCAGGGATAAAGCTGCCGTGCGGCGATGTCGCGTTCACCGCTGATGAGCTTGTTGGCATAAAGGGTGCCGACAAAGGTTTCGGTGCCGCTGCCGGACATGGCCATCACAGTGGAAGCGATGCCGGAGGGCTCATAAACGGCCAGCTCGCCCTTCTCGTTGCTGACAAGGTCGCGTCTGTCGCCGTTTCCGTTGGTATAAACCACGTGGGTTTCTGTCTGCGGCGCAAACTGGAACACATAAAGCTCGTTTTCCAGCGTGTCAGCCGTCACCTTGAATTCCTTGGTGATGCCGGTGTCCGCATGGGTTGCGCGGATGGTGACTTTGTCTTCGGTCTTGCCCTTGCCAACGAGCAGGAAGTCCGTTGTGGGAATATAGGAGGTGTAGCTGTAGTTGCGGATGTCGGAATACATGCCGCCCTGATTGTAGTCCACCGAAACAACGTCTGCGTTGTCGGAGCTCCAGTTCAAGCGGTCGCTCAGCATACCCCAGGCATGCTCGCCGTAGTTGGCGGAGATGACCTTTTGCAGGCTCATGTCGGTACGCAGCGTTTCAAAATCTTCAAAGGAAAGTGCAAAGTCAGCGCCGTTCAGATAGCCTTCCACCTTGTCGTGGTTATCCAGCTTCACGGTTTTTCCGCTGATATCCTCGCCGGTGCCGCCGGTGGTGCCGCCGATCTGACCCGCAGTGACGTCCGCCATGAGGATTTCCAGCGCGTCCTTGTTATAGACGTTCAGCAGCATGGAATCCACGCTCCACGGCTCGCTTTCGCTGCCCCGGGCATAAACCGTGATGGTATAGGCTTCCTTCAGTCCGTCGGGTTTATCCGCGTCAAAACGAATCTTTCCATTGGAAGCGGTTTTTCTTTCGCCGACTGCTTCGCCGGACTTCTGAATGGTATATTCCACCGTCGCGTCTGCGGGGGTGACGGTGTAGCGGATGTCGGGAATGTCCTTGCTTGTCACGGAATAGCTTTCCAGCGGATCCAGCGTGACCTTTGCGGGGCCATTCTTCGCCACGATGTACGCCGTGCCGGTAAAGGCTGTTTCCTGGGCGGCATAAGACGCGGTGATCTCCAGCGCATAAACGCCGGGGTTCGAAAGCTCGCTGCCGGGCACGGTGATATGGGTGATCGTGCTGTCCACCGAGCTGTCAAACGAACCGCTCCAAAGCGCGTCGCCGGTCTTTTCATAGCCGCCTTCGACTGTCTGCGCGGCATAAAGCGTTGCAGCAAAGGTGGTCGTTGCGGTGCTGTCGCCTGCGTTGCGGGCGGTCAGGTTGGAGCTGAACAGCACATCGGTGTCGGTGTTGGTCAGCGTGGTGCGGACCATGGAATAGGACGGAATCTGCAGGAAGGGCGTTTTGCCCGCCTTGCTGATCACCGTTCCGGCGCTCAAATCGAAGGCACGCTCCGCTTTGCCGTTGCCGACCGTCAGCGTGAGTGCGCTGCTGCCGACCGCGCCGGTGAGGCTGACATGATAGACGCCCGGTGCGTCATCCACAGGCGTGATCACCGCCACATCTGTGTTTGCGCTTGTCAGTGTAAAATCTGCGGGCTTGGTAAAGGTGAAGGCTTTGCGGCCGCTGACCTGATACCACAGGCGCAGGTCCTGACCGTCTTCCACGCGCGCGCCGGAAATCAGCGCGTCGCGCAGCGCTTTGTTGACCACGATTTCCACATCATACTGATGGTCCGGCTCCGCCGTATCCTGCAAAATGACATAGGCGTCGTCGCCCTTTTTCAAAAAGCCGTTTTCCACAAGGCCCTCATAATCGGCAAGGCCGCGGGAAACGAACGCGCCCTGTTCAAACGCTGCGCCGCCCTTGAGGTAATAGGTCCAGCTTTTGCCCAAAACGATCGGGGCAGCGGACGCGGTTGCGGCATAAGGCACAGCATCCTGCGCCGAGGTGACGGCAGGCAGATATTTGCCTGCGTTTTCGTTCGAAACGATATCCGGGTCCATAAAGAGGTTCAGCGTCTCTTTGCGGAACGCGTCAGATTCGTTTTCGCCCCCCTTGAAGCGGGCAACAAGGGCAACCGGGGTGTCGCCGTTTTGCGCAACAAAAACGGGATAGCGCGTCGCGCCGCCGTCGGTGGAAAGATAAGCGCCGGGCACATAATAATCTGCCGTGGCGTTGGCGTAGCCGGGAACGGGCATGGCAACGGGAGAACCGCTGGTGTTATACTGCACCGCTTCGCTGGCGACCCATGCAACGTTGTTCGCGCCGCTCTTGAGCGGGAAAACCACGGTTACGGTCTGTTCGTTTGCGTCGGTGTCGGTCACGCCGTATTTGACGTTCGCCCAATCGATGCTGCTGTTTTTCACATCGGAAACAAGCGTGACGCCCTGCGCCGTGCCGAAGCTCTGCGACGGGAAGGCAGAATCCAGCGTAACGTTCATGTTGTCGGCGTTTTTCAAACCGGTGAGCGCAGTGACATTGATCGCGCCGGTATCCGTCGCCTTGACTGTGTAGCCGAAGGTGAGCTTTTTGGTTTCGGTATTCGTTGCATCCAACAGGGCGCAGCTTGTGCCGTTGACGGTCAGCTTTGTGTTTTCCACAGCACTGACGTAGTTGTCCAGCTCAACAGTGACAGGCACAACCTCGCCGGTGCGATAAGTGCCGGCCGGCACGCTGACCGATTTTACAAGGTCATGCTCGCTGGGCTTGCGCGCGGCAATCGTGAAGGATTTCAGCGACAAGTTGCCAACTCCTTGGACGTTATCAGCGAAGAACAGCACGACAATGGTCTCGCCAGAATCGTTGACGGTTCCTGACGGCAGATTTCCAACACTGACTGTCTTAGGGGATGCCTGGTCTTGGTAATGCGTTGTGTCTGTCCATCCGACTTTGTTGTTTTGGAAGTCTTGTATGATCCTCGAATTAGCCGCTGCATTAGCCACGGGATTCACATCGGCTGTTGTTGGTACAATGGCAATTTCCATGCCTGCCGTTCCGAAATGCGCAATGGTGATTGTGCAGTTACCGTTTTGGGGAATCTTCCATGCATCAGATCCGGTAAACTTTTTGTGGATCGTCATGGTTTTCTTTCCCCGGTTATCATAACCGGTCGTTGATGTGAAACCGCTGACTGTGTCCGTCGTGGTATAACTCGCCTTGATCGCGTCGTTATCCGACGAAGCGACCTGAACGGTTTTGCTCCAAGTGGTTGCGTTGCCGGAGAACAGCGCGCCGCGCACATTGGAGGCGTTGATCACCAACGCGCGGCTGCCCTGCCAGAGGTCGTCGCTCGCCTTGTCGCCGATGACAAAGGAGAAGGTCTTGTCGCCTGTTTCGCCCGCGTTCCAAGCTACGGTTCCGCTTGCCGTGCCGTTCACGCCAACGCCTGCACCGACCGCTTTCCAGTCAAAGCTGACGGGCACGCTCTGCGCCTTGTTCAAACTCGCTGTCACAGTGACAGTTTCACCGGGCGCGTAGGATTCCTTGTCTTCAGCGCTCAGCGTTACAACGCCGTCCGCAACAATGCCTTTGTGGGCGTTGTCGGTATACCACGTGGTGGAGGTGTCCGCCGTGAAGGTATAGCTTGCGTTATATTGGTCGCCGCTCAGCATCGCGTCGGTATATTTTCCGTCAGTTACCGCCATGTCGCCGGTCTCATAGCCGTCGGCGTTGTTTCCGGGGGCTCTGCGCGGCGCTTTGTTCAGCGAAAGCGTTCCGGTTTCGATCGCTTCGTCAATGTCAATGCTGCCGTCTGCAAGGCCGGCAACCAGCGATTTGAAATTTGCGACGTGCTCGTCGGTGATTTCAACATCCTGATCCATCAGCCGGATCGCTTCCAGCATGGTGTCGATCTGCTGAATCTGTGTGATCTGCTCTGTGTCGGCCGCACTGCCGTTCACAGAAAGCGCACCCACGCTCTCTCCGTTTGCAATGCGTTCGGCCAAAGCGTCCAGCTCAGCGGGCGCACCGTCCTCGCGGATGTCGAGCGCAGCCATGTTGCCGTCTTCGTCGATGATGCCGGCATCATACAGCAGCGCAAGATCGCTTCTTGCGCGCGATTCGTCGCCGCCGTAAACCGACGTGAGCTTTTCAACAAGCGACTCGCTCACCTTTGCGCTCACCGAAAGCGGCACCGAAGTGACCACCATCAGGAGCACGAGGAACAGCGCAAGGGTCTGTTTCAGTCGTTTTGCCATAAAGAGGTCTCCTTTCTGCCCATGCGGGCAAACAAAAAAATTGCAAACACGACCGCGTCGGGAGCGGAACCCCCGTTACGGCCGGATTTTCAAAAAAGATGCAAAAAGGACAGACTCATCCTGTCTGTCAACCGATTATCGCAGATGATCATAGACGTGTCCATCCTTTTGCAAAGAATCTGCAGCTTTTTGCTCCGAAGCATATTCGAAACCTTTATTATTCTAAAAATAGATTTTTAAATTGTCAAGGATGTATTCCGGAATGTCATATTTTTTTCCAAAAATAAAACCGTGTTTTTTTCAAGGGGCTTGCTTTTTTTATCATATCGGGTTATCATGAACATAAAAGAGGTGAAGGCTTTCAAATGAACAATGCATTTTCTGAAACTCTGAAAAAACTGCGGGCAAAAAAAGGTTTTTCACAGACGCAGCTTGCAGAGCAGATGTTTGTGAACCAGTCCACCGTCGCGCGTTGGGAAAACGGCAGCCGTTTGCCGGATGCGTCCATGATCACCCGCCTTTCCGCGCTGCTGGATGTGGACGTGGGCACGCTGCTTGCCGCTGTGAGCGTGAGCGAGGAATCGCCCAACATTCTCATGGTGGACGACAGCAAGGTCATCCTCTCCGACAGCCTGTCTGTTTTGGAGCAGGTCCTGCCGTCCGCCGCGATCAAGGGTTTTATCTGGCCGCAGCAGGCAATTGAATATGCAAAAACGAACCGCGTTGCGCTGGCCTTTTTGGACATTGAGCTGGGAACCGCCAGCGGTCTTGACCTTTGCAGCACGCTGCTGGAGATCAACCCGCGCACCAACGTGGTCTTTCTGACCGCTTATCCCGATTATTCCCTCGACGCCTGGAACACCGGCGCCTGCGGATTCATGGTCAAACCGCTGACCCCCGAGGGCGTGCGCGCCCAGCTCAAAAAGCTGCGCTATCCGATCATGGGAGGCGACAGCGTATGACAGATTGGTTGACGGTCGCCTTTTTTTCGATTGGCAGCGCATTGCTGGCAGTGAGCATCATCGGCGTCGCCTTCTCCGCTGTGATGCCCGCGCTCGGCCGATGGAACCGACGCTTTTTTGTCCTGTTTTTTTCGCTGCTTTTTCTTTATGTCATTGTGATCTTACTCGAGCTGATCAGCTACAGCTCTCCCGAAATGGTAAAAGCGCAAAGGGTCATCATTCTTTTTGAATTCCTGTTTTTCTCCGTCCTCACGCTCATGCCCATGCCGTTTTTGCTGCACTGCGCCAAAGAGAACATCAAAGGCAGCCGCCTGTTTCGCGCTGCCGTGGCCCTGTGGGGCGTTTTCATTGCTTTGCTGATTGCCGCGCAGTTCACAAACGCTTTTTACGGCACAAACCCGGCGCTTGCATACGTGCGCGGACCGTGGTTTCCGCTGCTGATCACGCCGCTGGTCGCCCTTACGCTTTTGAACACCGTGTCGCTGTTTTTGAAGCGAAAAAAGCTCTCCAAAGAGCTGTTCGTCGCGCTGCTGATCTATCTGCTGCCTGCAGCAATCATGGTGTTCCTCTATATGTTCGCTGCCGTTGATATTCTGGTTTCCTTCTGGCTGGTGCTCTGCGCGATCACAATGTTCGGTTTGATCTTTCGTAAAAGCGTGAAGGAATATATGAACCAGCAGCGCGAAATCGCCAACCAGCGCGCGAACGTCATGGTGCTGCAAATGCGGCCGCACTTCATCTACAACACGCTGATGAGCATCTACAGCCTTTGCAATCAGGATCCCCAAAAAGCGCGGCAGGTTACGCTGGATTTCACCAACTATCTGCGCAAAAATTTCAGCGCCGTTGCAGGAGACAGCACCATTCCCTTTACTTCGGAATTGGAGCACACCCGCGCCTATCTGGCTGTTGAACAAGCGCAGTATGAGGATCTGCTCCTTGTGCACTTCGATACGCCGCACACGCATTTCCGTGTGCCGCCGCTGACGCTTCAGCCCATTGCGGAAAACGCTGTCAAGCACGGCATGAATCCCTATGGCGGCCCGCTGCACCTCTCCATCCGTACCCGCGAAACCAGCCTTGGCAGCGAGATCATTGTGGAAAACGACGGCGCCGATTTCAACGCCGCCAAAGAAAACAACGAACCGCACATCGCGCTCTCCAATATCCGGCAGCGACTCGAAATCATGTGCGGCGGCACACTGACCATCCTTGCGCGCGACGGCGGCGGCACCATCGTCAAAGTGACGATTCCCTTTAAACGACCGTTGGAATCCGACCACCCATGAAGTACCCGCTGATTACCCGCTGATTAACTCGGTGTGTGAAGATTGGCGAGGATATTTTTTGTCAGGTGTAGATGTAACAGAAATCACGCAGCAAACCCGGCGGTTGGCAAAAGATGCCTGCGCAAAATGTTGTGTCAACAGAAAAAACGTTTGCTTTCAAAAAACAAAAATGCCGAAAACCCTTATAAAATCAGGGCTTTCGGCATTTTTTCTTTGGCACCCCCAGCGGGAATTGTCCGGCGCTGCCGCGCCTATCGCCTCGCTGCGCTCGTTGCCGCGTCGGCGAAAACAGTCCCCCGGACTGTTTTCTTCCGCATCCTGCGGATGCTCTCTCCTTGTTCGATTCCCGGGCGCTGCAACAAAAAAGCCGCTGCCCCCCGGAGTCCCGGAAAAGCCTTTGTTTCCTCTGGCTTTCCGATGTTTTATTTACAAGTTTTCCCTTCTGATTTTTGCTGACATTAAGCTGTTTTTTGCAGTCATGTTTGCAGCTTGTTAGCAGGCGATGAAAAAGCGCTGCATGACGATTGTTCGGCTTTCACTGGTGTGTCAGTATGGCATTCAAGATTATATGTTTTCAGTAAAAATCATGTGCAAAAAAGACACTTGATCATAGGACAGATTTGCCGGAAGCTTTTTGAACATCGCAAGAGCCTCGTTCAGATTGCCGGCTTGAGCTTCCTGTTCAGCGTCCATGAGATCACAGACCTTCAGCAGGTTCTTTGCGTCCTTGTAATCGCCGGCAGCTCGCAGATGATTGCGGGCGCTTTCCGTATCCGTGGAAATAGCCTGTTTACCAAGTACATAGTGAGCTTGATCAATTCGCTTGGCGCTGCCCTCCACATCATCGGCTTTTTCAAAGTATTCGAGCGCTTTGGCATAGTTCTTCTTTTGTACCTGCTCCATACCGTTTGCATAATTGACATATGCCTTGCTTTCTTTGGTGGAAAGAAGAGAGAAAACTTTTGAAGCGTCGCCATATTGTTTTTTCTGAATCAGCGCCTTGCCGCATTCCGCAATACGTGTTTCGGCATCGGCGTGGTTATCGGAATCGGTGAACGCGTTTGCTGCGTCCAAATACTTTTCTTCGTCCTGCAGCGCTGCACCGTAAGCATAATAGGTTTCGGGAAGCTTTTCGTCGCTTCCTAAGAATCCTTCCGCCTGTTTGTATTCCTCGATCGCAAGAACATAATCTCCGCTTTTTACTGCCTTTTCTGCTTTCATAAAATGAGGCAGATAAGGCATGACAAAAATCACAAATAGCACTGCAAGCGCAGCAAGCACAACAACAGCAGATGAAAGGCCAATGATGCGTCCGGTTTTCTTTTTCTTTTTCTTCTTCAGAATATCGATCTTTTTGTCCAAAAACGCTTGCCATTCTGTAATGTTGCGGTAATCGGAGATGGCGTCGCAGCTTGCACGCAGGGGCTCAAGCTCCTTCAGTGACGCCGCAGTTTTCGCTTTTTCACAAATTTCTTTGTATTTGCTCTTTTGCAATTCCTCTTTGCTTGTTCCGCAGGTTGTGCAAAACAGTTGGTCGTTGCTGAAAATTGCACCGCAGGAGCAGGTCAAGGGTAACGTGCCTTTTTGCGTTTCCTTTTTCATGTTTTCATCCGTCCTTTTTCTGTAGTTACGTTTCCATTTCGGTATAACCAAAACCCATTGTAAAGATTTTAAAATCAAAATCAATACGTCGGGAACGAAACCGCGAAATTCGGGAACGAAATGAAACAAAAGGGCTCATCCTTCCGCAAAAAAGCACAAAAACCATCCGTGCCGTCGGCGGTAACGCAGCCGAAAGGCACGGATGAAAATCATTTGATAAACACGGCAAAATCCGCCGCTTATTTTTTCTTAAACAGTCTAAACAGCTTCTTGAACACCGACAGAATCGCCGCAAGCGTTGCCTGAAAGCGTTCAATGATCTGTTGCGGCAGTGATTTCGGCGTCTCTTCGCTGTGAGGTTTTTCGGGTTGCTCCGGTTCCTGCGGCTCTTCAATAAAATGCAGCACAAACTGTTCGGTGTAATTGCCGCTGTCTGCTTTCAGCGATTCCGGCAACAGATCCTTGCAGGAAATCGAGAGGATGAGATTTCGGTCGGGATTGTCCTGCAGCGCGTTGAACGCACGGTTAAAAGTCTTGTAGCCCAGCGGCTTGATGTTGAAATCGTTGAGCGCTGTGCCGTCGGGTAAGCGGAAATGCTTTTCGTCAATGATCTTTCCGTTTTTGAGAATGTCATACACGAGCTCTTTTTCGCCCTCAACCGTATGAAGCGACAGGCGTGTAAAGCAGAGAGATGCAACCGTTTTGTCGATGCAAAGCACACCGGCGGCATTCACAAGCGCGGGAAGATCCATCTCCGGCACCCTATCGCGGCCGGACAGTGTGATTGCGCCGCTGCTGTCAGCATAATACAGCACCGGTGCCGCGCAGCGCGAAACTGTAGTCGTGTCGGCGGCAATCACACACTGAATATTCGGGCATTCGTCAAAGGGCGCGCCATCCATGGCGGTCACGCTGTCTCTGAGGTAGACGCAGTCGATCACATCGGCGCAGCTTTCCCACGGCGCGGCTTCAACTTCACCGGACGCGCCGCTGCCGGAGATCACTAACACACCGTCTTTCACATACCAGAGCAGCTCATTGCCGCATCTGCCGTACTGCATACAATCGGGCGGTGCAAGGCAAACATCGCACAGGCCGTCTCGGTCGCTGTCCACATGAGTGCTAATGGGCACGGATTGCGCTTCGACGGTCACAACACCGCATGCCGAACAGGTATATTCTGCTGTGCGACCCGGATCAAGGCAGGTGGCTGCGATTGCCGGACGGCTGATTTCCGGCTGATGCCCCAACGCCGGAAGCGTAACGCCGTAGGTGACGGTGAGACCGCACCAGCCGCAGACCGTGTCGCCCGAATAGCCGTTTTCAAGGCAGGACGCCGCTTTTGCGTTTTGCAGCGACGTTTCGGGGTGCTCGCAGATATAGGCCTCACAATCGTCGCAATAGCCGTTGCGGTCGTTGTCTGAATGTGGTGTCATGGCGATCTTTTCCGCTGTGGAGGACAAAAGTTTGCCGCAGCGCGTACAGTAGGTCACGCTGTCATAGGAACCTTCGGTCGTGCAGGTCGCGGCAACCACGTTTTCGGGCGCGGGTTCGCCGAGCGCGTGGCCGAGCGGTTCGGCAGTTTGTTCATGACCGGACACCCACTCGCCGCAGTCCACACAGACCGTTCCGGCGGTGTAGCCGGGGTTCAGACAGTCGGGTTCTGTGACATCGACCGGCTGTGTGTTATGGGGAGCGTTGGTTTGAGAGCAAAGGGGGATAAAGGGACGGTTCTTTTCTTTGGCAAGTGTTTCTGCTGAAGAATTAGCAAAGCCATAGATAGTGCAGGGTGCTGATCTTAATGTGTCATAGATTGCGTAACGGAAAGACCGTGAAAGTATTGTTACAGTCTTTAGGTTGTAACAATCTTTAAAGGCATAAAAATCGGTAGCATCTTTCGGAATGGTGATAGATGTAATGCCTTGGCAGTTTGAAAACCCGTAAATCTGTTTAACTTCATCCGGGAACTCAACAGATGTCAGTCCGCTGCATCCATCAAAAGCTGTCTTGTCATTTACTGAGTAATACCCAATCTCTTTCTCTGTTTTCGGGATAGAAATGCTCGTCAGTTTTGTGCAATTTGAAAAGCCACTTAATTTTACTAGTCCTTCAGACAAGTTGACATTCGCAAGGTTAGTGCAATTATGAAAAGCTTTCATAATAGATGTCACACTACTTGGAATAATAACTTCAGTTAAATTTGTGCAACCCGAAAAGCCCCTAATGCTTGTTTCTCTGTCTGGAAAGGATAATGTCTCCAATGCAGTGCAATCATTAAAGGAATCATCAATTGACAGCGGTTCACCTGGCAAGATATTGAGTTTTGTCAGCCCCGTGCACCCCTGAAAGGCCCATAATAGCCTGTTTACATTTCCAGGAATAGTGACTTCTGTTAAACCGATACAGTCGTTAAATCCACATATTTGTTTAATGCTTTCGGGAAATATAATGCTTGTTAACTCTTCACAACCGGAGAAGGCGCCCAGTCCAATTTTGATTACGCTACCGTCATCCGGGATTACACTGTTATAGCAAGCAGCAATCAACTCTTTAGTTTCAGTATTAATTAAGCAATTGTTGCGGGATAGAAACCTGGGGTTTTCCGAATCCACAGTGATGGTTCTAAGCTTTCCGCAGTGATCAAATGCGTTACTTTCTATTTTGTTTACTGTTTTTGGCAACGATAGTTCTGTTAAATTCGTACAATATGCGAAGGAATAATTATTGATACTTTTTACACCTTGCGGCAGATTGACTTTTGTTAAACCTGTGCAGCCGTAAAAAGCACGATCACTAATGTCGAGGTCCTGACCTTTCCAATCAGCAAATGAGACGGTTTTGAGCCCTGTGCAGTCTTCAAAAGAACCTGCGTTGATTCTGGTTATGCCGGATGGAATACGAAGCTCAGCCAATCCCGTACAACCCTTGAATGCTGCATTGCCAATAGTAGTTAATCCGGAAGGGAATTGAATTTCGGTTAATCCTGTGCAGCCATTAAATGCTGAACCGCCAATAGTTGTCAAATTAGAAGGGAATTGAATTTCAGTTAATCCCGTACAATCGCAAAAGGCCGCCTCCGTGATTGATTTTAGACTGTCCGGCAAAGCGATAGTTTTTAGCGCAGAACATCCATAAAATGCAAAAGTAGTGATGTTCTCCACGCTGCCGTCATTCGGAATGACACTGTTGCTTGTGCCCATCAGCAACGTTTTGCTGGCAATGTGAATCAAGCACTCACCGCGCAGGCTGTAAGCCGGGTTGTCTGGATTAAGATAAATAGATTCAATTGGGCACATTGCAAAGGATGTGCTCCCAATGGAGGTAACAGTGGACGGAATGGAGATCTCCGCCAGATTTGAGCAGCCATTGAACAAATAATCGGCAATGTTTGTGATGCCCTCGGAAATCACTGCAGATTTAATGCTTGTGTTATTCCAAAACGGCGTGCCGTTCTGAAACAGAATTGACGGCATGGCGCCTGTTCCACTGATGATCAGCGCTCCTGTTTTTGTGTTCAGCTGCCAAACGATGCTGTCATTGCTGCCGTAGTTCAACTCGTTGTTTAACGTTCCGGTGCGGATGCTTTCCCCCTCGTTCGCTATTTCAAACAAATATCCTTGAATTTCCGGGGCAGTCTTTTCACCATAGCGGATGGTGTAGCCGTCAAACAGTCGCTTCATAAAATACGCGGAATTATCTAAAAGCTGCGCACCGGAGGACGCGTCTACATGATACCACTGTTCACCAATCTCAATGATGTTCCAAGCGTGGGCAACGTCGCCCCGTTGACCGGTCACGATGCGGCAATGCAAACCGGCTGCCAGCGCCAGCTTGTAATACAGCGTGGCAAAGCCCTGACAGACGGCACGTCCGTTCACCACCGCACCATAGGCGGTGTATTTCAGCAGGTCTTCGTCATTATAAAGGTTTTCAAGATCAAACGTCACGTGCTCGCACAGATAGTCATAGAGATACCGCGCCTTTTCCGTGTCGTCCTGCGCCGTGCAGCCCGCAACCACCGATTTCACATATGCATCCACGACAGCTTCCTGCGCAGCGGTCGTGTAATATGTCGGGCGCAGTGTATAAACGTCGTCCGCGCCCTGCTCCGCCTTCGGCAGAACATAGTTGAGCGCAAGGCGCAGATAGTCGCCCTCGGCGCCGTTGCCCGTGTTGGCACAAACCCTGGCAAGTGTTGCGCCTGCTGCAACAGTTTTGTCGGCTTTGAAGCGGATAGCGGTTTTGCGTGCAACCAGTCCTTTCCGAATGAAAGCTGCAACCTCGTCGGTGGTTGCAAGCACCGGCACGTCGGACGCTGTTTCGCCTTCGGCAGCCGCAGGGATCAACGCGGTCTGCAAAAGGAACAGCAGTGCAAGCAGGATGGCGATGGTTTTTTTCATTGGGGTTCCTCCTCCTTCAAATGCAAGGTGACGTCGGCCGTAAATTCCGTATCGTCGCAGGCATACACGGCGGCGCCATGATATTTTTTTGCGACCGCGGCAACGTTTTTCAGCCCGATGCCGTGTCGTCTTGTATCCGCTTTGGTGGTTTTGATGCGGTTGTTTTTGATCTCCACCTTTTCCGCAACGGCGTTCTGCACCGAAAAGACAAAGAAATCGTTGCGCACAGCGCCCTTGACGCGGATATATCTGTTTTCCAAAACCCGCCGCGCACTTTCGATGGCGTTGTCGATCAGGTTGCCGACCACGGTGCAAAGATCGTCGTTTTCAATGCCCGTCTGCGGAACAATGCCGCGAAAAGACAGTTCGATACCGAGCTCCTGCGCAAGCTCGTTTTTATTGTTCAGAATTGCGTTCACAACAAAGTTGCCGGTGGAAAACGTCTGCTGCGCGGCGCCGGAGGCGACCTTCACTTTTTCAAGGTATTCCATCGCCTCGTTTGTTAAGCCCGCATTCAAAAGGCTTGTTACAATCAGCATGTGGTTTTTATAATCGTGCCGAAAGGCGCGCAGCGCTTCGTCGCTTTTTACCATCTGCTCATAATTCAGCTTGATCACATTCATCTCTGTCAGAATCTGATTCTGCTTTGCGATCAGCGAAAACACCTTGATCACAAAGTAGCCGATGAACAGCAAAATGCCGAATACCGAAAGCACATGCAAAACGCCGGCAACGCTTGCAAAATCATAAAGCTCCGGCTCCTCGCCCATCACACTGAAATAGGAGGAAAACGAGCAGATGAGGATAATGACATAGAGCCATTTGGGAATCACATCGACTGTGTTTCGGATAATTTTGAAATCCTTGTTTTTTGAAACGTGCAGCAAAAAAGCAATCATGAGCAGATAGCCCAGGGTGCAAAAAACGGTTTCATAAAACAGATAGGTTAACCGCTCCATGTCTTTCAGCACAAAGTTGAAAACGCTGAACAGCCCCTCCATGCCCACATTGATCGAAAGGCAAATCAGCGCGTTGAAAAACACGCCCTTCGTGCGCAGAATCATCTGCGGAAAGATAATGACATTCAGCAGCGCCACAGCGCCGTAGACGATCGTCCCCGTTTCATAGTCTGTGGCCGCAATCAACTGCGGCAGCACCGCAATGTTTGCGACAGAAAGCATTGCCGCCGCAATATAAACGCCAACCGTCACTGCGCGGCGCCGCTCCTGAAAGCTGCGGGCGACGGACAGAACGACCGTATGACAGGTCAGTGCAGCCAGATCATGCAGCACAAAAAAGATCCATTGCCATGGTAAAAGCATACAAGCCCTCCTCAAAGCTCATATTTGAGATAACTCATATAACCTTTCAGAAACTCATCATATTTCTGCGAGCTGCATAAAACCTTTTCACCGTTTGTCAGAATGACGGTTTTCTTATCGATGCTGGAGATATACTTCATATTCAAAATGTAGGAACGGTGCGTCTGAAAGAAATGCGAATTGTTGATCTCAAGAACGAACTGCGAAATGGGCTTGGAAGAGCGAAATTGGCCTGTTGTGGTGCGAATAATCGTATACTTTTTATCTGCTTCAATATAGATCACCTCATCCGCATCCAAATAATACATACGGTCTTTGGTCGGAACAATAATTTTTCGCGTGTGCTGATAAAGATTGACAAAGGTGTCCAGCGCTTCGGAAAAATCTTCGTCCGACACGGGCTTCAAAAGGTAACGGAAGGTGTCGAGTTTGATCGAATCAATGGCGTACTCCGCGTAGTTCGTGAAAAAAATAACAAACAGCTTCGCGTTATGCTCGCGAATCTTCGCAATAAAATCGATTCCGTTTCCGTCTTCCAGCCTGCAGTCCATAAACACAAGATCGAAGCGGCTGTTGAAGGGCACAAAGTCTTCTCCGGACGAAAACTCAGAAACAGAACAATCCATGTTCTTGTCTAAGAAATATGCGGAAACCCTTCTGTGCAGCTGCTTTCTTGATACTTCTTCATCGTCGCAAATGGCAATTCTCATCGAGTGAACCCTCTTCTTTTCAAATCAAAGGTACAGTTTACAATACACCAATGTAACTTTATACTAACTGAAAAGAAAACAATTGTCAATATTCAGGGAACGAAATCGAAGAAAACGGGAACGAAAAGAAGAAGAAGAAAACAAACGTTATTAAATGTCAAGCAAACAGTTTTTTGGCTTGGGCTTTATCCTGAAAAGTCGTGAAAAAACAGCAATACAGAAAACTTCAAACGCATCTTACGTTTTGAATTCCGCTTGGGTCAGAAACAAGTGAATACGAAAAATCCAGGTGCCGGAAAATCATCAACGTATGATGAAGTATCATTGTGCCCTGTATATGTCTTCGCATTGTCGGTGGCAATCCGACATCTGGCAGCAGGGATTCTCGCTCTACGCTGTTCTCGGAAGCGGAAACTGAAGTTTCGGCGTTGTCTTGGCGTACCTCTGTCCGTGCTCGGTATACAAGGAATGTACCCGATGGTTTAACTATTCAATTGTCAAAGATCGCTTGCGGTGGCTCCTTTTGGGATCCCCGCAATATTCAGTTTTTGGTTGAGGGATTTTCGCCCCTCACTTATAAGGACAAAACAGCCCCAAAGATTAAGTCTGTTTGGTTGGTTTCATGAAAAAAAGTTAATCTTTAGCAGTTTTGAACAAAAAAAAGCGAGCATACTTTGTTGAAAATACAACCAAATATGCTCGCAAATAGATAATGTTTTGTTTCCTTTTGGCAGACTCTGTGATGATTGAACCGGAAACTACCAATTCTGTTAGTTTGCCACTTTTTTGAAGGGCTTTCAAATCATGTTTACAAAATGCAGTTTTTTGTTAGCCAAAATTCAAGAATAAAGCTCAGTTTTTAGAAAACAAAAATGCCGAAAACCCTTATAAAATCTGGGTTTATCGGCATTTTGATCGGTGGCACCCCCAGCGGGAATCGAACCCACATCTAACCCTTAGGAGGGGTTTATTCTATCCATTAAACTATGGAGGCGTGCTTGTTTTGCAAAAATCACAGCCGGCACGCCGTCGTCCCCACAAGGCTGCGACGGGGTGCCGGTCGATCATCTCAAAATGTTGCTGCGGTTTTGCTTGCTCATTTCACGCCGAGGAAGCTCAGCACCTTTTTGAAGAACAGCAGAATCTTGTGGAAGAACGCGGTCAGCTTACCCATAAAGCTGTCGTCGTGCACCTCTCCGCAGTAATCGCATGTTTTGTTTTCCGCCGGTTTCGGTTCCGAAAGGCTGACAAACGAATACTGTGCTTTTTCCAAACCGTCGTTGTGCTCGCCAACCCAAACGCGCTCCCATTCTTCGCTTGTGCCATAGAACGTCACCTTGCTGATCGGGCAGTCGCTGAACGCGCCGTCGTCAATGAAGGTCACGCTCTTATAAAGCGTCAGATTCTTGAGACTGCTGCAGCCTGCAAATGCGTTTGTCGGAATCGATGTGACTCCGTTGGGAATGGTCACTTCTGTGAGGCTCGTGCAGTCTGAAAACGCACTCAATCCCAAAAAGCGCAGAGAAGACGGCAGCGAAATGCTTTTCAGGCTGCTGCACTGCGTGAACGCGCCGATCTCAATGGAGCGAACGCCTTCCTTGATTTCCAGCGTCGGAATGGAGAAGCACTTAAAAAATACAAATGCGGGAATTGTATTTACAGTGCCCGGAATGGTGATCGCGCTTTTGAGCGAAATGCACTGAAAGAAAGCGTATTCACCGATGCTCGTCAGTTTTTCCGGGATATTGATATCCTGCAGATTATAGCAGTCATGAAAAGCGTGCTTCCCAATGGTTGTCATGGTTTTCGGTAATTTTGCTTTTTCAAGATTCTCACAGTTCTGAAACGCACCGTCACCGATCACACGGACCGTATCGGCCAGCGTGACATCACGCAGAAGCGGACAGTCCGCAAACGCATAAGCGCCGACGGAGGTCACGCCGTCGCGCACAACAACGTGTGCGATCTTTTCTTTCAGCTTGACCCATTGCGGAGCCTTGACCTGGGAATAATCGGCCATAGCGCCTTTGCCTTCGATCACCATCGTATCCTCTTTCGCGTTGGGATCGTTTTTCGCTTTGCCGAAATACCATTTGACGCCGTTGCCGCAATCGCCGTAGTCGGAAACGACATAGCCGGCAATTTCAACAGCGTATGCAGCAGAGAAGGTGCTTGCCAAAAGCAAGGCCGCAAGCAGCAGCGCAAGGAGCTTTGTGGTACGTTTCATAGAAAAATCTTCCTTTCCGGTTTTTTTTTTGCGGTGTGTTATCGCATCCAGCCGGGGACCCATTCAATGGAAGAAACGGATTCCTTCACGCGGGTGAGCATATCTTTAAAGAAATCGCGCAGCCGCTCCATATAGTCCTTGATGGTGTTGAGCCCCTTGAAATAATTGTCCGATACGTCCTTGCCGGTGGGGATGACTTTGCCGATGGTGTTTTCCACAGCGGTCTCCACGCTCGGCTCATCGCGCCCCTCCACAGGGTACTCCGCAAAGCAGAGCACGCTCAAAGACGACATCAGCACCAGCGCGCACAGCAGGACGGCGAGTAATTTTTTCATGAAAATTCCTTCTTTCTAAGATTTTACCAAATTATTATACCAAAACTTTCCCACAATTGCAATACTTTTTTCGCCCGTTCGTCCAATCCGATAAAAATCCGTAAAAATCTTCGCTTTTTTTGGCCGAAACCCTTGCAACGGCGGCGGATATTTGATATGATTAAAAAAGGTATTGCGCGGCGATTCTCCGCCCGAACCAATGAATAACGATCCGAAAGGAGAAAAAGCAACATGAATTATTCGCATGAAGTTGAAAGAATGTGCACGGTCGCAAAAGGACCGCACCACGGACCGGCGCCCATTCCCGAAGAGGGCAAGTGGGTCAAGGCGTATGAAATCAAGGATATTTCCGGTTTCACCCACGGTATCGGCTGGTGTGCGCCGCAGCAGGGCGCCTGCAAGCTTTCACTGAACATTAAAAACGGAATCATCGAAGAGGCGCTTGTGGAAACGATCGGCTGCTCCGGCATGACCCATTCCGCCGCAATGGCCAGTGAGATTCTGCCCGGCAAAACGATTCTCGAAGCGCTGAACACCGACCTTGTGTGCGACGCGATCAACACCGCAATGCGCGAGCTGTTCCTGCAGATCGTTTACGGCCGTTCCCAGTCCGCGTTCTCCGACGACGGTCTGACGGTCGGCGCAGGTCTGGAAGACCTCGGCAAAGGCCTTCGTTCCCAGGTGGGTACGATGTACGGCACAAAGCTCAAAGGCACCCGCTATCTGGAAATGGCGGAAGGCTATGTCACCCGCATGGCGCTTGACGCCGACGATCAGGTGATCGGCTACGAATTCGTCTCGCTCGGCAAAATGACCGACTTCATGAAGAAGGGCGACGACGCAAACACCGCGTATGAAAAGGCAAAAGGCACTTACGGCAGATTCGCCGACGCTGTGAAGTATATCGATCCCCGTCAGGAATAAGGAGGTAAGTGGAAATGGCTCTGTTTGAAAACTATGAAAGACGCGTGGACAAAATCCTCGCCGTTCTGAAGGAATACGGCATCTCTTCCATTGAAGAATGCAAAGATCTGACCCTTGCAAAGGGCATCGACGTGGACAAGATCGTCCGCGAAACCCAGCCGATCTGCTTTGAAAACGCCGTTTGGGCATACACCGTCGGCTGCGCGATCGCGCTCAAGAAGGGCTGCACCAAGGCTGCGGACGCTGCCGCCGCCATCGGCGAAGGCCTCCAGTCCTTCTGCATCCCCGGTTCCGTTGCGGAAAACCGCAAGGTCGGTCTCGGCCACGGCAACCTCGGCAAAATGCTGCTTTCCGAAGAGACGGAATGCTTCTGCTTCCTCGCCGGCCATGAGAGCTTTGCCGCCGCAGAGGGCGCAATCAAAATTGCGCTGAACGCCAACAAGGTGCGCGTGCAGCCGCTGCGCGTGATCCTCAACGGTCTTGGCAAGGACGCCGCCATGATCATTTCCCGCATCAACGGCTTCACTTATGTGAAAACGGAATTCGACCCCTACTCCGAGACCGTGACCGTTGTTGACGAAACCGCCTATTCCGACGGTCCGCGCGCCAAGGTTCGCTGCTACGGCGCCGACAACGTCCCCGAAGGCGTTGCGATCATGAAGCTGGAAAACGTCGGCGTTTCCATCACTGGCAACTCCACCAACCCGACCCGCTTCCAGCACCCCGTTGCCGGCACCTATAAGAAATGGTGCACGGAAAACGATGTGAAATACTTCTCCGTTGCGTCCGGCGGCGGCACAGGCCGCACCCTGCATCCGGACAACATGGCGGCCGGTCCTGCTTCCTACGGTATGACCGACACCATGGGCCGTATGCATTCCGACGCGCAGTTCGCCGGTTCCTCCTCCGTGCCCGCGCACGTGGAAATGATGGGCCTGATCGGCATGGGCAACAACCCGATGGTCGGCGCAACCGTCGCCTGCGCTGTTGCAGTGGAAGAAGCCTGCAAATAAAATCAACCGCATTGAAAAACGCCCCGATTTGGGGCGTTTTTTTGTTGGCACTGGTACACCAGCTGTTAGCTGTTAGCTGTCAGCTGTTAGTCGATAGTCGGTAGTCGCTAGTCAAAGTTGAAAGAGCGTATCAAAAGAAACATGCAAGACTTTGCAGAAATACTGTAATTCAATGTCCGTTAAAAACCTTTGCCCTGATTCAATCCGCTGAATGGCATTTTTATCAATATCCAGCCCGGCCAGTTGTAACCGATCTGCCAGCTCCCGCTGGGAAATGTGGGTTTCCTTGCGCAAACGCGCAATGTTCACACCGCAAATATTGTTGCGTCCGTCTGCCGTTTTATTGATGAACAAAAAAGTCCCTCCAAAAAAAATTCGTCTTTTTGACATTTAGTGCTTGTCAACAAGAAAATTATATGGTATAATCAAGAAAAAATTGACATTCAGTGAATGTCAAAAGGAGGACTCTCTATGAAAAAAGCAAAACAAACCCTATCCGTTCTTTTAAGCGTGTTCATGTTGCTGCTGCCACTCAGCGTTTGCTTCGTCAGCTTTGCAGCCGACGCAAGCGGCGGCTGCGGTTCCGGGCTGACGTGGACATACAGCGAAGCGTCAAAAACACTGACCATCAGCGGAAACGGCGCTATGGATGATTATCAGGGAAAAAATGACGTCTCTGTACGCACACCTTGGGATCAGTATTCATCTATGACGTTGCGCGTTGTCATTGGAAACGGCGTCACAAAAATCGGAAGTAATGCGTTCCGTTATTACAAAAGTATTACAAAGGTTGAATGCCCGCAGAGCCTTGAAACAATTGGAGAATACGCTTTTGCATCGTGTACCAACCTGGTTTCCGTTAAATTTAGTTCAATACTTAAAAATATCGGCGCACATGCTTTTGATAAATGCACCGCATTAAACACGTTCACAATTCCAGATTCCGTTGAAAACATAGGAGATTACGCATTTCACCAGTGCCCGATTTCAGATCTCTCGTTGGGTAGAAAGGTCGAAATGATTGGCGGTTATGCATTTTCCGAGTGTAAACTTGTGAACGTCACAATGTATAACAAGGTTGAAGTCATCGGTCAGAATGCGTTTTATAAGCAAAGCGGTAAAACAACGAATACGATCTCTCACGTTTATTATTATGGCTCGCAGGCTGACTGGAATGCAATCACATTGGGAAATGGCAACGAACCGCTGACCGGCGCACAGCTTCATATCTTGGGTGCGCCGTCCGATTCCGTTACGCCGACCAACCCGACCACGCCAACCTCGCCGACACAGCCGACGCAGGAGGAATCTCCGGCAAAGCTCAGCTTCTTTGAGCGGATCATTCAAATGATCCTCGATTTCTTTGCCCGCCTGTTCGGCAGATAAACCGCTTCAGAGCCCACATCATCAATCGCCCCGCCGCGGAAGTTACATCCTCGGCGGGGTTCAACTTGCTAACCGCTAACCGCTAACAGCTAACAGCTAACAGCTTATCCTCTCTCTTCAAAAGTTACCCTCCGCTTACCCCGCGCTTTCACTTGACAAACCGGCGAAAACTGTGTATGATAAAAAGGATATGAAATAAAGGAGTGTTTTCTATGAAATTTTATCGCTGCTCCCATTGCGGCAACATCATCGCCTTCCTTGAAAACAAAGGCGTTCCCGTGATGTGCTGCGGACAAAAAATGGAAGAGATCATCCCCGGCGCCGTGGACGCGGCCGCAGAAAAGCATGTGCCCGTGATCGCCGTGGACGGCGACTGCGTGACCGTCTGCGTCGGCGACGTTGCGCACCCGATGACCGAAGCGCACCACATCGCGTGGATCGTGCTTGAAACGGAAAACGGCTTCCAGAAAAGGGACCTTGATCCGACCGGCGAGCCGAAGGCTGTTTTTGCCCTTGCGGGTGAAAAGGCTGTGGCCGCTTACGCTTACTGCAATTTGCATGGCCTGTGGAAGCAGGACGTGAAATAACGAAAACGGAGGATATACTTATGGCAAACAAATATGCCGGCACAAAGACCGAACAAAATCTCCAGGCTGCCTTTGCGGGTGAAAGCCAGGCAAGAAACAAGTACACCTATTTTGCTTCTGTTGCGAAAAAGGAAGGCTATGAGCAGATCGCTGCGCTGTTTTTGAAAACGGCAGACAACGAAAAAGAGCACGCAAAGCTTTGGTTCAAAGAGCTGGAAGGCCTCGGCTCCACCGCCGACAACCTTGCCGCTGCCGCAGAGGGCGAGAATTTTGAGTGGACCGATATGTATGAGGACTTTGCAAAGACCGCCGAAGAAGAAGGCTTCCCCGCCCTTGCAAAACGCTTTCGCATGGTTGCCGCGATTGAAAAGATGCATGAGGAACGCTACCGCGCCCTGCTGAAAAATGTTGAGACTGCCGCTGTGTTTGAAAAGAGCGAAGTCAAGGTTTGGGAATGCCGCAACTGCGGACACATCGTCGTTGGCACAAAGGCGCCGCTGGTCTGCCCCGTCTGCGCACATCCGCAGTCCTATTTTGAAGTGCACGAAGAAAACTTCTGATTGAAACACGAAGGAACGCATCGAATCCGGTGCGCTCCTTTTTTTGGTACGAATCTCATTGTTATAAAAAGACCACCGGGCGTCCGATGGTCTTTCGTTTTTTATCTGCGTCGCTTACAGCTTGATCTTGCTGATTGCAGAATAGGCGCCGAACTGGTTCTTGCCGTTGGCGTCGGGCGCCACAGCGCGGACTTTGAAGTAATAGGTCTTGCCGGTCTTCAGCGCGCCGGTGGTGTAGCTCGTCTTCTTGCTGTTGGTCAGCTTGGCATATTCGCCGTTCTTCGAGGTCGCATAATAGATGCAGTATTTCTGTGCGCCCTTGAGCTTGTCAACGGTCACCTTCACCTTGTTGTAGCTCGCCTTTTTGAGCGTCACGCCGGTGACTTTGCCGAGCTTGATCGTGAATTTCAGCGTCTTGCTGCCCTTGTAGTCACCGAGGAAGGTCACCTTCACCGTGTAGGTGCCGACCTGTTTTCTGCCCTTGGCATAGGTCAGTTTGTAATCGGTGTCCTTTGTGAGCTTTTTGTCCGCCGTGTTCTTGACCGTCACAGCCGGTTTTTTCACCTTTTGGTCGTAAATATAGGATGTCTTGCTGAGCTTGATGGAATCAATTTTATAGATCACCTTGGTCACGTTCTTGCCGCAAACCTTGCAATTGTAAGTCTTGCTGCCGTCCTTCTTTGTAGTGGCCGGTTTGACCGTAATTTTGTAATCGTGGCCGTTTTTGGGGATCGTTGTCATATCAAACGCCTTGTCGCAGCGGGTGCAGTGGTGCGATTTTGTGCCTGCCTTTGTGCAGGTCGGCGCCTTGTCAACCGTCCAGACGCTCTCTTTGTCGTGACCGAGCGCCGGCACGGGTTCCAAATCGGTCTGCAGACCGCAGCGCCGGCAGGTGCGCGTGCGCTTGCCGTTGGCGGTGCAGGTCGCTTCCACAATCCAGGTGTCAACAAAATCATGGCCGAGCGGCTCGGTCTTGGTCAGCTTCACATCCTTGCAAACCTTGCATTCCTCTCTGTTCAGTCCGCCGGAGGTGCAGGTCGCGGGTGTGATGACCGTCACTTCATAATCGTGCTGCCCGGCGGGAATCACCGTGGCTTCCTGCAGCACCTTGCCGCAGTATTCGCACACGAGCTTGCCGGTGGAGCCTTCCTTCTGGCAGGTCGCAGGAACCGCGCCTTCCACAATGCCGTGGTGATCGACCTTCGGCAGCACCTTGGACTCCACCGTCACAAGGCCACAGCGTTCGCAGTAGGTTTTTGCGGTCTTGCCCTCTTTTTTACAGGTTGGATCCACAGCCGGATCGGTCTTCATTTTGTGGCCGAGCGCAGGCAGAATGTTTTCCTCTTTTTTGTCGCCGCAGCGCTTGCAGGTCAGTTCCGTTCTGCCCTTTTCGGTGCAGGTCGGATCAATGACCTTTTTTTCATAGTCGTGGCCGTTGGCGCAGGAATCGGTCGGCGTGGCCGCTTTGATCTCCTTGCCGCAGCGGTCGCACTTGTTGTCTTTGTTGGCGTCCACATGGCCGAGCGCAGCGGGATTTGTGATCACTTCATCCTTGCAGCGCGTGCAAACTTTTTTTTCAAAGCCCTTCTCTTCGCAGGTCGGCGCAACCTTGCTCGCTTCGTCCAGCTTGTAGTCGTGGCCGAGCGCTTCGCCGACTCTGGCTTCTTCTTTGTCGCAGTTTTTGCACTTGCGAATTTCAATTTTACCTGTTTTACAGGTCGCTTCTTCACGCATTTCCCATGCACCGAAGTCATGCCCGTTTTTGCAGGGATCTTCCGTCTGTGTGCCCTGGTTGTCACCGGTGCCTGTCTGTGTGCCCTGGTTATCGCCGGTTCCGGTAGACGTGCCCTGGTTGTCGCCAGTTCCGGTGGACGTGCCCTGATTGTCGCCGGTGCCGGTCTGCGTGCCCTGCTCGTTGCCGGTGCCGGTCTGCGTGCCCTGATTGTCGCCGGTGCCTGTCGGAGTGCCCTGGTTGTCGCCGGTGCCGGTGGACGTGCCCTGCTCGTTGCCGGTGCCGGTCTGCGAAGTGCCCTGACCGTTTTCTGTCGTGCTGCCCTCTGCGCCAAACACGCCGAAGCAGCCCAGACACAGGAAGAGCATCGCCAGCAGCAGGCTGACGCCGCGTTTGATTCGAACTTGTGTCATTGAAATTCCTCTTTTCTTCAAAAGTTTTGGTAGTTTTATGCTATCACGGATTTTTTGCCGTTGTTCGATGAACCCTTAAATAAACCGTGAACCTTTTTTAAAGATTCGATTAATCCAGCACTTCAAGCGTGAACGCGTGGCTGTAATGCGTGCCCTTGTGCATGATATACGGGTCGCGCAGCGTTGCGGACCCCGGCATATCGCCGCCGACGCCGCGCTGCGTCAGGTCGATGCAGACCGTTGTCATCGGCTTGTGCGCGAGCGTGTGAATGTGCGTTGCCGCGTCGAGCTCGTCGAGCGTATACTTGAAGCAGTTGAAGCAAAACGGCGTTTCGCCCTTGGCGGTCAGGCGCAGCGTCTTGCCGTCCTTTGCCGCAATCGTGAGGGCGCGCACGTCGGTGCGGTGGCCGTTTTCCTGCGGGCGCATATAGTGGTGCTCAAGCTCCTCCACGGACATCTCAAACCGCGCGATGCGTGCGCCGGTCTTGCGGTCGCAGTAGTTTTCGTGCGGACCTCTGCCGTACCAGGCGACGGAATCAAACGCATCGGGCAGCGCGAACTGCAGGCCGAAGCGCAGCATATCCTTTGTCGCCGTGCCGCTGTGGGTGACGTCCACGCGGCCGTCCGGATAAACGGTATAGGTGATCATCACGTCTTTGAGTCCGCTGACGCTCACCCTGGTTTCCACATAGGCGCTGTGGCTGTAAAGATGCACAAGCGTGGCGCGGCTCTTTGCGGCCTTTGTGGCGCGTTTCCAAGCATACAGCGGATGCATCGGCGCGAGCGGAGGCGCAAAGTTGAAATAATCGATGTCGTTGTCGGTCAGCGGGCGGTAATAATTCGGTTTTACGCCGGACAGCAGCACGTTTTCGCCGTCCTTTGTCATCTCGCAAAGCTGGCCGTTTTGAAAGCGGTAGGCAAAGGTTTCGCCAAAAACGGTGAAATCCTTTTCCGTGCCCTCAATGCGCACCTTGCCCTCCTGCGGCAGCTCACCGTCGGCGACGTCTGCGCCTTTGAGCAAAAACTGATCAAAGGTCTGCTCAAAGCCGGCCGGCGCAAAGCGGGCAGCCTCCTTGCGCAAAAACGAGAACGTCAGCAGCACTTCACCGCCCGGAAGCGCGGGCAGCTCCAGCTTGAATGTACCTTCGCTCAGCGGCGCGGTAGCGGCATAAGCGCTTTCGGGCACCGTGCCCTCGGCAAACTGCACGCCGTTTTCCGTCAGGGTATAGACCAGACGGAAGGCGGAAAGATCGGAAAACAACTGCTTGTTTTTGACTATGAATTCGCCCGCAGCAAGGTCCTTCGCCTCGATCTTCATCTCCGCATAGACCTTTTTCACCTCATAGTACGACGGGTGCGGCTTGCGGTCGGCGGCAACGATACCGTTGGCGTTGAAATAGGTGTTGCTGCCGACAATGGCTGCAACATTGTACGGCGGCTTGTACCAGTGTGCTTTTTCGTTGAAGTCGGAGCCGTAGAGCCATTGCGGCTGACCGTCCTCCCCTTCTTTATAAATCGCCTGATCGACAAAGTCCCAGATGAAGCCGCCCCACAGATTCTCGTATTTTTCAAACGCATCCATGTACTCCTGGAAGTTGCCGAGCGAATTTTCCATCGCGTGGGCATATTCGCAGAAGATGACGGGCTTGGTGTAATCGGACGCCTTGATCGGCTTGCTGTCGGCGGCAAGCGCGTTGGCGATGTTGTCAAACCAGGTGATCTCCAGCGGAATGCGGTTGCCCATGCGCTCCACCTGCTCCTCCACCGGGTACATACGCGAAATCACGTCGCTCTTTGTAAAATCAAAGTCGCCCTCATAGTGGAACGGACGGGTTTTGTCCCAAACCATCGCCGCTTCCTTCATTCTCAAAAAGTTGCTGCCGTCGCCGGCCTCGTTTCCGAGGCTCCACATAAAGATGCAAACATGGTTGCGGTCGCGCAGCACCATGCGCTCCATGCGGTCGGTGACCGCCTTGGTCCAAAGGGGATTATCGCCCGGAACGCCCTTGCGGCGCACGCCGTGCGTTTCCATATCGCACTCATCCATCACCCAGAAGCCGTATTCGTCGCAAAGCTCATAAAACAGCGGATCGTTGGGATAATGGCTGCAGCGGATGGCGTTGATGTTGGCGCGCTTCATCAGATCGAAATCTTTACAATAAAGCTCGCGTGACACAGTCCAGCCGGTCTTCGGGTCGTAATCGTGGCGGTTTGTGCCGCGAATCATCAGCGGCTGTCCGTTGACAAGGATGCGCTCGCCGACGATTTTCACCTCGCGGAAGCCGACGCGGATCGCCTTGTAGGTCGTTTCGCCCTCGCAGGTATACTCCAGCAGGAACGTGTAAAGGTTCGGATGCTCGCTCGACCAGAGCGCGGGCGCTGTGATGCGCTTTTTAAACACCATTTTGTTTTCGCCGGCGCGGGTGATGAGATCGGCGGAACCGAGCTCGATCGCCTCCTCGCCGCGCAGCAGCGTCGCTTTGACAGCAAAGGTCTTGCCCGCGTCGCTGTGGTCGTTGATGAACAGCTCGGCCACAAGATCGGCGTCCTTGTAATCGTTGACAAGGTCCGTTTTGACATACAGATCGCGCACGGTCTGCTTCGGCTCGCTGTAAAGATAAACGTCGCGGTAAATGCCGGACAAAAACCACATGTCCTGATCTTCCAGATAGGTGCCGTCGGTGTAACGGTAGACCACGGCCGTGAGCTGATTGACGCCGGGCTTGACAAAGCGCGTAACATTGAATTCATGCGGCGTGTTGGAGCCCTGGGAATAGCCCACGCGCTCCCCGTTCAGCCAAACCTCAAGGCCGGCCTTGGCCGCGCCGAAAAACAAATAGACCTCGCGCGTTTCCCAGCCGGCAGGCAGGGTGAAGCTTGTGCGGTGGGTGCCGACCTCCTGCTCCTCATGGTGAATGGTCGGAATTTTTTTCTGATCGACGTCAATCGCGTTCGGATAGGAGTTTGCGTAATACCACGGCTTTGTGTAATCCTTTTGGAACTGCCACACGCCCGGCACATGGATGTCCTCCCACGCACTGTCGTCAAAATCCGATTCCGTGCTCCCCTGCGGCGCGGCGACTGCGCCCTTTTCCCAGTGGAACTTCCATGTGCCGTTCAGGGAAAGCTTGAACGGCGATTGTGCACGCGCGATGGCCTGCGCTTTGTCCGCGTAGGGCAGCGCAAGATCGTGGGCAAAGGTTTTGTTTTCTGCAATGATCTCCGGATTTTCCCAAATGTAACTCATAATGTCTCCTGTGAAACTCAGAATTTAACGATGAGCAGAATCGTGCCTGCAATGGCAATGAGTGTTGTGATGCAGTAGCGCTCCAGATATGCGCCGATGAACAGGAAGAAAAAGCCGGGGGCATAGACGATCTTCTGCAGGATCGTGCCTTCGTGATAAACCTTTTCGCGCATATTCAATGCGTCCTCCACGGAAGGATAGCTGTTGATGAACAGCGAGCAGGCAAACCAGTAGGCAAAAATGTTGACGATCATGCCCGGGATGCCGGTCATTTCAAACACAAACAGGCCGAGCGTCGGGCTGATGGCAAGCAAAAACGCCAAAAGGCCGTTCATGAACGCCGGCACAAAGCAAACGGCAAACGCACCGCGCGAACGCGGCATCAGCTCATGCTCGATATGGCTGCAAAGCTCGTCCGAGCGCAGCGCACGGGTATCTTCGACCGGTACACCGCAGATGCGGCAGACGATCTGTTCCCAAAGCGCACGCACCAGCGCGCCCGGGAAGGTTAAAAATTTTGTGAAAACATACAGTCCGGTCATCAGATGTCACCTCCGTTGTCGGTCAGAACTTCGTTCAGCGTCAGCTTGCCCTTGCGGTATTTTGTTACCAACGGCGAAATTTTCAGATCCGCAGACGCAAACACGTCTTCCATCTGCTTATAGCCGTCGTCGTCGCCGGTCATCACGCAGCAAAGCGCGTAAAGGTTGCACGATTGCACGGTATACGGCGTCTGCCCTGTGGCGGCGCCGGAATTGATATAGGCTTCCATCTGCTCGGTCGCGCTCTTGGCGTCCTCTTTGAACAAATACGCGAGCGCGCGGATCAGGTGATAGGTCGGCACGGCGGACGAGGACATATTTTCCTCAGCGTCGTCGGCGATCTCCATGAGCTTGTCGGGATCGACGTTCCCGCTGAAGCGGTAGGCGTTGGCAAGCGCGGTATAGGCCGAGGCCTCCTGGATGTTGATCTCCATGCACTTATCGAAATAGTGCTGCGTCAGCTCCACATCGCCGGTTTTGGAAACAAGCGAAAGCAGGTTCGTCAGATACAGCCACACGTGCGTGCCGTTGTCGAGCGATTCCAGATGCTGCAACTGCTCGAGCATCTCGGCGTCGCTCTTTTTCTTGGAAAGATTCATCAGCACATAGCGGTAATATTCCACAAACAGCTCGGAAAGGCCCGGCGTGCCGTCCTCTGCGGGCTCGGCCAGCTTTTCGAGCGCGGCGTTTTTCTCGTCGAAGTCAAAGCCGTCCTCGTCATACATCACATCCTGCAGCAGCTCGCTGACCTTGGTGGAAGCATCGGACAGCTCCTGATATTCCGCGGCAACGGCCGCATAGCGCTTGTTCCAGGGGAGCTTGAGCTGGTTTTCGGTGAAATACTGCGTCACAAGATCGTTCGCGTCGCCGATGTAGCCCATGTTCGAAAAGATCTTGATGAGGTTTTTCACAGCGGAGCGCGAATAGCTTTCGCTGTAGGCCGCCTGAGAGACGTAGTTGTAATAGGTCGCCTCCGCGTCGATGATGCAGTGGTTCGCGTAATACGTTTCTGCCTCCATGAGCGTGGCATAATCGGTGATGGAGTTGCCTGTCAGAATCAGTGCGCCGAACGCGACGCCGACCATCACAAGCCAGCACAGCACGCGCGTCCATTTGATCGGCGCGGCCTTCATCAGATCGCGGCACTCGGTGCAGTAGGGATAATCCTCGCCGAACGAGGTATCTCTTCTGCGCTCGCCGCAGCAGGTGCAGCGTTCTTCCTCTGGAATCTCCTCCGGCTCCCCGTCTGCTTCGTCTGTGTCAGAAACCTCGTCGAGCTCCTGAATCAGCTCACCGCTTTGCGCGTTATCCAGCTCCTTTTGCAGCAGATCGCGGATGCCCTCCAGCTCTTGCACCAGCGCGTCCTCGCCGGTCGGTGCAGCCGGTTCGGCATCTGCGGATGCTTCTGCGGATTCAGCCGTTGCGGTTTCGTCTGCAGCTTCTGCCGCTGCGGGCGCCTGCGCCGTGTCTTCGCTTGCGGCACTCGCTTCGGCAGTATCGCCCTGCGGCGTTTCTGCACTTTCCGCAGGCAGGCTCTGTGTTTCGTTGAGATCCTTTTCAAATTCGTCCAAAGGAAATCCCTCCCAAAAGTCATATTTATAGTATTGTAACATTATTGAACGGAAAAAGCAACCGTTTGGGAGCAATTTGTGGGAGGAGGGAGATGAGCAGGGATTAAGGGATTGAGGGATTGAGTGAAGAAATGTGTAGCTTCAGAGTCATTGGGTACGAAGAATGAAAGAAAAAAAGAACCGGCGTTTTCACGCGGCTCCTCATGCAGGCTTTCGATAAGAAATGATATCGCTGACGCAGCAGTCCAAACAAAAGCAAAAGCGCGCTAAAATATCGACATCAATTCGCTCCACAACGCCCTGATACCATTTATTCACCACTTCAAATCGGGTATTCGTGAGCTTTGCAAGCTGATAGCGGGAAATCCCCTTTTGCTCCATCAGTTCCTTCAAATGGATTTCAATTGCTCCGTAATTACACAAAACCTGCAGCGGTTTTGGTTCGCTTTTCATAGAATCACCGTCTGTTAAACTATCTTTACTCTTATTGTATAAAAAAATTACTACTTGACAAGTTACATATATTTTGTTACTATGTATATAGTAGCACTGCTACAATACTTTTAAACAGGAGGTCAACTCACATGAAAACCACAAAGAAAGGCTTATCCATCCTTCTCTGCGCCCTTCTGCTGACGCTGAGCCTGAGCGTTTGCTTTGTCAGCCTTGCGGCAGATGCAAGCGGCGGCTGCGGCAGCGGCTTGACATGGACATACAGGGAAGGCACAAAAACACTGACCATCAGCGGCACCGGTGAGATCGATGATTATTCCATCGGCGTGGAGCACGGAGCCTATGTTACAAGGGCGCCGTGGTTCCCGTATCATTATGAAGTTACAAAAATCGTTTTTGAAAACGGCGTCAAGAGAATCGGAAAAAATGCTTTTCGCTATTTCAAAAATGTAACGAAGCTTGAGTTTCCGCGTTCGCTGGAATCCATCGGACCGTATGCATTTCTGGAATGCACGAACCTTGTTACGGTCAATTTCGGAAGCGGGGTAAAATCGATCGGTGCAAATGCGTTCAACGAATGCACCGCTCTGAGCAGGTTTTCGATTCCGGATCAAGTGTTAAGCATCGGTGAATACGCTTTTTATAAAGTCCCGGTTGAAAATCTTGTGCTCGGCAAAAATCTCGAATCCATCGGAAGCTACGCTTTTTCCGAATGCAAGCTGATCGCCGTTACGATGCATAACAATGTCGCTGTCATCGGCAAGGGCGCATTCTTTAAACAAAACGGCAATAAAACCAGTACGATTTCTCACGTCTATTATGACGGCAGCGAATACGAATGGAACAGCATTGTGATCGGTCAGGACAACGAACCGCTGACCGGCGCCGCGATTCACTACAATTCCACCGGTCCGGCAACACCAACCCAACCCACACAGCCGGACACGCAACCCACACAGCCGACAACTTCACCCTCACAGGATGAATCTCCGGTAAAGCTCAGCTTCTTTGAACGCATCATTCAAATGATTCTCGACTTCTTTGCCCGTCTGTTCGGCAGATAAGCAACCCCTATTCAGCCTTCCATCGCCTTCCTCTTTCCAGGGGAAGGCTTTTTCTAAGATCGGCAAGATCCGCTGAGTCGACCGCAGCATCAACGCCGAAAACCGACGCCGCGTTTCGCAGCGCCGGTTTTTTTGCCCGCAACAAAAAAAGCCACCCCGCCGGTTGGCGGGATGGTCGTGCTTTGGGATTATTCGATCGCGATGCTCTTGCGTTCGGGCAGCTCCTTTTGATCCTTCTTCGGGATCGTCAGGCTCAAAACGCCGTTTTCATACTTCGCGTGGATGTCCTCTTCCGTGAGCGCTTCGCCCACATAGAATGTGCGCCGCATTGCGCCGGCATAGCGTTCCTGACGGATCACCTTGCCTTTTTTGTCCTTGTGCTCCTTGTCGAGTCCTTTCGCTGCGCCGACGGTCAGATAGCCGTTTTCAAGGTTCAGCGTCAGCTCGTCCTTTTGGAAGCCCGGCAGATCGATGTCGATCTCATAGTGGTCGTCATGCTCGTGGACGTCGGTTTTCATTTCATGGTGCGCATGCTTGCCATACAGCTTGCGGTCGATGTCGTGAAACTCCGGAAACGCGGGGAATCCAAACCAGTCATCAAACAAATTCTCTCCAAAAATACTCGGCAACATAAGTCATACCTCCTTTTGATATGTAAAGTGTTTGTCGCCTGAGCAAGGGGAGCGGAGGTCTTTCATTTGATCTCTGTTCCTTTGTTCGTGTATATTATAGCACCAAGTTTTAGCACTGTCAATAGGAGAGTGCTAATTTTTTTGTTATATTTTCATGAATAAATTGTCACGCGATTGTCACAACATACAAAAATCGTTTTTGAAAACGGCGTCAAGAGAATCGGACAAAATGCTTTTCGATATTTCAAAAATGTAACGAAGCTTGAGTTCCCGCGTTCGCTGGAATCCATCGGACCGTATGCATTTCTGGAATGCAAGCTGATCACCGTTACGATGCATAACAATGTCGCTGTCATCGGCAAGGGCGCATTCTTTAAACAAAACGGCAATAAAACCAGTAAGATTTCTCACGTCTATTTTGACGGCAGCGAATACGAATGGAACAACATTGTGATCGCTCAGGATAACGAACCGCTGACCGGCGCTGCGATTCACTATAATTCCGTAGGTCCGGCAACCGATCCCGGCACGCAGCCTGACAGCCAGCCCGCAACCTTCCCAACGCAGGACGAAGCACCGGTGGTGAAGCTCGGCTTCTTTGAACGCATCATTCAGATGATTCTCGACTTCTTTGCCCGTCTGTTCGGCAGATAAGCAACCCCTATTCAGCCTTCCATCGCCTTCCTCTTTTCACGGGGAAGGCTTTTTATCTAACCACCCTACTTTCTACTCCACATTTCAAATTCCAAATTCCACATTTCACATTCTACTCATCCCCTGCTTCCTCTTCGGAATCCTGATCTCATAGCAATAAAAGTCCTCCGTCTCCCCTTCTTCCAGCTCCGCGTCGATCCCGGCGCTCTTCATCGTGTCAAATGCGCCCTTGATCGTATTCAGAAATATTTTTATGTCGCTGAACATACGTTTTGTTGTGCGTTTCGGCTGATTCTTCCGCGTGAGCACATCGTCGATGTAGCTTTCTGTTTGCGCCACATTCCATTTTTTTGCAATCACCTTTTCCAGCACCGGCACAATATCGGCTTTTTCCAGCCGCAGCAGCGCCCGGGCGTGCCGTTCGGAAAGCCCGTTTTCACGCAGCAGCACCTGCGCTTTTTTCGGCAGTGTGAGCAACCGCAGCTTGTTGGACACCGTGGACGGCGCTTTGCCCAGCCGCCGTGCCGCGTCCTCCTGTGAAAGCCCGAACTCCTGCATCAGCCGCGCGATCGCCAGCGCCTCTTCAAAATAACCGAGGTTTTGCCGCTGCAGATTTTCAATCAGCGAAAAGATGGCGGATTTCAGATCGCTCACATCCACCACGATGCACGGCACAGTGCTCATGCCGGCCAGCCTTGAAGCGCGCAGCCGCCGCTCGCCGCTGACAAGCTCGTAGCCCTTTTCGGTTTCGCGCACGGTGATCGGCTGCAAAATACCGTTCATGCGAATGCTGATGGCAAGGTTGACAAGCTCGCCCTGATCGAATACGCGGCGGGGCTGGTTCGGGTTCGGATAAATTTTCTCGTTCGGAATCAAAAGCACCTGCCCGGCCGGACGCGGCAGTTCATTGGACATAAAAAGACCTCCCTTATTACGCCAAATATAGCATAATTCAGAAGGCTTGTCCAAAGGTTTCGTTCGCCGGGATTCGATCAAACGCTTTGTTGTTCCCGTTTATTTGAGCGGATTCTTTGCAATTTTTGCCGAAGGACGCGGATATTTCACGGAAAGCGGCGCATTCTTTTTGAGCAGCAGAATCGTTCTTGTCCCTGCATCCTCCAATGAAAAGGTCTGCACCTGCGCTACACTTGCATGCAAAATTTTGAGCGCCGGTTTTGCCTGTTCCAGCTCCGCGTCCGCGTTTGCGCTTTTCATTGCCGCAAAAACGCCGCCGACACGCACGAACGGCAGACAGTATTCCGCAAGCTCACGCAAATTTGCCACTGCCCGAGCGGTCGCGGCGTCGAACCGTTCGCGCAATGCCGCGTCATGGCCCGCTTCCTCTGCACGCGCATGCAGCAGTGTCGGCGAAAGCTCAAGCTGCGCGCAGATGTCCTCGATCACACCGAGCTTTTTTTTGGTGCTGTCCAGCAGCGTCACACGCAAGTCCGGCCGCGCGATCAGCAGCGCGAGCCCCGGAAGCCCTGCGCCTGTGCCGACGTCGATCAGCGACGCGCCTTGCGGCAGGCTCAGCAGCGGTAAGACCGTCAGACTGTCTGCAAAATGCTTGACAAGGATGTCGTCCGTGGCTGTGATCGCGGTCAGATTGATTTTTTCGTTCCAGCTTTGCAGCAGCCTTGCATAAATCGCAAAACGCTTCAGCGCGGTTTCATCGAGTTTCACGTGAAACACTGCAGCCATACGCTGTAGTTTTTCCTGATTCAACGGTTCGTAATCCATAAATACCTCATTGTTGTTCTGTTCTCCGCGCTGCTTCTTTCTTGCGCAGATGAATCATCAGCACGGAAATGTCCGCCGGGCTGACGCCGGAAATGCGCGACGCCTGCCCGAGATTTTGCGGCTTCACCTTGTTCAGCTTTTCCTGCGCCTCCATGCGCAGACCTGTAATCTTTGTATAATCAATATCGGCACTGAGCTTTTTGACCTCCAAGCGGCGCATTTCCTGCGCCTGCGCCTCCTGCCGTTTGATGTAGCCCTCGTATTTGATTGTAATCTCCACCTGTTCAAACACCGCGCGCGGCAGCGCCGGACGTTCCGGATCAAAGGGCGCAAGATCCGCATAGCCGATTTGCGGGCGACGCAACAGGTCGATCATTCGGCAGCCGGTCTGCAGCGGCGCTGTTTCACGTGAAACAAGCATGGCGTTCAGCGCGTCGCTCACCGGCATGGATACGGTGGTGATCCGCTGCATCTCCGCGGCGATCTGCGCTTTTTTGGTTTGCAGCCGCTGATATTTTGCTTCACTGACCAACCCGATCTCATAGCCGCGCTCTGTTAAGCGCAGGTCCGCGTTGTCCTGCCGCAGCAACAGCCGATATTCCGAGCGCGACGTCATCATGCGATAAGGATCCTGACAGCCGCGCGTCACAAGATCGTCGATCAGCGTGCCGATATAAGAGCTTGCACGGTCCAGCACAAAGGGCGGCTTGTTTTGCACCTTTTTTGCCGCATTGATTCCGGCAATCAATCCCTGTGCCGCCGCCTCCTCATAACCGCTGGAGCCGTTGAACTGTCCCGCGCCGTAAAGCCCGGGCAAAGCTTTGAATTCAAGCGTCGGCAAAAGCGCCTGCGGGTCAACACAGTCATATTCGATCGCATAGGCCGTGCGCATGACCTGCACATGGGAAAGCCCGGGAATGGTACGCAAAAAGCGAAGCTGCACATCCTCCGGCAAGGAGGACGACATACCTTGCAAATACATCTCTTCCGTATGCAGGCCGCACGGCTCAATAAAGAGCTGATGGCGCTCCTTTTCGGAAAATCGGACGATCTTATCCTCAATGCTCGGACAATACCGCGGTCCGACGCCGTCGATTTTGCCGCTGTAGAGCGGAGAGCGGTCCAAATTTTCAAGGATGACGCGCTTGGTTTCCTGATTCGTATAGGTCATATAGCACGGCAGGATGTTTTCCGGCTGAATTTCACCGTCAAAAGAAAACGGAACGATGTCCGCGTCGCCGTCCTGCCGCTCCAGACCGCTGAAATCAATGCTTCTGCGGTTGACGCGCGCCGGCGTGCCGGTTTTAAAGCGGCGCAGGGGAATATGCAGCTTTTTCAGGCTGCCGGCAAGCGCTGTTGCAGCAAACATCCCGTCTGGACCGCCTTCGTAGCTGACATCGCCAACGTAAATACGCCCGCCGAGGAAGGTGCCGGTGGCAAGGATCACACAGGTCGCAGTATAAAGACCCTCCAAACGGCTCAGGCACTGCCAGCGTCCGTCCGCCGTCTGCTGCAAATCTACCACCTCGGCCTGCACGATCTCCAAGCCATCCTGCTGTTCCATCACATGCTTCATATGCTCGCTGTAACGGCGGCGGTCGATCTGCGCGCGCAAAGAATGGACCGCAGGACCTTTGCCGCGGTTGAGCATTCGGCTTTGCAGCGTGTTCGCGTCGGCCGCTTTTCCCATTTCACCGCCGAGCGCGTCAATCTCGCGCACCAAATGTCCCTTCGATGTGCCGCCGATGGAAGGGTTGCAGGGCATATTCCCAACCCAATCCATATTGATGGTGAATACGCCGACCGACACACCGAGCCGCGCTGCCGCGAGTCCGGCTTCAATGCCGGCATGACCGGCGCCAATCACAATCACGTCATAATCTTTTGCAAAATACTGCATGATGCCTCCGAACTGTCATTGAATAAAACGAAGCGAAACGATCCGTTGTTCGCTGCGTTTGAAATAATCGAACAGAAACCGTATTTTCTTTTTAAGAATGAAAATACGGTGTCATTTTTCTATATTAGAATCATTTTAAAGGTTTTTTCGGAAAAACAAGGGGTAAAAGCTCCGTTGCCTCGGAAAGAACAAATGTTGCGCCATGTGCTTCAAATTCTTCGCGTGACCCGTAGCCATACAGCATACCTGCGCTGTCCACGCCCGCGCCTGCCGCACCGTCGATGTCAAAATAACGGTCGCCGACCATCAGCACCCGTGTTTTGTCGTCGATGCCGAGCTTTTCGCGGCTCTCGTTCACAAGATCCGCCTTGCCCTCGTGGCGGCTGTCGTCAAGCTGTGTGCCGACCACCGCGTCAAACAGCTCGGTGATGCCGACAACCTGCATCACATCATAGATCAGGTGCAGCGGCTTGCTCGACGCGATGCCGAGCTTCACACCGCCTTTTTTCAGCGCGCGCAGCGTCTGCTCCATGCCGTCATAGAGCCTGCATTCAAAAATGCCCTTTTCCCTATAGCGCTTGCGATAGCTTTTGATGTAATCGCCGACATCCGCTTCCGACACATTATAAAACGTGGTGAAGCTGTAATAGATCGGCGGACCGATAAATTTTTTTAAATCCTCTGCCGTGGGAATGGGACGGCCGTGATCTTCAAACGCAAACTGCAGGCTTTTTAAAATGCCTTCGCCGGTATCCACCAGCGTGCCGTCAAAATCAAAGATTACGCCGTCATAACGTCTGTTTTGCATAAGATCAATACTTTCCGAGATTGAAGGGGATCACGCGGTCGTCTGAAAGCACGATGTTGCTTTCGCCGTAGATCGCGGTCTGAACACGCTGGGCGGCCAGCTCAAAATCAATGAACACAACGGAGGACGAGCCGACATAGCCCGTGCGGAACACATCGTCGTCCGCAATGGTCGTCTGCTGCACCTCATAATTCATCCAGCCGTTTGTGAGCGCCTGTGCGCCGTAGGAAAGAATTTCCATCTTTGTGATGTCGGTCTTGACATACTTGAAAAGCATATCCACCGCCGCATTGAGCTGCGAAAGCGAAGCGCCCTTTGCGGAATCCATCAGCGCCATAATGACCTTGCGCTGACGTCTGGTGCGGCTCACATCGCTGTCAGAGTCGCTTTTGCGTATGCGCGCATACACCAAAGCCTCCCAGCCGTTGAGCTTCACCTTTTCGCCAACGGGAAAATCCTTGTGCACCGACGTGCGGCGGATATAGTTCGCCTCATATTCCTCCACGTCGATCGTCAGACCGCCCAGAGCGTTGATAATATCGGTAAAGGAGGAGAAATCCACCGCGACGTAGTAGTCGATATCAACCTTGAAATCCTTTTCCAGCGTGTCGATCAGCGTATCCGCACCGCCGTAGAAATAGGACGAATTGATCTTGCCGTACATATCCTTGCCGCGCACGTTGATATAGGTCCAGGTGTCGCGGAAAAAGGAGGTCATGTTGATCTTTTTCGTCTTTTTGTTGAGCGAAACGAGAATCAGCGTGTCCGAACGTCCGCCTTTTTCCAGACCGTCGGCGGAATCCAGACCGATCAGCAGCACGTTGATGACATTTTTGCTTTTCATCGGTGTACCGCCGTTGTTTGCCCATTTACTCAGGTAATCGTTGAGCGAACCGGCGGAGTCGATGCTTTGCATGATCTCGTATTCGTCCTCGTCATAGATCACGTCCTCGTAGGTGACGTTCTGCGAGGGCTCCTTGCCGTCGTCATAGGTGATCTGCGTCAGCTTTGCGCTGACATATGCAAGTCCGGCGGCGACCACAAGCACCATCACCATCAAAAGAAAATAGATGTTTTTCGCTCTGCGTCTTTTGTTCGTCCAAAGGAAGCGCCCGATCGGGTTGCCTTTTTTTTCTTGGTCCGTTTGATTCAAAAGAGATCCTTCTTTCCTTGGAATGATTCGATTTATTCGTCGGCCTCAGCGGTTTCCTCATTTTGGCCAAGCTCCTCTTCGCCCCGAATCGCGGTTGCGGAAACCACATGCTCGCCTTCGGAAACGCGCATCACCTTCACACCGCGGCTGGTGCGCGAAAGGGAGCTGACCGAATCTGCGGCTATGCGGATCACGATACCGTCGGATGAGATGATGATCACATCGTCCGTATCCTCCACCATCAGCACAGCGGCCACCTTGCCGTTCTTTTCCGTCTTATAGTTGAACGAACCCTTGCCGGCACGGGACTGGCAGCGGTATTCCGAAAGGGGACTGCGGCGGCCGATGCCGGTTTCGGAAATGGTAAGAATCTGCGCATTCTCGGGCGTTGAGGCGCCGAACGCGCACATGCCGATCACCTCGTCGTCATCGTCGCGCAGCTCAATGGCGCGCACCCCGCGGGCCGTTCTGCCGATGGCACGCGCATCGCTCTCATGGAAGCGGATGCCGTAGCCGCCTCGCGTTGCAACAAAGATATCCTCGTCGCCGTCAGTCAACCGCACCCAGGCGAGCTCGTCGCCCTCATCAAGGTTGATTGCAATGATGCCGCTCTTGCGGATGTTCTTGTATTCGTCCAGCTTTGTGCGTTTGATGATGCCCTTGCGTGTAACCATGCAAAGATAGAATTTATCATCGCCGAACTCCGGCACGCGGATCATGGCGCTGATTTTTTCGCCGTTTTCCAGCGGCAGGAGGTTGACCACATTCATGCCCTTGCTCTGGCGGCTGCCCTCGGGAATTTCATAGCCCTTCAAACGGTAGGTGCGGCCGAAATTGGTGAAGAACATGATGTAATCGTGGCTCGAGCAGGAGAACATCGTCTGCGTCACATCCTCCTCGCGGCGGGTCATGCCCTTGACGCCGCGGCCGTTGCGGTTTTGCAGGGAATATTCCGCAGCAGGCATCCGCTTGATATAGCCGAAGTTTGTAAGCGTATAGACGCACTGTTCCTTCGGAATCAGATCCTCCACATCCACTTCGCCGCTGACATTGACGATCTCGGTCAGGCGGTCGTCGGCAAACTTTTTGCGCAAAACCTGCGATTCTTCCTTCACGATCTCAAGTACGCGCGTCTCACTGGACAGAATGTCGTTATATTCGGCAATCTTTTCACGGATCGCTTTGAGTTCTTCTTCGATCTTGATGCGCTCCAAACCGGTCAACTGACCCAGTCGCATCTTAACAATGGCGTCTGCCTGAATTTCGTCAAGCCCGAAACGCTCCATCAGCGCGGCCTTACCTTCATTTTGGTCCTTGGACTTGCGCAAAATGGCGATGATCTCGTCAATATAATCCAGCGCGGTCTTCAAGCCTTCCAGGATATGTTCGCGCTCCATCGCCTTGCGCAGCTCATAGCGCGTGCGGCGCTCGATAACGTTTTCCTGGAACTTGATGTATTCCTGCAGAATCTGCTTGAGCGTCAAAATGCGCGGCACGCCGTCGACCAGCGCCAGCAGGATGATGCCGTAGGTGATCTGCAGTTGGGTGAGTGAAAACAGGGAATTGAGCACGACCTGCGGATTTGCTTCGCGCTTGAGGTCGATCACAAGGTTCATGCCCTCGCGGTTGGAGTAGTCGTTGATGTCGGAGATGCCCTCGATGCGCTTTTCCTTGACCAGATCGGCAATGGATTCGATCAAGCGGCGCTTGTTGACCTGATAGGGCAGCTCGGACACCACGATCTGAAAGCGGCCGTTCTTTGCTTCCACGATCTCCGCACGCGCGCGCACGGTGATCTTTGCGCGGCCGGTGCCATAGGCGGCGCGGATGCCGGCCTTGCCCATGATGATGCCGGCGGTCGGAAAGTCCGGACCTTTGATATATTCCATCAGCTCTTCCAGCGAGGCATCTGGGTTGTCGATCAGATAGCACATGCCGTCGATGACTTCGCCCATATTGTGCGGCGGAATATTCGTCGCCATACCGACGGCGATACCGGTGGAGCCGTTGACCAAAATGTTCGGAAAACGGGAGGGGAGGACGGTCGGCTCTTTCAAACGGTCGTCATAGTTCGGAATGAAGTCCACGGTCTCCTTGTCGATGTCGGTGAGCATCTCCATGGAAATTTTGCTCATTCGAGACTCGGTATAACGGTAGGCCGCCGGGGGGTCGCCGTCCACAGAGCCGAAGTTGCCGTGGCCGTCCACGAGCAGATAGCGGGTGGAAAATGTCTGTGCCAGACGCACCATCGCGTCATACACCGAGGCGTCGCCGTGCGGATGATAGCGGCCCAAAACGGAGCCGACGGTGTCCGCGCACTTGCGGTAAGCCTTTTCGGGATACAGACCGTTTTCGTGCATGGTATACAGGATGCGGCGATGCACGGGTTTTAAACCGTCGCGCACATCCGGCAGCGCACGGGACGTGATGACCGACATGGAGTAGCTTAAAAACGAAGAGCGCATCTCCTTGTTCAGGTCAATGTCAATGATGGTCTGGTTTTCATAATTATTTGTATTCATATCCATAAGTATTCACCTTTTTTGATCAGACGTCAAGATTCTGCACGTATTTCGCGTTCTTTTCAATAAAGTCGCGGCGGGGTTCGACCTTGTCGCCCATCAGGATGGAAAACGTCTCGTCTGCCTGTACGGCGTCGTCGAGCGTCACACGCAGCATTGTGCGCTGCGCGGGATCCATTGTGGTCTCCCAAAGCTGAATGGAGTCCATTTCGCCCAAGCCTTTATAACGCTGAATGGCGGCGCCGGGCATTTCCGCCATCTTACGGTCGCGCTCCTCGTCGGAATAACAGTAAACGTGCTTTTGCCCTTTGGAAAGGCGATACAGCGGCGGCTGTGCGATATAGACATAGCCGTTGTCGATCAGCGGGCGCATATAGCGGAAGAAGAAGGTCAGCAGCAGCGTGCGGATGTGCTGGCCGTCAACGTCGGCATCGGCCATGATGACGATTTTATGGTAACGCAGCTTTTCAATGTTG